>NZ_JBITIB010000006.1:0-294370 GCF_044458565.1 Streptomyces sp. NPDC050433 | reverse complement strand
GGTGATGGTGGTCGAGGGCGCCCAGGTCGTGGTCGGCGACGTGCACCAGTCCGAGGACGAGGTCGGCTACGAGGTGCTGTGCCGCCGCCACCACCGGCGCCGTATGACATCGGCCACGGCCAGGGCCGCCGCACTGTCCCCGGACGTCCTGCCCGTGGCCTCCCACTGAGGTCAACCCACGCCGACCGCCGCCGACTCATAGCCCGTGATGTCGTCGGGCCTCACCAGACCGTCCTCGATCGCTCGCGCCAGCATGTCCGCCTTGGTCGGGGCCGACCGGCCGACCTGGGCGTACTTGACTCTCGCCCGGCGGATGTAGACGTCCACCGTGTGGACGGACACATTCATGCGCCGGGCGACCGAAGCCTTCGACATGGACTGGAACCACCAGAGCAGCGCGGTGCGTTCCTGGGAGGAGAGTCTGGGTCTGTTCGCGCCGCGGTCGCCCACAAGGACTCCCGCGGCCGTCGGTGTGACGTACGGTCTGTCTCCCGCCGCCGCCAGCACCGCGTTCACCAGGTGGGCGCGGCCTTCGTTCTTCGCGACGAACTCGCAGGCCCCGGCCTCCAGCGATTCGAGCACCACCCGCTGCTCGGTGAACTGCGAGAAGGCGATGACCCGTTGACCCGCCGCGGCCAGCGTGACGATGTCGTCGATGACGAGTCGGCCGTGCAGGTTCAGATCGAGAATGAGGACGTCCGCGATGCCGGGCGCCACATCCGAGGCTTCGCCCGTGTGGCGCACCGAGATTCGCTGCTCTTCGGACAGCCAGGTCTGGATCCCTTCGATGACGACAGGATGGTCGTCGATGATGGCGACGGTCAGGGAGCCGGGCGTAGGGGCCATCGGGTTTCCCACCACAACTGGTTCTCCTCCTGGTCGTAAACGGCGGATACGGTGAGCGGGCCGGGCGATTCCACGAGTGTTTCCGGTGGGGCGTCGGCCACCACGCTGACCGCGACCTCCTCGGGCGTGGAAACGACGGTCACCCGCGCTCGGGTGGTGGCGGTGGCCATGACCAGGAGGGTTCCGTCCGTCAGTTCTCGGCGGACGGATGTCGGCAGGTCGGGCAGGTCGCCGTAGCTCAGCAGGGTCACGCGTACGCCGCGCCGCTCGGCGACATCGGCACAGGCACGCAGTTCGTGCAGGAGCGGGTGCGGGGTGTCGTCCGTCTCCACGAACAGTCTTCGCAGGCGTGCCGCCTCCACGGCGGCGCGTCGGCGTACGACGGTTTCCCCCGGGTCCAGTTGACGTTCCGCCAGACCACGAAGCAGCGGTTCCACTCTGATGCGCAGGTACTCGTAGCGGCGCCGGCGCTCGGCGTGCACGGTTTCGTCAGCGGTGGCGCGGGCGAGGTGGTCCGCCTGTCCCGCGGCGATCTCGGTGGCTTCCCTCGCGGCGACGTTGAGCTGCCGTACCAGGTACGCGAAGGTCAACTGGACACCGGCGGTGACGTACACCGAGGCCAGCAGACGGGAGACGGTGACGTGGTCGAGCGCGTCGTCGGCGGCCAGGAAGCCAACCGTGACAGCCGTGTTGGCGCCGAGCAGGGTGATCAGCTCCCACAGCGGACGCTGCATCAGCAGCAGCATGCCGAACCAGCCCACGGTGTTCCACGCCCAACTCACGTCGCTGATCGCCCCGCCCGGCGGGTACGTGGCGGTGGCGACGACACAGGCGAGGAGCGCCGCCCCCGCGAGCATCCGCGCGGTGTGCGCGCTGAGTGCGGAACGCAGCAGCAGGACGGAACCGGCCGTCTGGATGACCGTGAGGGCCAGCCAAGCACCCGCGGCGGCGGCCTGCGGCTCGTACACCGGCCAGCCCCTGAGCACCCGCAGGGTGTCCAGACCCAGGTGCCAGACACCGACGATCGCCACCAGCCCGATATCGACAACCTTGCCAAAACGGTTGGCGACCACACCGTTGACGACGTCGGCGGTCATGGTTCCCACCTCAGCAGGACCCGCGTGCCGGCACCGGGGGACGATGCCGCCCGGGCGCTGCCGCCCACGGCACTCATCCGGCCGTAGAGCGATTCCCGCAGCCCGCGTCGGTGGGAGGGAACAGCCGCGGGGTCGAACCCGCGTCCGCTGTCGTGGACTTCGACGGCGACGCCCTCCCCGATGCGTCTGGCCGTGACCCGGGCAGTGCGAGTGTTCGCGTGCCGGGCCACGTTGGTCAGGGCTTCTGCGATCCCTTGCGTGAGGGCTTCCACGACCTCGTGGGGCAGGTCCAGCGGCGGCACGTCGAACTCGATGTCCAGTGGCATGAGACCGACGCGGTGCGTCAGTACGACGCCGCGCAGCGCGACATCCAGCGGTGTGGGGTCGTGCGCCACCACGCGTGCCGCACCGGGGTGTGCCCGCAGGTCTTCAATGACGGCCAGGTCGGCCGCGGCCCGTTCCGGCAGCGCGGCGGAGTCACGGGTGATGGTGCCGGTGCCCACCATCGTGAGCGTGGCGAGCACGGTGTCGTGCAACAGCCGCTGCTGGTCGAGTTCGTCGGTGCGGGCGGCGGACCGGGCCCGCCCCGACGCGCGCGCCGACGCCTCCTCGGACAGCGCGAGGTCCGCCCTGCGCGCTCCACGCCGCAGCAGGAACACGACAGCGGCGGCGAGCAGCCCCTGGAGCACCAGGACGACGGAGGCGTCTCGCGCGCCGGCACCCACCGCGTGAGCCGCCGCGATGGCGGTCGCCGCGGCCAACGCCAGGGGCTGCCGCAGCATGAACTGGGCGATGAGGACGCCGGTGCGGGCGACCATGTCGATCCATCCGGAGCCCGTACTCGCTCCCAGGACCTCGGCCGGGACCAGGTTGTCCTGCGCCAGGCAGAGCACCACAACGGCGGCGGTGTCACCGGCGTAGAGCCAGGGACGAGGTTCCGGCCGGAGGGTCAGAACGGTGAACAGGCCGCTCCACAGAAGCAGTCCGACGACGGCGACGGCCACCCAGAGAGGGCGGGCGGGGGGTGCGAAGCCGACCAGGGCGACCACGGCTGCTCCAACGGCACTCACTGCTCTCAGGACAGCGGCCAGGCGTGCGGACTTGCGGCGAAGCTGGAGTTGGGCGGGCCCTTGCGTCAACACGCCGCCTCCATCAGGGGAATTCCCGCCTCCGCCGACAAGGGCAAGGGATTCGACCGCATTCCCTTTTCGCCGGCCTCGTCCATGGACCATAGGGGCATCGTGGGCTTCGGACTGTGTCATCCGTGCCGGGAACTGTGTCAGTGGTGCACAGCTCCAGGCGCCGTATCAGGCGCCGTATCAGGTGAGCGTCTCGCGTGTGCCCGTCGAAGCCGTTGCGAAGCGAGAGGGAATCCGGCCAGACTGACGTCGGGAACAGGCTGTGTCGAGGGGGGTCTTGTGGGGGAGCGGGCCGAGGTACTGCCGGGCAGGGGCCATGACCGCGGCGGACGGAGGCCGGCCTCATGAGTCCGGTCCTGGACACCGCGTTCATACCGCCGCGGGACCGGGAGGAAGTGGTCCGGAACGCGGTGTGGGAATCCATGGTGGCGGTCGATATCGACCACGGTCCGCCGGCCGAGGACATCTCCGTTCGCATCGGGCTCGGCACCGTGGGGCCCCTCAGGGTCTGTTCGGCGCGTGCGACCGCGGTCACCCTCAGTCGCACGGGGCGGCTCGCCCGGAAGGACGAGGAGCCGGCTGTCACTCTGGGTGTTCAGATGACGGGCAGCAGCATGGTGGTGCAGAACGGTCGCGAGTGCCTGCTGGGGCCGGGACACTGCGCCGTCTTCGAGTCGATCGCTCCCTACACGCTTCTCTTCGACGAGGGAGTCGACCACCGCTTCATCCGTTTCCCCCGCGCGGCACTCGCGCTCCCCGACCGATTGCTACGAGACATGACCGCGGTCCCCCTGGGATCCGACAACCCCGTCGCGCGCCTCGCCTTCACCTACTTCTCCCAACTGGCCGTCACGGACGAACTGCACCAGGGTGTGCCTGCCGACGCTGTCGTGGAACCCAGTGTCGAACTCCTCCGTGCCGTCCTGACGTCCCAGCACGGCAACTCCGGCCTGGCCAAGGCGCCGTTGGAGGCGACACTCAGCCTGCGGATCAATCAATACATCCGGGAGCATCTGGCTGATCGGGATCTGTCGGCGGCGCGGATAGCCGCCGCCCACGGCATTTCCGTGCGTCATCTCTACGTGGTGCTGTCCCGGTCGGGCATCAGCCTCGGAGACTGGATCCGTACTCGCCGACTGGCCGAATGCAGGCGGGAGTTGGCCGGCCCGAAGGGGCGGCTGCGGACCGTCGCGGCGATAGGGCGGAGCTGGGGCTTCGTGGACGCGACGCACTTCAGCAAGGTGTTCAAACGGACGTACGGAATCTCACCGCGGGACTGGCGCGAACTGAACCACCCCCGCGCCTGAGCGTGATGATCTCCGCGCGGGCGCCTAGGCCGTGTCTGACAAATCCCGCCTGGCGCGCGACGCCCGGCACGCACGCTCGCCGCGTTGTCGGAGTCTCCCGAGTACGCCCAGTACGAGAGCGATCCTCCGCCTTGCGATCGCACGCACCGGACGCCGCGCGCCCCGCCCCAAGGGCGGACGGCGCTATTTGTCAGACACGGCCTAGGGCGAACCCCCGGCCCGCGCGGCGTGGAGTGCTGGACCGACAAGGGCTGCCGGAACAGGTCATGGCCACCTTCAAGGCCTGGCGGCTCCCGCCCGAGCGGCGCTGCCCCACTGCCGGTACCGGACGGCCGCGTTGTCACGCGTTCGCGTGACATGCCTTTCTCCCGTCCTGCGCGTAACTTTCGGTATTGACCCGCCCGAGGGGAGAACCTCCGGTGCGATTCGAAGTCCGACGGAAATCCTGAGAACCGGTGAAGAGAGAAGGAGGACGTGCCGAATGAAGGTGAAATCCTCCGTCCTTCTGTCCGTGGCTTTCATTGCCTGCCTGGCGGTCGGCTGCGTGGTCGGGAGCGAAAACCCGAAGGACACGGAGCAGCCGCGGAAAGGTGAAGCGGTCGACGTGGCGGGTGAGCGGGTCAGAGACCTGACCGTCGCGGAAGAGGTCGAGATCGACCGCGCGGAGCGAGAACTTGTCGAGAAGTGCATGGAGCGCCAGGGCCACCCCTACTGGCCGGTGCCGGTGGCCGGCGTCGAGCAACGCAAGGTCGGGGTGTACGTGGTGGACGACGTCGACTGGGCGCGCCGGTACGGCTACGGCCGGCCTCTCGAGATCGCGGCCGAGAAGGCACGCCGCAGTGACCCCAATGCCGCTTACTACAACGCACTTCCCAAGAAGGAGCGCATCCGCTACTCCCGCGCGCTCGAGGGCGACTTCGCCGACAACATCTCCGTCGAGCTGCCGGCCGGTGGCACCGTCCAGACACCACGGGAAGGCTGCCTCGCCGAGGCGCGGGAGCGGCTCTACGTCGACTATCCGACCTGGTTCCGGGCCGAGAAGACCGTGACCGGGCTGACTCCGCTGTATGTCCCGCGGATTCACCGGGACACGCGCCTGGTCACCGCGGTCACGGCATGGTCCCGATGCATGAACGAGTCGGGAAACCCCTTCAAGAACCCGGATGAGATACGCCAGAAACGAGACTCTCTGGTCAAAGGGATGAATGCGTCCCAAGCCCAGAGGGCCGAAGTGAAATTGGCTGTTGCCGAGGCCGAGTGTGCCCGCGAGACATCCCTCGGGGAGACCGCGCGCTCTCTCGAAGGAGAATACCGAAAAAAGACGCTGAATGATTATCCCGAAGAATTCGCGAACTATCGGCAGATGAGGATGACCGCCCTTTCCCGGGCCAGGAACCCAGAAAGCCGGTAGCTGCCGAACAGAAATTTTCCGTGGCCTCATGGCGCGGAGAGTCCGACCCGACAGATGATCGAGGAGTTACACGCATGAGGAAACTGCCCGCTGCCCTGACCGTCCTGGCCATGGCCGCTCTCGGAACCGTTGTCCCCGTCTCCGCCGCGCACGCCGCCCTGCCCTGTGACAACGAGTACGCAGGCGCGACCAGCACGTACATGTACGCCTACAGCGGTGCCAACTGCGTCGGGTTCCTCGGCAAGGCCGCCGGAAACGACTCCAACTGGGGCGACAGTGGCGGCAGCTTCCAGGGCGGCGACACCAACAAGGCGACGTCCGTCCTCAACAAGGGGAGCGACGTGGTCCAGTTCTTCAACGGAACCGGCATGGACTGGACCGGCGGCAACATCTGCCTGAAGAGCAGCGAGCGCTTCGCCTCCAGCCTTTCCGACAACGACTTCTCCTCCGGCGTCTCGGCCAACGACTCCATCAGCTCGCACCGATGGGTGCTCGGCGGCGCTTGCGACGCGTGGGCGACCTGAGCCCGGCTTCCCCGTAGCCGAGGCTGACGGGCCTGCACCTCGCGGGGATGCCGCTCTCATGGCATCCCCGCGAGACGTCGGCCCGACGCGGGCCGAGGAGGTCCTTGTCAAAAATCGCCCCACGACACACAGGAGTCGCCATGCTCAGAAAAGCGCTGCACACGTCACTCGCACTTGTCATGATCTCGACTGGCGCCATTATCGGTGTGACAGTCACCGCCGGTTCCGCGCAGGCCGCATCCAACTGCGGCCAGCCGATCACCGGCCTGCCCTTGGATCAGGGCAGCCAGGGCACCTCGGTGGAGCGCCTGCAGATCCGTGTCGCCGGGTTCGTGGAGAGCGGCGAAGTGCTGTCCACCGACGGGGTCTACGGCACGCGTACCAAAGAGGCGGTCCGTAAGTTCCAGAGGCAGTACGGCCTTCAGGCCGACGGGATCGCCGGCAGCGAGACGGTCAACAAGATCTACGCGCTGCAGGACTCGGACTGCACGCCCATCCATTTCTCGTACGCCGAGTGGAACAAGTGCAACTCCGACTGGGCGGGCGGCGCGGTGTCGGCGACCGCCGCCAAGGCCAACGCACGCAAGAGCATGTGGAAGCTGGAGGCGCTGCGCGCGAAGCTCGGCGGCAGCGCGGTCCAGATCTCCAGCGGTTTCCGTTCGAACAGCTGCAACGCGGCAGTGGGCGGTGTCACCGGCAGCCGGCACACCTACGGGGACGCCGCCGATATGCCGGGCAGCCAGACCTGGCGCTGCAAGGTCCACGAGGAGGCCAAGAGTTCCGGCTTCAGGGAGATCCTCGGCCAGGGGTTCCCGGGTCACAACGACCACACTCATGTGGGCATGACCGCCTCGCGGCAGTGGCACGGCTGCTAGGTCCTGTCCGGGCGAGTTGACCTCACCCGCCCCGGCTCCCACCCCGAACACCGCACGGTCGTCGCGGTTGACGCGGTTGACGAAAGGGACGACTCCATCGTGTCCATGAGCAGACGGTGCTTCCTCGGTGCCGGAGCCTCCACCGTGTTTGCCGCCGGTGTGGCCGGGTGTGACTCGAGCGCGGGCAACGACGTCACCGCCACCGAGCCTCTCGGCGTCCTCGTTCCCGAGGACTACACCACCGGAATCCACGCGGCGACGGTCCGCCGCTTCAACGAGTCGCCCGCCAAGACCGGAGCGGAGGCGACCGCCGAACTCCGTAATGCCCCGGCGTCGTCGTACGCCCGCGTGCTGGAGACGGCCCTGGACGGCGGGCGTGGCCCGGACCTCCTCTTCACCTGGAGCGCCGGAGCCATCCGCGTCTCCGCCGAGGAGCACCGGCTGGTCGACCTGTACAACCTCACCGAGGAGTACCCCGAGTTCGGCGAGAAGCTGCTGCCCGGCGTCCTGAACGGCTGTGCCGTCAACCACCGCCCCTTCGGCATCCCCGTCCGCGGCACCCGGCCCGTCGTCCTGTTCTACCACCGCGCCCTGTTCGCGGATCTCGGCCTCAGGCCGCCCGCCACCTGGGCGGATCTGAAGAAGGCCGAGGCCCGGCTGCGTACCGCGGACGTCATACCCGTCGCGCTGGCCGGAGCCGATCCCGCCGCCGCGGCGAGATGGCTGGAGTACCTGGTGGAGCGTATCGGCGGCCCTGAGGTCGCCGACCGCGTCCGGTCCGGGGACAACAGCGCGTGGAACGACCGTGCCGTGCTGCACGCGGCGCAGGAGATCATCTCCCTGCTCGACAGCGGCGCGTTCGGTGTCGACGGCGGTGCGGCGGGCACCGACAGCGAGGCCGCCGTCCTTCTCGCCAGAGGCCGGGCCGGCCTGCTCCTGGCGGAGTCCGGGCAGCACGCGGAGCTCGCCCGCAGGTTCCCGGCGTTCACCGCCGAGAACCTGGGGTGGGTACCGTTCCCGGCGATCGAGGACGGCAAGGGGAAGCCGAAGAGTCTGCTGGGCACCCCGGCCGGCTATCTGACGATGAGCGCCCGTACCGAAGACCGGCTCGCCGCCGTCGCCCTGCTCAAGGAGTTCACCGGTACGGCACACAGCCAGGCCCTCCTGCGGGCCGGCGAGGTTCCCGCCACGACCGCCGCGGCGAAGCTGCTCGACCACGCGCCGTACCCGGAGTTCGCCTGGTTCCAGTACGACCTGGTACAGAAGGCCCCGGAGTACACCCTCAGCTGGGAGAAAGCCGTACACCCGGCCTGGCGCGACCCCCTGCGTACCGAGGTGGGCAACCTGTTCGCCGGCCGGTCCACGCCCCGGGAATTCAGCAAGGCGATGCGGAACGTGGAACTCCCCGTGGCACGGTGAGTGGCGGCCCGCAGGATGCCGAGAGGACCCATACCCTCACGGGACGGCGGGCCGTCCCCTGCGCGGAACGTCATTTCGGTGGGGCCCCGTCCGGCTTCTTGTGGCCGGCGATCTCGGAGATCACCCAGGCCCGCGCCTACTCCTTGTCCCTCCTTGTCCCGTACCTCGGAAAACGCGACGCGGTTTGACCTGAAGGTTGGTTGAGGTTCTACGGTCCTCTCATGAGTATGGAGACCACAGCCTGGACGCAGTTGCACAACGTCATGAACGCCCGCTCCGAGCGCAGACCGTTCGCCCGCGCCACCCTCCGGAGAATCGGCGGCTTCGCCCGGCCGCACCGCCGCCGTATCATCCAGTTCGTCCTGCTCGGGGTCGCCACCGCGCTGCTCGCGGTCGCGACTCCCGTCCTCGCGGGCCGCGTTGTCGACGCGATCGTGTCCGGCGGCGACGAGCGCCTCGTGGTCCGGCTCGCTCTGCTGATCGCGCTCATCGCCCTCGCCGAAGCCGGTCTCGGCCTCCTCGGCCGCCGGCTCTCCGCGACCCTCGGCGAGGGGCTGATCCTGGATCTGCGGATCGCGGTCTTCGACCACGTCCAGCGCATGCCTGTCGCGTTCTTCACCCGTACCCGTACCGGAGCCCTGGTCAGCCGGCTCAACAACGATGTGATCGGTGCACAGCGCGCCTTCAGCAACACGCTCTCCGGTGTCGTCAGCAATGTGGTGACCCTGCTACTGACCCTCGCGGTGATGCTCACCCTCTCCTGGCGTATCACGCTCCTCGCGCTCGTCCTGCTGCCCGTGTTCGTGGTGCCCGCGCGCCGGATGGGCACGCGTATGGCGAGGCTTCAGCGGGAGGCCGCCGACCTGAACGCCGCGATGGGCAACCGGATGACTGAGCGGTTCTCGGCCCCGGGCGCAACCCTGATCAAGCTGTTCGGGCGGCCCGACGACGAGTCCGCCGAGTTCGCGGCGCGGGCCCGCAGGGTACGGGACATCGGGGTCCGTACGGCCATGGCGCAGTCCACGTTCATCACCGCCCTGACACTCGTCTCCGCCCTGGCCTTGGCGCTCGTCTACGGGCTCGGCGGCTCGTACGCCCTGCGCGGCAGCCTCGACCCCGGCGCGGTGGTCGCGCTCTCCCTGCTTCTCGTCCGCCTGTACGCGCCGCTGACCGCGCTCGCCGGCGCCCGCGTCGAGGTGATGAGCGCCCTCGTCAGCTTCGAGCGGGTCTTCGAGATCCTCGGTCTCGAGCCCCTCATCGTGGAGCGATCCGACGCGCGGCCGGTTCCCGACGGGCCGGTTTCCGTCGAGTTCGACGCCGTACGCTTCGGTTACCCTTCCGCCGACAAGGTCTCCCTGGCCTCGCTGGAAGAGGTCGCCTCGCTCGACACCCGCGGCGGCGCCGAGGTGCTCCACGGGATCTCGTTCCGCGCCGAGCCCGGCCAGACGGTCGCCCTCGTGGGCTCGTCCGGCGCGGGCAAGTCGACCATCGCGCAACTGCTCCCACGCCTCTACGACACCGACGCGGGCACCGTCCGTATCGGCGGTGTCGATGTACGCGACCTGTCGGCCCGGTCCCTCCGCGACACGCTCGGCATGGTGACCCAGGACGGTCACCTCTTCCACGAGTCAGTTCGCGCGAACCTGCTGCTCGCCCGGCCCGAAGCCACCGACGACGAGCTGTGGGACGTCCTGCGCCGGGCCCGCCTCGACGGTCTCGTCCGGTCACTGCCCGACGGGCTCGCCACCGTCGTCGGCGAGCGCGGCTACCGGCTCTCAGGCGGTGAACGCCAGCGCATGACCATCGCCCGGCTGTTGCTCGCCCGTCAGCGTGTCGTGATCCTCGACGAGGCGACCGCGCATCTCGACAACACCTCTGAGGCCGCGGTCCAGGCGGCGCTCGCCGAAGCTCTGGAAGGCCGTACCGCCGTCGTGATCGCGCACCGGCTCTCCACCGTACGGGCCGCTGATCTGATCCTCGTGGTCGAGGACGGCCGGATCGTGGAACGGGGCACACACGAAGACCTTCTCCGTGCGGAGGGGCGCTACGCGGAGTTGTACCGCACGCAGTTCGAGGGCGGTGAAGCGGGTGGAAGCGTCGCGCACGACCGGGATCCGGGCAAGCTGGAGCCCCGTGACCTCCCGACCCCTGCGGACCTCAGCACGGGGGCCACCACAGACGTCGCACCTGCGGCCGGATAGCACAGGCGGAGCGTGGGGCGGATGCCGGCCGCGGGCGGAGTCAGGCACGCCGGCCGGCGCACCGAAACCCACCCGGCCCGGACCCGGCCGCCCGCTACGAGGTCTCATTGAGAGGTGCAGAAATGCCGGAATTGGGCAGGCGAGAGATTCCAGGTCTGCTGCTCCGGGTGGTTCCGGAGTCTCGGCACATCATTGAGGCCGCGGCCGGGGTGCCAGCGGCCCGGGCCGTGTCAGGCAGTATGGAATGGTTTGACCTCTATGACTTCCTTTCGGATGTCTTCCTAGGTCTGCTGCGGCCGGCGCTCTTGGAGAAGGGCCGTGACGACGATCTCGTGGCGAGGAGTTTCGATTTCGTCGAGACGGTCCTGCGGAGCTCCAACGAATCCGTGAGCGGCGCGGGATATTTCCAGTTCGTGGAGCCACTGTTCGGCGGCGAGGACCTCCTGGTGGCGGCGATCCCGGTCATGAGGGAAGAGACCCTGCGGCTCACCTTGAGCGAACTGGACACGGAGTGGCTGTCCTCCGGGGCCCGTGCGGCCCTGGTTGACTACTTGACCTAGCTCGTTCGTGGATCAGTGGCGGTGGCCGGGCCAGTGAGGGCCCCGAGCCGGACAGGGGCATCGCGGACCAGGTGGTCGCGGCCGAGTCCACCGGGGAAGCGCGTTGACCTGCCCGGTACAGGTGATGGCATCGGAGAGACCAACTGCGCGGCGTCCGGAGCATCGGCTATCACCATCGGGGGAGCCGCCCCCGCAAGATTGCAGCGAATGACTCGAGTTGACCGGACGGAGCCGCCGGGATCTCTGTGGCGAGTTGCCCTTTCGGTCGACCGGGACAGCAGAACAGGCGACGTTTCCGCTGTCCTGCTCGTCGACCGCCACTCCCACGGCTCAGCGAGTCGCCGACCGCACCACGCTGAAGACCGCGCCCTCCGGATCCGCCACGGTCGCGACCCGTCCCGCTGCCGTCTCCCGCGGCGGGTCGATGACATGTCCGCCCAACTCGACGACACGCCGCACCGCGACGTCCGTGTCGTCCACCTCGAAGTACGTCATCCAGTACGACCCCCGGATCCGGCCCAGTCCATCGCCCAGCCCATGCAGCGTCGCCACCGGCCGCCCGTCGAGGCGCAGCGTCACCACGTCGTCGCCGCCGTCGTCACCGTCGTTCTCGTCCCGGCCGGCCGTCTCCAACTCGTACCCGAAGACCGACTGGTAGAAGGTGCTCACCCACACGGCCTCGCCGGTCACCAACTCGTTCCAGACCGGCGTCCCGTGCGGCCCGGCCACCGCCGTGCCGGTGTGCGCCTGCGCCTGCCAGATACCGAAGAGCGCGCCGGCCGGATCCGATGCCATCGCGATGCGCCCCTCCTCGCCCGCGTCCAGCGGCCCCACCCCGACGGTGCCGCCGCAGCCCCTGATCGCCTCGGCCGTCGCGTCGGCGTCGTTCGTCGCGAGGTATGTCGTCCACGCCAGCGGCAGCCGTCGATCCGGCGGCAGTTGGCCGATTCCGGCGACCTCGTTCCCGTCCAGGATCCCCCGCACATAGGGGCCGAACTGCTGGGCCCCCGGCACCTGGACAAAGCTCCAGCCGAACAACGCCCCGTAGAAGTCCTGCGTCGTGCCAAGGCCGTGCACCATCAGACTCACCCAGCACGGCGTGCCGGGTCTGCGCCGGATCGCTGCCGTGGTCATCGTCGCACTCTCCTCGAACCGTTCGCGGACGGCTGTGATCGTGATGGACATGTGGAGGACAGATGGTTCCACCCACCGTCCCGCCGCGCGCCCCGGCCGCGCCGCTTTTGGCGTGATCTAGCAGGAGGTTGACCGTTTTGACGTGGACGTCGCGTCGCGGCGGTCTCACGCAACGGGTCGGGGCCGAACGGCCGTGCCGGTGCGCGAGGATGGCACGCATGACGACTGCCATCATCTCCGCGTCCGAACTCGCCGACGCGACGGCCGGACCCCGGCCGCCCGTCCTGCTCGACGTCCGCTACGTCCCCGGCGCCCCGCCCGGCCGCCCGGAGTACGACGCCGGCCATCTGCCCGGCGCCGTCTTCGTCGACCTCGAAGCGGAACTGTCCGCCCCGCCCGGCGCCGGCGGTCGTCATCCGCTGCCCGACGTCGGCGCGTTCGGCGCGTCGATGCGCCGCGCGGGCGTCTCATCCGGCACGCCTGTCGTCGTCTACGACGCCGGTCTGGGCTGGGCGGCGGCCCGCGCCTGGTGGATGCTGCGCTGGACCGGGCACCGGGACGTGACGGTGCTGGACGGCGGACTCGCAGGCTGGGACGGCCCGTTGACCACCGAGATCCCGGCGCCGGAGGAGGGTGACTTCAGCCCCGTACCCGGTGCGCTGCCGCTCCTCGACGCGGACGGTGCCGCCGCGCTGGCCCGCGAGGGGCTGCTGCTCGACGCGCGGGCGGCGGAGCGCTACCGGGGCGACGTCGAACCGCTGGACCGCGTCGGCGGGCACATTCCGGGCGCGGTGTCGGCGCCCACCTCCGAGAACGTGGACGCCGACGGCCGTTTCCTCCCGGCCGCGACGCTCGCCGCCCGGTTCAAGGCCCTGGGCGCGACGGCCGACGGCACCGGCCCCGGCACCGGCCCCGCGATCGGCGTCTACTGCGGCTCGGGGGTGTCCGCGGCGCACCAGTTGGTGGCGCTGGAGATCGCGGGCATCCCGGCAGCGCTGTACGCCGGCTCCTGGTCGGAGTGGACGGCGGACACCGCACGCCCGGTGGCGACGGGCCCCGACCCGCAATGAGGCGCGGCGTGCTGACGTCATGGGCCGCCCCGGCCCATGACGTCAGTCCCGTCTGTCCCGTCAGTCCTGCTTCTTGCGACGCGTACCGAACACGATCTCGTCCCAGCTCGGCACGGCGGCACGGCGGTTGGGCCGTACGCCGTCGGCCTCCGCCTGACGGTCCGTCGTGCCGGTCAGCCGGTCGCGGTGCCCCGCCACCGAACGTGGCATCAGCACATCCGCGTACGCGGACCCCGCACCCGCCGACGCGGCCGGTGCCACCGGCTCCTCCTCGTCGTCCACCTGGCCGGGCTCGATGGCCGGTGGCTCGGGCGGCGAAGGCCGCTCCGGGACGACCATGTCGCCACGGAAGCTCGGCACCGCCTCCAGCAGGCTGGTCAGGGTGTCGCGCTCACTCGTGTCCTCGTCGGGCTCCGGCGCGGACGGCCGCTCCGTCTGCCGCTCCAGCGCGCGGTCGAGCGGGCGTTCACGATCCCTCGGCAGTCGCGCGATGCGCGGTACGAAGGGAAAGCTCGGCTCCTTCGTGCCGACGGCGAGCGAGTCGTCCGTCTCGCCGATCAGCGAGCGCGCCTCGTCGTCCACGGCCTGCACGAGCCGCCGGGGCGGATCGTACGTCCAGCTCGCCGAGTGCGGTTCGCCCGCGACCCGGTAGACGAGCAGGACTTCCCAGGTGCCGTCGTCGCGGCGCCACGAGTCCCACTGCGCGGTCTCCTTCTCGGCACCGCGCATGAGCAGCCGCTCGTTGACCGCCTCGCCCAGCTGGGGACCGGTGTTCTCGCCGGGGCGGCGCACCGCCGTCTTCCTGGCGCGCTCGGCCATGAAGGCGCGCTCGGCCAGCACGGGGCCCTCGAAGCGCCGGACCCGGTCGACCGGGATCCCGGCCATCTGGGCGACCTCTTCGGCGGAGGCTCCCGATCGTATCCGCGCCTGGATGTCACGGGGCCTGAGGTGGCTCTCCACCTCGATCTCGATCTGGCCGAGGCGGGCCCGGTCATTGCGTACGGCGGCGCGCAGCCGCTCGTCGATGGGGAGCGTGTACTCCGTGCTGTCGGCAGCCTTGAGCACCAGTCGTGTGCCGTCGTTGGAGACGGCCACGACACGCAGTTCGGGCATGGGGACCTCCCGGGTGGTGCCTGCCGACGTCACGTGCGTCGCTGCTTCCGCTAGTCGAGTGTGACTTGCCCGGGTGCAGCCTGCCACAACCTTGCCGAGTTGCCCGGCGTGTCGGGCATGGGCCCTGGAACGCCTTCATGACACGGTTGCCTGTTTGCGACGCAGAGTGACAGACCTGGTCACGCTGTGTAGCAGGCGCCCGTGCGGTGCCATCGCGCCGCCGGATCGAGTGCCACTTCGGCCCCCTCCCGAAGGCCCGGACGCTTTGAGGGAGTCCGGCCCCAGGGCTCGCCACAGTACTCCATTCGGGCCATCGGGGTGGACTGCCACGCCACCGAAGTTCTCCGGGGGTGCGGCAGTTGAGAGGGTGTCCGTATCCGGCACACGTGTCCCAATTCACACAATCTCCAGAAGCGGAACTATCCGATTCGCTCAAATGTCCCTTCCTGGTGCACCGTGGCACAGATGGGCAAGCAGAGGCTGGAGATGGATCAGAGGCGGAATCCGGGCATACGGACCGGCGAGCGGACCGCGACGCAACGGCTCGAACTGAGCGTGCCGCAAGTCGCGGGCAGTGCTCTCGCGGCCATCGCGGCGGCGGTGTTCGCCTCCAAACTCGGGGTGTACGGCACGATCATCGGCGCCGGAGTGGTGAGCGTGATCGCCACCTGCGGCGGCACGGTCTTCCAGCATCTGTTCCGGCGCACCGGCGACCAGATCCGCGAGGTCTCGGTCCAGGTGAAGCCGAGGACGCGCCAGGTGTACGACTCCGAGCCGGCCCCCGTCCCCGAGCAGGCCCCCTTCGACCGGTCCCCTCAAGAGGCCGCCGCCCAGGACGAGTTCGGGGGAGCCACCACGTACGGCACACGGGTGCGCGGCTGGAAGCGGCCCGTCGCCGCGGCGACGGTCGTCTTCGCCGTGGCGATGGTGTGCGTCACCGGTTACGAGTTGGCCGCCGGCCAGGACCTGAGCGGCGGCAAAGGGACGACCTTCAGCTCCGTCGTGCGGGGCGGGGACACCGACCGCGACTCCTCACCCGCCGAACCGGATCAGCCGTCGGACGGCGGATCGACCCCCTCCGGCGACGGCAGCGGCGGCACGGGTAGCGGCACCGGCAGCGGCACGGGCACCGCCCCTGACCCGGATGCGGGCACCGGCACCCCCGCCCCGACCGCACCGGGCGACGGGCAGAACCCGAACACCCCGGAGACCGGCGGCCCTTCGACCGCCCCGTCGCCCGACCCCACACAACCGGACGGCGGATCCGCCGGATCGGGTGACGGCGACCCCGGCGGCCAGACCGTCCCGCCCCCGGCGTCCACGGCCCCGGCGCCGGGCCCGTCCGGCGGTTGAGGACAGACGGCGCTACCCGCCGATGACCCGCCGCAGATACGGATTCCCGAACAGCCGCTCCGGGTCCAGCCGGTCCCGTACCGCCGTGAACTCCTCGAAGCGCGGATAGACCCCGGCCAGATACGCCGCGTCCCGCGTGTGCACCTTGCCCCAGTGCGGCCGGCCGCCGTGCGCGGTCATGATCCGCTCCGCCGCCGTGAAGTACGAGCGGTAGGGCGTGCCCCGGTACAGATGCACCGCGATGTACGCCGTCTCCCGCCCGGACGCCGTCGACAGGGGGATGTCGTCGGCGGGGGCCGTCCGTACCTCCACCGGGAAACTCACCCGCAGGGGTGAACGCTCGACCATCGCCTTGACCTCGCGCAGCGCGCCCACCGCTGCCTCGCGCGGCAGGGCGTACTCCATCTCCACGAAACGCACGCGGCGCGGGGTCGTGAAGACCTTGTAAGGAATGTCCGTGTACGTGCGGGCCGAGAGCGCGCGGCTGGAGATTCTGGCGATAGCGGGGATGGTCCTCGGCACCGCCCGGCCGACCGAACAGGCCACCTGGAAGAGCCCGTTGGAGAGCAGTTCGTCCTCGATCCAGCCGGCGACCGTGCCGGGAGGGGCGGCCGGGCCCTGGCTGCGGTTGTTGCGCTTGGTGTTGCAGTTGCCGGTGTGCGGAAACCAGTAGAACTCGAAGTGCTCGTTCTCGGCGACGAGCGCGTCGAAGTCGGCCGTCACGCGGTCGAAGTGCATCGGCTCCTCGCGTGCGCGAAGCAGGAAGACCGGCTCCACGGCGAAGGTGATCGCCGTCACGACTCCCAGCGCGCCCAGGCCGATCCGGGCGCTCGCGAAGATCTCCGGATTCTCGGTCGGCGAGCACGTCAGCACGGAGCCGTCCGCCGTGACGAGTTCCAGCGCCCGGATCTGCGCCGCGATCGAGGCCGACTCACGCCCGGTGCCGTGCGTGCCCGTGGACGTCGCACCGGCGACGGTCTGATCCATGATGTCGCCCATGTTCGTGAGCGACAGGCCCTCCCTGGCCAGGGCCTCGTTCAGGCGCCGCAACGGGGTGCCCGCCGCCACGGTGACGGTGCCGGCCGTCCGGTCGATCTCACGGATACCGGTGAGCAGTTCGGGCCGTATCAGCAGGCCGTCGGTGGCCGCCGCGGACGTGAACGAGTGACCCGTACCGACCGCCTTGACCCGCAGCCCGTCCGCGGCGGCCGTACGGACCGCGTCGGCGACCTCTTCCACGGAGGCGGGGGAGAACGCGCGGGTGGGACGGGCGCTCACGTTCCCCGCCCAGTTACGCCAGGTGTTTGTCGCGGTCCTCGCCGTCGCGCCTGTACCGGTGCTGGTCATCAACCCCGCGCCCCTCCCCGTCCGTTGGCCGCCGCTCCCGCAGTCGGCGGTGGCCCAGCAGCGCCACCAGGGCCGCGGCCACCCCCGCCACGACGGGCACAGCGAACCCCGCCCGCGCCCCGGAGGCGTCCACCACCCATCCCCCGGCGGACGAACCGAGCGCCACTCCGACGGCCAGCCCGGTACTGGTCCAGGTCATGCCCTCGGTGAGCTTGGTACGAGGTACGTGCGCCTCGACGAGGGCCATCGTCGTCACCATCGTGGGGGCGACCGACAGGCCGGCGACGAAGAGCGCCACGGCCAGAAGCGGCAGACTCCCGGCCAGTTGGAGGGGGATCATACTCACGGCCATCACACCGACGCCCACCAGCCACCTCCTGGACGCACTGCCCCGCGGATGCAGCAGCCCGAAGACGACACCGGCGAGGCAGGAGCCGAGCGCGTAGACCGCGAGCACCAGACTCGCCGCCGTCTTGTTGCCGCGCTCCTCCGCGAAGGCCACGGTCACCACGTCGATGGCGCCGAAGATCGCGCCGGTCGCGACGAACGTCACCACCAGCACCTGGAGACCGGGGGAGCGCAGCGCTGTGCCCCCGGTGTGGTGCTCGCGGGACTGCGGTACGGGCTCGGTGGCCCGCTGCGCCGTCAGCCAGAAGACCCCCACCAGCAGGAACACCGCGGCCAGGAGCGGACCCGCCGCGGGGAACCACGCCGTCGACAGACCGATCGCGACGATCGGGCCGAAGATGAAGCACAGTTCGTCGACGATCGACTCCCACGAGTACGCGGCATGCAGCTCACGCGGCGACCCCCGGTACAGCTCCGCCCACCGGGCCCGGACCATCGACCCCACGCTCGGCACACAGCCCGCGCCCGCGGCGAACACGAACAGCGTCCACTCCGGGGCCGACCGCTGGGCACACACCAGGAGTCCGGTGACGGCCGTCACGGCGGTCAGCGCGGCGGGCCGCAGCACCCGCCGCTGGCCGTGCCGGTCCACCAGCCGGGAGATCATCGGGCCCATCCCGGCGGCGGACATCGCCAGCGTCGCCGCCAGCGCGCCAGCCAGCCCGTAACGCCCGGTGAGCTGGGAGATCATCGTCACGACACCGATGCCCATCATGGACAGCGGCATCCGGCCGACAAGACCGGCCGCGCTGAAACTCCGAGTGCCGGGCGCGGTGAAGATCGCGCGGTAGGGACTGGGCACGGGCGCTCCGGTGGGCACGGTCGCGAGAGCCGGCGCGTACGCCCGCCGGGCACTGGCGGTAAGGAATGAACAGGCGCAGACAGCTTACGGCCCGGTGGGCCTCCGGTGTGCCTCGGTTCACCGCCGCCGGGTGGCGGATGGCAGGATCGACGCATGCCCGAACAGCTTGCGACTTCTCCCTACGACGCCCTGCTCCTGCTGTCCTTCGGCGGCCCGGAAGGCCCGGACGACGTCGTTCCGTTCCTGGCCAACGTGACACGTGGCCGGGGCATTCCGAAGGAGCGGCTCAAGGAAGTCGGGCAGCACTACTTCCTGTTCGGCGGCGTCAGCCCGATCAACGAACAGAACCGCGTCCTGCTCCGGGCCCTGCGTACGGACTTCGCCGAGAACGGCCTGGAACTGCCCGTCTACTGGGGCAACCGCAACTGGGCGCCCTATCTGACCGACACCCTGCGGGAGATGACCAAGGACGGCAGACGCCGCGTCGCCGTCCTGGCCACCAGCGCCTACGCCTCGTACTCCGGCTGCCGCCAGTACCGCGAGAACCTCGCGGACGCGCTCGCGACGCTCGCGGACGAGGGCCTGGAGCCGCCCCGCGTCGACAAGCTGCGGCACTACTTCAACCACCCCGGTTTCGTACGGCCCATGGCCGAGAGCGTGCTCGCGTCCCTCGCCGACCTCCCCGAGGACGTACGTGCTGGGGCGCACCTCGCCTTCACCACCCACTCCGTCCCGCTGGCCGCCGCCGACACCTCGGGCCCCGTCGAGGACCACGGCGAGGGCGGCGCGTACGTCGCCCAGCACCTCGACGTGGCGCGGCTGATCGCCGAGACGGTGCGCGAGGAGACCGGCGTCGAGCACCCCTGGCAGCTCGTCTACCAGTCGCGCAGCGGGGCGCCACACATCCCGTGGCTGGAGCCGGACATCTGCGACCACCTGGAGGCCGTGCACGGCGCGGGGGCCCCCGCGGTCGTCATGGTGCCCATCGGGTTCGTCTCGGACCACATGGAGGTGCTGTACGACCTCGACACCGAGGCCACGGCGAAGGCGGCCGAACTCGGCCTGCCGGTCCGGCGCTCGGCGACGGTGGGCGCCGACGAGCGGTTCGTGGCCGCCGTACGCGACCTGCTCCTGGAGCGCGCGGCGGCAGAGCGGGGGAGCGCGGTGGAACGGTGCGCGCTCGGGGCGCTCGGCGCGAGCCACGACGTCTGCCCGATCGGCTGCTGCCCCGCCCGAACCCCCCACCCCGCTGCTGCGGGCGCCGACAGCCCTTAGGGGCTGTCGCCTCGCCCGCCCGTCCCATCGCCCGGTGCCTTCCTTAGGAGTACCAGTGCCCTTGTCGACATCAGACGTTGACACCGACCCCCTCTCCGCCGAACTCCTCACCCTCGCCCTGGAGGCCGCGCGCCGGGCCGGGGCGCTGTTGCGGGACGGGCGGCCCGCCGACCTGGGCGTGGCCGCGACGAAGTCCAGCCCCATCGACGTCGTCACGGAGATGGACCTCGCGGCCGAGAAGCTGATCACGGGATTTCTGGCGGAGAACCGCCCCGACGACGGCTTCCTCGGTGAGGAGGGCGCCAGTTCGGCCGGCAGCAGCGGTGTCCGCTGGGTGATCGACCCGCTGGACGGCACGGTCAACTACCTCTACGGGCTGCCGACCTGGGCCGTCTCCATCGCCGCCGAGCGGGACGGCGTCACCCTCGTCGGCGTCGTCGAGGCCCCGATGCGGCGCGAGACCTTCCGGGCCGTGCTCGGCGGTGGCGCGTACCTCAACGACCGCCCCGTGAACTGCCGTCCCGCGCCTCCGCTGGAGCAGGCGCTGGTCTCCACCGGCTTCAACTACGTCACCACCGTCCGCACCCACCAGGCGGCCGTCGCGGCACGGCTGATCCCGCAGCTGCGGGACATCCGGCGCGGTGGCTCCGCGGCCGTCGACCTCTGCGACCTCGCCGCCGGCCGGCTCGACGGCTACTACGAGCGCGGGCTGCACCCCTGGGACCTCGCGGCCGGCGATCTCGTCGCACGCGAGGCGGGCGCGCTCACCGGCGGCCGTCCCGGCGCCCCGGCCGACGGCGACCTCGCGGTGGCGGCCACCCCCGGCGTCTTCGAACCGCTCCAGGCGCTGCTGGAGGAGTACGGCGCCTGGCACGACTGACCCGGACAGGCAAGGACCCCGGCACCGTCCCGCGGTGCCGGGGTCCTTCACGTACGGGTCACACGTTCGCGGCGCCGAACTGAACGCCGTGCTCCGCGGCGAGGCGGTGCAGGTCCTCAAGCTCTTCCTGCTCGACCTCCGCGAGGAAGTCGTCGCCCGTCTCACGAGCCCGTGTGAGATCGGATTCGGTGGCCTTTATACGCTGCAGAAGACCTGCGGTGAATGCGTCCATTGCGCCCCCTCGGCGTGGGTCGATGGCACGGGGGTGTGCCGACGTCGTGGTCAAGTGGCACCTGGAAGTGCCGACGGCGGTCGATCACGCACCACTCCCTCTGGGGGACAGAGCGGGTAGTGGCATGCCACGTAAGGGCGTGATCTCGGGTGTGCACTCGTCATCCCCAGGGCTTGTGCACGAGAAACCTCTCCACATTCAAGAATCTTCCGTATTCCTTCCGTATGCCCGGCGGTCGGCATTGTCTTACCGCCGGTTTATGCACGTAGCGGGCAGGATGGGCCCGCACAACCAGTGCTACGACCTGCCCGGTTCCCCGGATCTCCGGCGATGGGCCCCAGAGGAAGGACAGCGACGTGCGCGTACTCGTCGTCGAGGACGAGCAGCTGCTCGCCGATGCGGTGGCCACCGGGCTGCGCCGGGAGGCCATGGCCGTCGACGTCGTGTACGACGGCGCCGCGGCCCTGGAGCGGATCGGGGTCAACGACTACGACGTCGTCGTGCTCGACCGCGACCTCCCGCTGATCCACGGCGACGACGTCTGCCGCAAGATCGTCGAGCTGGGCATGCCCACCCGCGTACTGATGCTCACGGCGTCCGGCGACGTCAGCGACCGGGTCGAGGGCCTGGAGCTGGGCGCCGACGACTATCTCCCCAAGCCCTTCGCCTTCACCGAGCTGACCGCCCGCGTCCGGGCGCTCGGCCGCCGTACGACCGTCCCGCTGCCGCCCGTCCTGGAGCGGTCGGGCATCAAGCTCGACCCGAACCGCCGCGAGGTCTTCAGGGACGGCAAGGAGATCCAGCTCGCGCCCAAGGAGTTCGCCGTCCTCGAAGTGCTGATGCGAAGCGAGGGCGCCGTGGTCTCCGCCGAGCAGCTGCTGGAGAAGGCCTGGGACGAGAACACCGACCCCTTCACCAATGTCGTGCGCGTCACGGTCATGACGCTGCGCCGCAAGCTCGGCGAGCCGCCCGTGATCGTCACCGTGCCCGGCTCCGGTTACCGGATCTGATGCCCGTGGCCACCACCCCGGCGCCGCCCTCGGCGCCCCCGAAACCGACCTGGGACCCCAGACGGCCCGACCAGGCGCTGCCCTGGGTCCGGCCGACGATCCGGATACGTCTGACGCTGCTGTACGGCGGGATGTTCCTGATCGCCGGCATCCTGCTGCTCTCGATCATCTATCTGCTGGCGGCACAGGCCATCAACGAGGGCAGCGAGCTGACCCTGAAGGTGACCGGTGTCAACGTCCAGCTCACGAGCCCCACCTGCCCCGGTCTCAACGAGGCCGTCAACAACGACCAGCTGAACGGGTCACTCAAGGCGTGCATGTCCGCCCAGCGCCAGCAGGCGCTCGACGACCTGCTCACCCGCTCGCTGTTCGCCCTCACGGGCCTGTCCATCATCGCTTTCGCGTTCGGTTACGCGATGGCCGGCCGGGTCCTGTCGCCGCTGGGCCGGATCACCCGCACCGCGCGCCGCGTGGTCGGCTCCGACCTGTCCCGCAGGATCGAACTGGACGGCCCGGACGACGAGCTGAAGGAGCTGGCCGACACCTTCGACGAGATGCTGGAACGCCTGGAGCGGGCCTTCACGGCGCAGCAGCGCTTCGTCGCGAACGCCTCCCACGAGCTGCGTACGCCCCTGGCGATCAACCGCACACTGCTGGAGGTCCACCTATCCGATCCGGCGGCTCCTGTGGAGCTCCAGCAGCTCGGCAGAACGCTCCTGGCCACCAACGAACGCAGCGAACAGCTGGTGGAGGGCCTGCTGCTGCTCGCCCGCAGCGACAACCAGCTCGTCGAGCGAAAGCCCGTCGACCTCGCCGAGGTCGCCACCCGCGCTGTCGACCAGACGCGCGGCGAGGCGGAGGCGAAGGGTGTCGAGATCCGTGGCGAGTGCCAGCCGGCGGTCGTCCAGGGCAATGGCGTCCTGCTGGAGCGGATCGCGCTCAACCTCGTACAGAACGCGGTGCGCTACAACATCAAGGAGGAGGGCTGGGTCGAGGTCACGACCACGGTCCAGCACGGGGAGGCGGTGCTGCTGGTGTCGAACACGGGGCCGGTCGTTCCCGCGTACGAGATCGACAACATCTTCGAACCGTTCCGCCGCCTCCGTACGGAGCGGACCGGCAGCGACAAGGGCGTCGGCCTCGGTCTGTCGATCGCCCGCTCGGTCGCGCGGGCCCACGGGGGCCGTATCATCGCGGAGCCGCGCGAGGGAGGCGGGCTCGTGATGCGTGTCACTCTGCCGGTCTGAGTTTTCGTCCCGATCCGAGCGAAGTTCGCTTTGCGCGGAATTTTCGGGACCCGTTCCCGGTTGGGCCGTGTGTGATCGATCACAGGGGCGAATTCAAGCCTCGCACTCTCTGTGATCAAGCCCCTTCCGTAAAGCCGGGAAAATCCGGGTTTCCGGGGGTCGGGATCACGGGAAGTACACGGGGTGGCGCCCGTGAAGTACGACATTCGGACCGTGTACGGTCCGGTTCGCCACCCAAAGCCGATCACTCCGGAAGACTCCGGTTGGGTGTCGATTGAGTAACAGACCTTGATGTGAGGCAAAATCTCCGCCTCAGGTCGGGCACAAGTCCGGCCTCTCACGCGTTACGCGCTGAGACACCGAAGACACCCAGAGGGGGAGAAGCGACATGGCAACGGATTACGACACTCCACGCAAGACCGATGACGACGTCGATTCCGACAGCCTTGAGGAACTGAAGGCCCGTCGGAACGACAAGTCGACGTCCGCGGTCGACGTGGACGAGTTCGAGCAGGCCGAGGGACTTGAGCTGCCGGGGGCCGACCTCTCCAACGAGGAGCTGTCGGTTCGCGTACTGCCCAGGCAGGCCGACGAGTTCACCTGCATGAGCTGCTTCCTCGTGCACCACCGCAGCCAGCTGTCCCGCGAGAAGAACGGCCAGCCGATCTGCCGCGACTGCGACTGAGGAGCGGTCGGCCGTGGCAGGTGACACACCGTCCAGGAAACGGCGTTTCCGGCGCAAGAGCGCGCCGGAGGCGCACCGGAGCGGCTCGGGCCCGGCAGAAGGCACCACGCCCGCTGCCGAGCACTCCGCTCCCCTGCCCCAACCCGGCGTGTCCGACGACGACGGGCGAGGCCTCCCGGCCTCGCTCGCATCAGCCGGGAGCGACCACGACGGGCCGGTGACCGGGGCCCGTCGCCCGGGCAGGGTCAGGCGGGGCATACAGAAGGGCGGCGCGGGCGCCAGGGCGGGGCTCGCGCATCTCGCGGACCGGATCATCGACAACGCCCCGCGCGTTCCTGTCCGTGATCTGGCCACGCTCCGCAGGCAGTTCCCGGGCCTGGGGCCCGAGCAGCTCGCCGACAAACTCGTCGCGGGCGCGGCGAACAGCAGCTCCACGGTGGGTGCCGGTGTCGGCGCCGTCGCGATGATGCCCGTACCGCCCGCGATGCCCGCCGAACTGGCCGCGGAGATCACGGCGGTCGCCGCGATCGAACTGAAACTCATCGCCGAGCTGCACGAGGTCTACGGCCTGCGTCCGCCCGGCAATCTCAAGCAGCGCAGCACCGCGTATCTGACCTCGTGGACCGAGGAGCGCGGCGTCGACATCATGAAGCCCTCGACCTTCAACCTGGCACTCTCCGGCCGGATGAAGCGCGAACTGCGCCAGCAGATCATGAAGCGCACGATCCGCAGCCTGCCGAACCTGGTCCCGTTCATGATCGGCGCGGCCGTCGGCGCGATGATGAACCGCCGCGACACCCAGAAGGTCGCCGAGCGCATCCGCAAGGATCTGCGCACCCGGCAGGTCTCCTGGGACGCCCTGCCCGCCCTCCCGCCGCTGGAGCGGCCCGAGGTGCTGCCTCCCGAGCTGCCGAGGGAACTGGGCCGCTAGGAGGCCGTCTCCGGCGTTTCCTTCTGCGTCTGCCGCACCGCGTCCAGCGCCGCCGCCAGTGCCCTCGGGCGCCGCGTCGACAGATAGACGTACGGCGTCGGGTCGGCCGGGTCGGTGATCTCCACCCGCAGCGCCGTCGGGATGTAGCTGCGCAGCAGCATGAAGGCGCGCGGATCGGCCTTGTGCATGCGCCAGGCGCGCGCCTCCTCACCGGCCAGCACCTCGGCGTCGCCGAGCGCCGCCACCGGGATCCGGGCGTCGCCCGCGACCAGCGAGCCCGCCACCACCCGGATCCGCGCGGAGCCGTACGAGCTGACGGCCAGTGTCGCCAGCAGCCCCGTCGCGATCAGTGCCCCGAGCATCGGCACCGTGCCCAGCGGAAGCAGGATGAGACCCCCCGAGAGGGCGACGAGAGCGGTGATCACCCACCATGAACCCGGTGCGGTGAGACGTTCGTCGTAAGGCGCCGCTGAATGCTCCATGGGCCAAGCTTGGCACGGTGCGACCGGCGGGTAGCCGCGCGGGTAAGGTCTGCGCCTGTGAGTACTGTGCCCTCCGGGGGGATGAGCCCCCGTTCCGCCGCCCGGTCCCCGGCTCTGACGCCGCCGGCCGACGCCATAGCGCCGGTACGGCACCCGGACGCCCCGGCCCCCGGGGAACCGCTCGGTTCGCACTACGCGCACTGCTTCGGCTGCGGCGACGAGCAGCCCCACGGGCTCCATCTCCAGTCCAGGGCCGGCGAAGGCGTCACGATCACGGCCGAGTTCACCGTACGGCCCGCCCACCAGGGCGCCCCCGGCCTCGCACACGGCGGCGTACTCGCCACCGCGCTCGACGAGTCGCTCGGCGCGCTCAGCTGGCTGCTGCGCGTGGTCGCCGTGACCGGCAAGCTGGAGACGGACTTCGTCCGCCCCGTACCGGTGGGCACTGTGCTTTTCCTGACGGCCGAGGCCACCGCCGTGAGCGGCCGGAAGATCTTCTGCTCCGCGGCCGGGCGGCTCGGCGGCCCCGACGGCCCCGTCGCGGTGCGCGCCCAGGCCCTCTTCGTCGAGGTGAAGGTCGACCACTTCATCGACAACGGCCGCCAGGAGGAGATCCAGGCGGCGATGGCCGATCCCGACCAGGTCAGGCGCGCCCGCGCCTTCGAGGTGAACCCATGAGCCGTAACCCTGGCACCCCCGTTGACGTGTTGATCCGCCGCACGGACCCGGAGGTGCCCCTCCCCTCGTACGGCCACCCCGGCGACGCCGGGCTGGATCTGGTCACCACCGAGGCGGCCGATCTCGCTCCGGGCGAACGCGCCGTACTGCCCACCGGGGTTTCCCTCGCGCTGCCCGACGGGTACGCCGCCTTCGTGCACCCACGATCCGGGCTGGCCGCCCGTTGCGGGGTGGCGCTGGTGAATGCCCCGGGGACGGTGGATGCCGGGTACCGTGGGGAGATCAAGGTGATCGTGGTCAATCTCGATCCGCGCGAGACGGTGCGGTTCGAGCGGTTCGACCGGATTGCCCAACTGGTCGTCCAGCAGGTCGAGAGGGTGCGCTTCCACGAGGTGGCGGAGCTTCCCGGCTCGGCACGGGCCGAGGGGGGCTTCGGGTCCACCGGAGGTCATGCCGCGGTGGGCGGTTCACAGGGTGGGAATCGATACGCATCGGTCGTATCCGACCGGGAAGGACAGTGACGTGTTCGGACGTCGCAAGAAGAGCGGTACCGCCGAGGACACGGCGGGCGAGGCCGAGCAGGTCGTCGACGACATCGACGCCGATGACACGGAGGACGGGGCCGAGACGCCCCGCCGGGTGAATCTTCCCCCGGCCCCCCGGCCCGACGGGCCGTGGGACATCTCCGAGGTCTCCAAGCCCGACGAGGGCCGGGTCGACCTGGGCGGCATCTACGTCCCCGGGGTCGACGGAATGGAGCTTCGTGTAGAGGTGGCGGGTGACGCGATCGTCGCGGCGACCGTCGTCGTACGCGACAGCGCCGTACAGCTCCAGGCCTTCGCCGCTCCCAAGAAGGAGGGCATCTGGAGCGAGGTGCGCGAGGAGATCGCCTCGGGCATCACACAGCAGGGCGGCATCATCGACGAGGTCGAGGGCCCGCTCGGCTGGGAGCTGCGGGCCCAGGTGCCCGTACAGCTCCCGGACGGCACCGGCGGCGTACAGCTCGTGCGCTTCATCGGCGTCGACGGGCCGCGCTGGTTCCTGCGCGGAGTGATCTCCGGACAGGGCGCGGTGCAGCCCGACGCCGCCGGGCTGCTGGAGCAGATCTTCAAGGACACGGTCGTCGTGCGCGGCGAGGGCCCGATGGCGCCCCGCGACCCGATCGTCCTGAAGCTCCCCGACGACGCGCAGATGGTTGCCGAGGGCGTCCAGCAGGCCGAGGAGCAGGAAGGCTCACGCTTCGCCGGCGGCATGGGGCAGCTCCAGCGCGGCCCCGAGATCACCGAGGTGCGCTGACCCGGGGGTTCACCCTCTTCGCCGTACGCGCCGGTGGGCCGCGCTCCCGTGACGGGGCACGGTCCACCGCCGTTTCCGGCCTCCGTCACCATTGCCCGGCCGTGTGTAGCCTGCACATACTGACGCCCGGCCATCCGCACCGTACGGGGGAAGACGCATGACCGAGAGCAGCAGCACCGGCACGGCCGCCGTCGCCGGGACGGCCGAACCCATGGTGCGGGCGACCGGCCTGCACCGCTCGTACGGCACCGGCGCCGCCGCCGTCCACGCGCTGCGCGGGGTGTCCTTCACCGTGCCGCGGGGCGAGCTGATCGCGCTCAAGGGCCGCTCCGGATCGGGCAAGACGACCCTGCTCAACCTCGTCGGCGGCCTCGACTCCCCGGACGCCGGACAGATCACCGTCGACGGCACGGACCTCGCCACGCTCGGCGAGAACGGGCTGCTCGCCCTGCGCCGTGACCGCATCGGCTTCATCTTCCAGTCGTTCGGCCTGCTGCCCATCCTCACCGCCGCCGAGAACGTCGGCGTGCCCCTGCGGCTGCGCCGGGCCGACCCGCGCGAGCGCGAGGAGCGGGTGGCGCTGCTGCTCGCCCTCGTCGGTCTCGGCGACCACGCCGCGCAGCGGCCCGGCGAGCTGTCCGGCGGCCAGCAGCAGCGCGTCGCCATCGCCCGCGCCCTCGCGAACCGGCCCGCCCTGCTGATCGCCGACGAGCCCACCGGGCAGCTCGACGCGGAGACCGGCCTGGCCGTGATGGAGCTGCTGCGCGCCGTCGTACGCAGCGAGGGCGTCACCGTGCTCGTGGCCACCCACGACGCGCAGCTGCTCGGCCTCGCCGACCGGGTGCTCGAACTCGCCGACGGCCACCTCGTGGAACACGAGCGCACCCCGCTCCCGTAAAGCTCCCGTAGGGGGTGTCTTGCGGGCGCTCCCTGATCCGGCCTGATCGACAAGACACCCCCTGGCAGGACGCCCATCAGAATCGTGTCAAGACGGACCCGGCCCCCCACCCCATGTCCGTTTTGGCGTCATCCTTGGCTGTACGTTCGGGCGGGAGGCCGCGAGGGGACGAAGCGGCTCGGTGAGAAGACAATGGGGCCATGGGACGCGGCAAGCTGAGGATCTATCTGGGCGCGGCACCCGGCGTTGGCAAGACGTACGCGATGCTCTCCGAGGCCCACCGGCGTATCGAGCGCGGCACCGACTGCGTCGTCGCGTTCGTCGAGCACCACAACCGGCCTCGCACCGAGGTCATGCTCCAGGGCCTCGAACAGGTCCACCGCCGCGAGCTGCCGCACCGCGGCACCGTCTTCACCGAGATGGACGTCGACTCGGTCATCGCGCGCCGCCCCGCCGTCGCCCTGGTGGACGAACTGGCCCACACCAATGTGCCGGGCTCCCGTAACTCCAAGCGCTGGCAGGACGTCGAGGAACTGCTCCAGGCCGGCATAGACGTCGTCTCGACCGTCAACATCCAGCACCTGGAATCACTCGGTGATGTCGTCGAGTCGATAACGGGTGTACGGCAGCGCGAGACCGTCCCCGACGAGATGGTCAGACGGGCCGACCAGATCGAGCTTGTCGACATGTCGCCCCAGGCCCTGCGCCGCCGTATGGCACACGGCAACATCTACCAGCCCGACAAGGTCAACGCCGCGCTCTCCCACTACTTCCGCCCCGGCAACCTCACCGCGCTGCGCGAGCTGGCCCTGCTCTGGACAGCCGACCGGGTCGACGAATACCTCCAGCAGTACCGCGGCGAGCACAACATCCGCACCACCTGGCAGGCCCGCGAGCGCATCGTCGTCGGCCTCACCGGCGGGCCCGAGGGCCGTACGCTCATCCGCCGCGCCGCCCGCATGGCGGCCAAGGGGTCCGGCAGCGAGATCCTCGCCGTCTACATCGCCCGCAGCGACGGCCTCACCTCGGCATCTCCCAAGGAACTGGCCGTCCAGCGCACCCTGGTCGAAGACCTCGGCGGCACCTTCCACCACGTCATCGGAGACGACGTCCCCTCGGCCCTGCTGGAGTTCGCGCGCGGCGTCAACGCCACCCAGATCGTGCTCGGCTCCAGCCGCCGCAAGGCCTGGCAGTACATGTTCGGGCCCGGCGTCGGTGCCACCGTCGCCCGCGAGTCGGGACCCGACCTGGACGTCCACATCGTCACCCACGAGGAGGTCGCCAAGGGCCGCGGCCTGCCCGTCGCGCACGGCGCCCGCCTCGGCCGCTCCCGGATCGTCTCCGGCTGGCTGGCCGGCGTCGCCGCCCCCGTCCTGCTGACGCTGCTGCTCACCGCGCTGGACGACACCCTGGGCCTGGCCAACGACGTCCTGCTCTTCCTCTTCCTGACCGTGCTCGCCGCCCTCCTCGGCGGACTGCGCCCGGCGCTCGCCTCGGCGGCCGTGGGCTCGCTCCTGCTGAACTTCTACTTCACCCCGCCCACCCACAACCTCACGATCCAGGACCCCAGGAACCTCGTCGCCATCGTGATCTTCTTCGCGGTGGCCGTCGCCGTGGCCTCCGTCGTCGACCTCGCCGCCCGCCGCACCCACCAGGCCGCCAGACTCCGCGCCGAGTCCGAGATCCTGTCCTTCCTGGCCGGCAGCGTGCTGCGGGGCGAGACGACCCTGGACGCCCTGCTGGAGCGCGTACGCGAGACGTTCGCCATGGAGTCCGTGGCGCTGCTGGAACGCACCAGCGACGTCGACCCGTGGACCCGCGCCGGCAGCGTCGGGCCCCGGCCCGTCGACCGCCCCGAGGCCGCCGACGTCGACATGCCCGTCGGCGACCACATGGCGCTGGCGCTCTCCGGCCGGGTGCTGCCCGCCGAGGACCGGCGGGTCCTCTCCGCCTTCGCGGCCCAGGCCGCCGTCGTACTGGACCGCCAGCGCCTGGTGTGGGAGGCCGAGGGCGCCCGCAGGCTCGCGGAGGGCAACCGGATACGTACGGCCCTGCTCGCCGCCGTCAGCCACGACCTGCGCACCCCGCTGGCCGCCATCAAGGCCGCCGTCACCTCGCTCCGCTCCGACGACGTCGAATGGTCCGACGAGGACCACGCCGAACTCCTCGAAGGCATCGAGAACGGCGCAGACCGCCTCGACCACCTCGTGGGCAACCTCCTCGACATGTCGCGGCTCCAGACCGGCACCGTCACCCCGCTGATCCGCGAGATCGACCTGGACGAGGTCGTCCCCATGGCGCTCGGCGGCGTCCCCGAGGACAGCGTCGACCTGGACGTCCCGGAGTCGCTGCCGATGGTCGCCGTCGACCCCGGCCTGCTGGAGCGCGCGGTGGCCAACATCGTCGAGAACGCCGTCAAGTACAGCCCCGACGGCACCCGCGTCACCGTCGCGGCCAGCTCGCTCGGCGCCCGCGTCCAGGTCCGCGTCGTGGACCGCGGCCCCGGCGTCCCCGACGAGGCCAAGGAACGCATCTTCGAGCCCTTCCAGCGCCACGGGGACGCCCCGCGCGGGGCGGGCGTTGGCCTCGGCCTCGCCGTCGCCCGCGGCTTCGTGGACGCCATGGACGGCACCCTCACCGCCGAGGACACCCCCGGCGGCGGACTGACCATGGTCATCGATCTCACGGCCGTACCGGGCCTCGCGTCGGCCGGCCCCGAACTACCCGCCCAGGTCGTCTCATGACCGGCGGCACAGCAGAAAGGCAGGCCACCATGGCGCCACCCGCCGGGGGAGACTCCCGAGGACCCGTGCGGGTGCTCGTGGTCGACGACGAGCCACAGATCGTGCGCGCGCTCGTGATCAACCTCAAGGCCCGCAAGTACGAGGTCGACTCCGCCCCCGACGGCGCGACCGCCCTGGAACTCGCCGCCGCCCGCCACCCGGACGTCGTCATCCTCGACCTCGGCCTGCCCGACATGGACGGTGTGGAGGTCATCAAGGGCCTGCGCGGCTGGACCCGCGTCCCGATCCTGGTGCTCTCCGCGCGCCAGACCTCGGACGAGAAGGTCGAGGCGCTGGACGCGGGCGCCGACGACTACGTCACCAAGCCCTTCGGCATGGACGAACTCCTCGCCCGGCTGCGCGCCGCCGTCCGCCGCGCCGAGCCCGTCGGCTCCGGCGACGACGACTCCGTCGCGATGGTCGAGACGGAGGGGTTCACCGTCGACCTGGTGGCCAAGAAGGTGCACCGGGAGGGCCGCGACGTACGGCTCACCCCGACCGAGTGGCACCTGCTGGAGGTCCTCGTACGCAACACGGGCCGCCTCGTCAGCCAGAAACAACTCCTCCAGGAGGTCTGGGGGCCTTCCTACGGCACGGAGACCAACTATCTGCGGGTCTATATGGCCCAGCTCCGCCGCAAGCTGGAGACGGACCCCTCGCACCCCAGGCACTTCGTCACCGAGCCCGGCATGGGCTACCGGTTCGACCGATGATCCGGAGCCCGCGGACCCCGGTACGCTTCAGCCATGAGTGCTGACAAGCCGGCCGGCCGCTTCCGCCGGATGCTCGACAGGCTGTCCAGCTCCCAGGAGGACCTGGAGTCCGAGGAGCTGCGGGAGGACGCGCAGGCCTCGGGCTGCACACGCATCTGCGACTGCGGCGACCGCCAGATAGTGAAGGTGACTGGTACGTTGCGGACGGTCACTTTGCGTCCGCGGGCCGGCGTGCCCGCGCTGGAGGCGGAGCTGTTCGACGGCACCGCGCCGCTGGACGTGGTGTGGCTGGGACGGCGCTCGATAGCGGGCATAGAGCCGGGCCGCAAGCTCATCGCATCCGGCCGGATCTCCATGAGCCACGGCCGCAGGGTGCTGTTCAACCCCAAATACGAACTCCGACCGCTCGGACAGGAGTAGCCGGTGACGTCAATCGACAAGCCTGCCGCGACGACAGACCCCGACACACCCGCGGGCACCGACCCGCAGAACGACCCGGACGCCAAGGCTGTGACGGAGGCCGCGCTCTTCGAGGCGTTCGGTGGCGTGCGCGGAATGGTGGAGACGGTCGTCCCCGGACTGCTCTTCGTCACGATCTTCACGATCAACAAGGACCTGCACGTCTCGGCGATCGCCGCGCTCGCGGTGTCGCTGCTGCTGGTCGCCGTCCGGCTGATCCGCCGCGACACGGTGAAGCACGCCTTCAGCGGCGTCTTCGGGGTCGCCTTCGGCGTGGTCTTCGCGATGATGACCGGCAACGCGAAGGACTTCTATCTGCCGGGCATGCTCTACACGCTGGGGCTGGCCGTCGCGTACATCGCGACCAGCGTCGCGGGGGTGCCGCTGATCGGGCTGATCCTGGGGCCGGTCTTCAAGGAGAACCTGTCCTGGCGTACGCGGAATCCGGGGCGCAAGTCGGCGTACACGAAGGCGAGTTACGCGTGGGGGTTCATCCTCCTCGCGAAGTGCGCGATCCTCTTCCCGCTGTACTGGTGGGCGGACACGACGCAGCTCGGCTGGGTGCTGGTGTCGCTGAAGATCCCGCCGTTCCTGCTGGCGGTGTATCTGACGTGGGTGTTCCTGGCGAAGGCGCCGGCGCCGATTGACGTCTTCGCTGAGATGGAGGCGGAGGAAGCTTCGCGGGAGCAGCGGTAGGGGGTTGCTGTTGTCGGCTGACGGGCGGGGGCGGGGTCTCCGGAGGGGTATGTCCGGACGGCATGATTTACGGCGCGTGCAGGGCTCGTTGGATCCGCTGACCCTGCTTGTTCACGCGCCACAAATCAGCCTGAGTGTCCGAACACACCCCTCCTGCGACCCCGCCCCCCTCACGCCGCCACGTGATGCTGTTCAAGCCCACTGCCGGTCCTGCGGGCTGAAGGGGGACGCGCAGGGGGCGTGGTCGGACACTCAGGCTGATTTGTGGCGCGTGGGAATGCCGGTTCCCCCGAGACCAACGAACGGGGCACGCGCCGTAAATCATGCCGTCCGGGCATGACCCCGGAGCGGCACCCGGCAACCACCGCAACCCACCCAGCGCGCCGCAGGCGCACCCGGCCCGACCGGACCCGGCACCCCGCAACAGCAAAGCGCTACGCGTCCTCGCGGCGGACCGACAGCAGGTCCTCCAGTTGTTCCTCGCGCGCCTGCGCCGCCACGAACAGCAGTTCGTCCCCCGCCTCCAGCGTCTCCTCCGGGTGCGGCGTCAGCACCCGTGAGCCGCGGATGATCGTCACCAGCGACGTGTCCTCCGGCCAGGCCACGTCCCCGACCTGGGTCCCCGTCACCGCCGACTCCGGCGGCAGCGTCAGCTCCACCAGGTTCGCGTCGCCGTGGCTGAAGCGCAGCAGCCGTACGAGATCGCCGACGCTCACCGCCTCTTCGACCAGCGCCGACATCAGCCGCGGGGTGGAGACCGCGACGTCGACGCCCCACGACTCGTTGAACAGCCACTCGTTCTTCGGGTTGTTGACGCGGGCGACCACCCTCGGCACGCCGTACTCCGTCTTGGCCAGCAGCGAGACGACCAGGTTGACCTTGTCGTCCCCGGTCGCGGCGATCACGACGTTGCAGCGCTGGAGCGCCGCCTCGTCGAGGGAGGTGATCTCGCACGCGTCGGCCAGCAGCCACTCCGCCATCGGGACCCGCTCGACCGAGATGGCGGTGGGCGCCTTGTCGATCAGCAGGACCTCGTGGCCGTTCTCCAGCAGTTCGCCCGCGATGGAACGACCCACCGCGCCGGCTCCGGCAATCGCGACGCGCATCAGTGACCGCCCTCCTCAGGACCCTCGGCGAAAGCCGCCTCGACCTTCTGGATCTCGTCCGTCCGCATCATCACGTGGACGAGGTCGCCCTCCTGGAGCACCGTCTGCGACGTCGGCAGTATGGCCTCGCCGAGCCGGGTGAGGAACGCGACGCGTACGCCCGTCTCCTCCTGGAGGGTGCTGATCTTGTGGCCGATCCAGGCGGCCGACGTGTGGATCTCGGCGAGCTGTACGCCCCCGCTCGGGTCGCGCCACAGCGGCTCCGCGCCGGACGGCAGCAGCCGTCGGAGCATCTGGTCGGCGGTCCAGCGGACGGTCGCCACGGTGGGGATGCCGAGCCGCTGGTAGACCTCGGCGCGCCGGGGGTCGTAGATGCGCGCGGCGACGTTCTCGATGCCGAACATCTCGCGGGCCACCCGGGCGGCGATGATGTTCGAGTTGTCCCCGCTGCTGACCGCGGCGAACGCGCCCGCGTCCTCGATGCCCGCGTCGCGCAGGGTGTCCTGGTCGAAGCCGACGCCGTTGACACGCCGCCCGCCGAAGCCGGAGCCGAGCCGGCGGAACGCCGTGGGGTCCTGGTCGATGACCGCGACCGTGTGCCCCTGCCGCTCCAGGCTGGTCGCGAGCGCGGCTCCCACCCGGCCGCAGCCCATGATGACGATGTGCACGTCCTCTTTACCCCGCAGTTCTGTTCGCCGAGCTGACCTGCGTAAACACCTGGTTCATTCTTCCTTCTCCGGGCGCCGGGCCACGGACGGGCCAACCGTACGGGGCACCGCCCGGCACTGAGCTTATGCGTCCGCGTCCGCCGTGCCGTCACCCGTGTCGGGGAGACGGCGGGGAGCCGTCGGGGGAGACCCCGAGACGACCCCCGAGACGACCCCGACTTCCCCTCAGTCGACCCTGATATATGTCAGGTTTCTTTGACAGGTGCGAACGACTACTGTCAGCCTCCTCTGACAGGTGCTGATGAAGGGGGGCCGGGGTGCAACAGGTCCCGACCGGCGACGAGTTGCTCAAAGTGCTCGCCGCGCTCGGCAATCCGCACCGGATGCGGATCGTCGGCGCGCTTCTGGAGGGCCGGAACTACGTCAGCCGGCTCGCCCGTGAACTGGGCATCGGCCGCCCGCTGCTGCACATGCATCTCCAGCGGCTGGAGACGGCCGGGCTCGTCGTCGGGACGCTGGAGCTGTCCGAGAGCGGGAAGTCGATGAAGTACTTCGAGCTGACGCCGTTCTGTTTCGCCCTGACCCCCCAGTCCGTCGCCTCGGCGGCGCTGACGCTCACCGAGGAGGAGAGAACGAGCATGAAGGAGTCCGCGAAATGAACGAATCGGGCTGGACGGACCTGGCGGGAGTCGTCGGCGCCGGCGGCGTCTTCCTGTTCCTCATAGTGGTCGTCTGGCAGGTCGCGGCGACCTGGCGCGCCCGCATGCTGGCGGCGCGCGAGGAGCAGTACAAGAAACTCGCCATGAAGTACGCGCAGTTGTTGGAGGACAACGTCGAGCTGCACCGTCGCACGCTCGACGAGCTGACGCAGGCCCGTGGCTCGATCGCGTCGATGGAGAAGATGATGCGCGAGATCGAGTAGCCGGGCCGGCCCCGGACACGGGCCCAAGTGAAGTCGTACGGCCGGGAGTTGCAGCTCCCGGCCGTACTCATGGAGATCCATCACTCGGGGCACCACCCCACGCGCCGCGGCAGGTCGGCAAACCATCACGCCGCGGTGCGGGAGGAGTGTGCCCTTCACTCCACACCGAGGAGACTACTCATGACCACCTTGCCGAAGCGGCTCGCCGCCGCCCCCGGTGGCAGCCGCGGGAAGTGGTTCGTCCTGGTCGCCTGGCTGATCCTGGCCGTCGCGCTCGGCCCGCTCGCCGGGAAGCTCGGAGAGGTCGAGGAGACGGGGCCGAACGCGTTCCTGCCCCGTGGCGCGGAATCCGCGAAGGTCAACACCGAACTGGAGAAGTTCCGCACCGACACACTCATGCCGGCCGTCGTCGTCTACACCGGCGAGGGGGCCGCCGCGAAGGCCGACGCGGACCGCGCGGGCTTCGCGCCGCTCGTCGCCGAGGGCGAGCAACTGCCGCCCGCCGCACGGTCCGACGACGGCGAGGCCCTGATGGTCGTCGTGCCCCTGTCGTACGAGGACGAGATCACCGCCAAGATCGACGAACTCCGCGACATCGCCGGCGCCAACGCGCCGCCCGGCGTGGAGGCCGAGGTCGGCGGCCCCGCCGGCTCGTTGACCGACTCCGTCGCCGTCTTCGACACCCTCGACTCGACACTGATGATCGCGACCGGCCTCGTCGTCGCCGTCCTGCTGCTGATCACCTACCGCAGCCCGCTGCTGTGGCTGTTCCCGCTGCTGTCCGTCGGCTTCGCCGCCGTACTCACCCAGGTCGGCACCTATCTGCTCGCCAAGTACGGCCATCTGCCCGTCGATCCGCAGAGCGCGGGCATCCTGATGGTGCTCGTCTTCGGCGTCGGTACGGACTACGCGCTGCTGCTCATCGCCCGCTACCGAGAGGAGTTGCACCGCCAGGAGGACCGTCACGAGGCCATGAGGACCGCGCTGCGCCGCTCGGGCCCGGCGATCCTCGCCTCGGCGGGCACCGTCGCCGTCGGACTGGCCTGTCTGGCGCTCGCCGACATCAACTCCTCGCGCTCCATGGGCCTGGTCGGCGCCGTCGGGGTGGTCTGCGCGTTCCTCGCGATGATCACGATCCTGCCCGCGCTGCTGGTGATCGCCGGCCGCTGGGTCTTCTGGCCGTTCATCCCGCGCTTCGGCACCCCCGCCCGCAAGGAGTCCAGCGTCTGGTCCCGGATCGGCGCCCTGGTCGCCCGGCGCCCGCGCTGGTCCTGGCTGATGTCGGTCGGCGTCACCGGCGTACTCGCGCTCAGCGCCTTCGGCATCGACATGGGGCTGCGGCAGTCGGAGATGTTCCAGGAGAAGCCCGAATCGGTCGTGGCGCAGGAACTGATCTCCGCGCACTACCCGTCGGGCGCCTCCGACCCGGCGAAGGTCGTCACACGCGCCGACCGTGCCGCCGACGTCGAGTCGGCCGTACGGGACCTCAGGGGCGTCGCGCGCGTCGAGGCCGGGGACCGTACGCCAGACGGCCGCCTCGCCACGCTGTCGGTGGTGCTGACCGACGCCCCGGACAGCGCGGCGGCCAAGGACACCGTCGACCGGCTCCGGGACGCCGTACGGACGGTCGACGGCGCCGACGCGCTCGTCGGCGGGGCCACCGCGCAGACCCTGGACACCCAGCGGGCCGCCGACCGGGATCTGCGGATCGTCATCCCGGTGGTGCTGGTGGTGGTGCTGGTCGTACTGATCCTGCTGCTGCGTGCGCTGGTGGCGCCGCTGCTGCTGCTCGCGACGGTCGTCGTGTCGTACTTCGCCGCGCTCGGCGCCTCGAATCTGCTCTTCGAGAGCGTCTTCGGCTTCGCCGGTGTCGACTGGTCGATCCCGCTCATGGGCTTCGTTTTCCTGGTCGCCCTGGGGATCGACTACAACATCTTCCTGATGCACCGGGTCCGCGAGGAGGCGCTGCGGATCGGTCACCGGCGCGGTGTCCTGGAGGGCCTGACCAGCACTGGGGGCGTCATCACCTCGGCCGGTGTGGTGCTCGCCGCGACCTTCGCCGTCTTCGCGGCGCTGCCGCTGGTGACGATGGCGCAGATGGGCGTGATCGTCGGCATCGGCGTCCTGCTGGACACCTTCCTGGTCCGTACGGTGCTGGTACCCGCGCTCGCGCTGGACCTCGGGCGCCGGTTCTGGTGGCCGGGGCGGCTGTTCCGCGGGGACGGGAGCGGAACGGGACAGTCCGCGTACGGGAGCACCGAGGAGCGTGCGCCGGAGCGCGTCTGACGCCGTAGCGCAGTCCCGGCGTCGCCGAATGTGACACAGGAGGCGACGCCGGGGCCTGGGCGGGCCCAGGCGGGGTGGTGCTTGGGACCGCGTATGCCGGACGGCTTACGATCCTCATCGTGCCGAAACTGACCGACGTGCCCAAGCGGATCCTGATCGGGAGGGCGCTGCGCAGCGACAGGCTGGGAGAAACGCTCCTCCCCAAACGCATCGCGCTGCCCGTCTTCGCCTCCGACCCGCTTTCCTCAGTGGCGTACGCGCCGGGGGAAGTCCTTCTGGTGCTCTCCATCGCGGGCGTGTCGGCGTACCACTTCAGCCCCTGGATCGCACTGGCCGTCGTGGTCCTGATGTTCACCGTCGTCGCCTCCTACCGGCAGAACGTGCACGCCTACCCGAGCGGCGGCGGCGACTACGAGGTCGCCAACACCAACCTCGGCCCCAAGGCCGGACTGACCGTCGCCAGCGCGCTGCTCGTCGACTACGTCCTGACCGTGGCCGTGTCCATCTCCTCGGGCGTCGAGAACCTCGGCTCGGCGGTTCCCTTCGTCATCGAGAACAAGGTCCTGTGCGCGATCGGGATAATCGTCCTCCTGACGCTGATGAATCTGCGCGGCGTACGGGAGTCGGGCAAGCTCTTCGCCATTCCGACGTACGTCTTCGTCACCGGCGTCTTCATCATGATCGTGTGGGGCTCATACCGCGGGCTCGTCCTCAACGACACCATGGCCGCGCCCACCGCCCACTTCGAGATCAAGGCGGAGGAGGGCGGACTGGCCGGCTTCGCGCTGGTCTTCCTGCTGCTGCGCGCGTTCTCCTCCGGCTGCGCGGCCCTCACCGGCGTCGAGGCCATCAGCAACGGCGTCCCCGCCTTCCGTAAGCCCAAGAGCAAGAACGCGGCCACGACCCTCGCGCTGATGGGCACCCTGGCGGTCACCATGTTCTGCGGCATCATCGGCCTGGCCATGGCCACCGACGTGAAGATGGCCGAGTTCCCGGCCAGGGATCTGCTCCGCGACGGTGTGCCGGTCGGCGAGGGCTACGTCCAGAACCCCGTCATCAGCCAGGTCGCCTCCGCCGTCTTCGGCCCGGACACCTTCTTCTTCGTCCTGCTCGCCGCGGCCACCGCGCTCGTACTGTTCCTGGCCGCCAACACCGCGTACAACGGCTTCCCGCTGCTCGGCTCGATCCTCGCGCAGGACCGCTACCTGCCGCGCCAGCTCCACACCCGCGGCGACCGTCTCGCCTTCTCCAACGGCATCGTGCTGCTGGCCGGCGCCGCCGCCCTGCTGGTGTGGGTGTACGGGGCGGACTCGACCAAGCTGATCCAGCTCTACATCGTCGGCGTCTTCGTCTCCTTCACCCTCAGCCAGACGGGCATGGTCCGGCACTGGAACCGGCATCTGCGGACCGAACGCGACAAGGCCAAACGCCGCCACATGATCCGCTCACGCGCGATCAACGCCTTCGGCGCCTTCTTCACCGGGCTCGTCCTGATCGTCGTTCTGGCCACCAAGTTCACGCACGGGGCATGGGTCGCCCTGCTCGGCATGGTGATCTTCTACGGGACGATGTCCGCGATCCGCCGGCACTACGACCACGTGGCGCGCGAGATCGCCGCCGTCGAGGGTCCGGGCGGCGACGGCGTACGGCCCTCCCGTGTCCACACCATCGTGCTGGTCTCCAAGCTCCACAAACCGACGCTGCGCGCCCTCGCGTTCGCGAAGCTGACCCGCTCGGACCGGCTGGAGGCGCTGAGCATCAACGTCGACCCTGTCGAGACGAAGCAGCTCAAGGACGAGTGGGAGCGGCGCGGCATCAACGTGCCGCTGAAGATCCTCGACTCCCCGTACCGCGAGATCACCCGCCCCGTCATCGAGTACGTACGGGGCCTGCGCACCGAGAATCCACGCGACGTGGTCAGCATCTTCATCCCCGAGTACGTGGTCGGCCACTGGTTCGAGCAGGTGCTGCACAACCAGAGCGCGCTACGGCTCAAAGGGCGGCTGCTCTTCACACCGGGCGTGATGGTCACCTCGGTGCCGTACCAGCTGGAGTCCTCCGAGGTCGCGAAGAAGCGCGCGCGGCGGCGGGCGGACTGGACCGCGCCGGGCTCGGTACGGCGGGGGCCGGTGGACACGCGGCCGAAGAAGGAGCCGACGGACCGGCACTGAGGTGTGTCGGTGGGGGGTGCTCACCGGACGTAGACTGGCTGGCTGCCGTCCGCGTATCCCTTTGTTTTGGAGCCCCGCCCGTCATGCAGACAGAACCGCAGTCTTCACAGCAGCCTTCGGAGCAGGCTTCGCTGGTCGGGGAGGAGTACGAGGTCGAGGTCGGCCCCGTCGCGCACGGCGGCCACTGCGTCGCCCGCACCGACGACGGCCGGGTGCTCTTCGTACGGCACACGCTGCCCGGCGAGAAGATCATCGCCCGCGTGACGGACGGCGACGAGAACGCGCGCTTTCTGCGTGCCGACGCCGTCAGGATCCTGGACGCCTCCAAGGACCGCGTCGAGGCCCCGTGCCCGTACGCGGGGCCCGGCATGTGCGGCGGCTGCGACTGGCAGCACGCCAAGCCCGGCGCGCAGCGCCGCCTCAAGGGCGAGGTCATCACCGAGCAGCTTCAGCGGCTGGCCGGGCTCACACCGGAGGAGGCGGGCTGGGACGGCACGGTCATGCCCGCGCCCGGCGACAAGCTGCCCGCCGGCGAGGTGCCCCAGTGGCGTACGCGCGTGCAGTACGCCGTCGATGCCGACGGCCGGGCCGGACTGCGCAAACACCGCTCGCACGAGGTGCAGCCCGTCGACCACTGCATGATCGCCTCCGCGGGCGTCAGCGAACTGGGCGTCGAGAAGCGCGAATGGCCCCAGATGGCCTCGGTCGAGGCGATCGCGGCCTCCGGCTCCGGCGACCGCCAGGTGATCCTCGCCCCCCTCAAGGGCGGCCGGCTCCCGCTGGTCGAACTGGACAAGCCGGTCTCCGTCCTGCGCGTGGAGGAGCACGACGGGGGAGTGCACCGGGTCCACGGCCGCGCCTTCGTCCGCGAACGCGCCGACGACCGCACCTGGCGCATCGGCATGGGCGGCTTCTGGCAGGTCCACCCGAAGGCCCCCGAGGTCCTGGTGGAGGCCGTGATGCAGGGCCTGATGCCCCGCAAGGGGGAGACGGCCCTCGATCTCTACTGCGGGGTGGGCCTGTTCGCGGGGGCGATCGCCCAACGCGTGGGCGAGACGGGCGCGGTGCTCGGCATCGAATCCGGCCGCCGCGCGGCGGAGGACGCCCAGTACAACCTCCAGGACCTGCCCCGGGTCCGTATCGAACACGGCAAGGTCGACACGGTGCTGCCCCGCACCCAAATCACCGAGACGGACCTGATCGTCCTGGACCCCCCACGCGCGGGCGCCGGCAAACAGGTGGTCCACCACCTGGCGGGCCTGGGCGCCCGCCGCATCGCCTACGTGGCCTGCGACCCGGCGGCACTGGCCCGCGACCTGGCGTACTTCCGCGAGTCGGGCTACAAGCCGCGGACGCTACGGGCGTTCGACCTGTTTCCGATGACGTCGCATGTGGAGTGCGTGGCGATTCTTGAGCCTGCCGCGAAGGGCGCCTGACTTGTTCGGCTCGTTCTGATGGGGTGTCAGGTGGTTATTGGGTCGGTTGGGGAGCCGTCGAGGTGGCGACTTGGTAGCCGTCACTGCCGGAGGGTGGCGGCGCGGCGTCAGTGTGAGCTCTCCCTCTGTGGGGATGTACTGATCGTAGCCGGGGACCGTGAATTTGAGGACCGGAGTGAAGAGGCCCGTAGCGATCTGATCGCCATTGGCGGCGTCGGGCATTTTTGGCGCCGATGACCAGAGGTCGAATTTGGTGTCACCGTCGAACTTCCACTGGCTCGGTGAATCCTCACGGCCGGGATAGAGGCCGGTGTAACAAGCCTCCTCGTCTCTGGCTTCCGACGGAACTCCGGCGGTCCAACTTCCCTCGCACTCCAAGGTGGCTTCTAGCTTGGAGCCGGCCTTGTTGAAGTCCCCGCTGGTGATGAAGACGTCGACATTGAAGTCGAATTCGACGTACTGGGTGTATGTGCCGCCGTCCAGGCCGCCGATCTTACCCTGTCCGATGAGGGTGTTTCGAGATATGAAGGTGCCCTGCAGGTAGCATCCCGGCGGCCACAGTCCACACTTGATGGCAGGCATTACCGTCAAGGTCTCCTGGCAGTAGGAGAAACGGTTCTTTATGTACCCGGCCCTGTTGTCCGAATCGTCAGCGTTGACGCACTCATCGACGTCGGCGATGTACTCGTACTTGTCGAAGCCTGAATTCTCAGGCTTGCGGCCGCGGGGAAACCTCGTGCTGGGAATGGTATAGGTGCGTTCCCATTCCGCCATTGTCACGGCAGGTTCCCGGGCAGAGGGGCCAACCCGCGGCTGGATGCCCAGCGCTTCCAGGTTGCCGTCTCTGTTAAGGACCTCCTCCACCTTGGCGGGGTCGGCAATCAGCTCAGGGTTGTTGATTGTGTAGGAATCGCCCGGCTGAAGTGTGGTGGGGACGCCGGCTGCCGCTGTCTCCACCACGAACGTGCGCCACGGTGACCAGTTGAGGTTGTAGTGGGTGCCGTCGTAGGCGTTGGTGCGGAACTTGTACGTCTTGCCGTCCACGAGCTGACCGTCCGGGACCTGCACTGTCGCCCACTCGCCAGGGGTGACGGAGTTGGAGACGAGTAGTCCTTCGCCGGCCGGCGTGGTGATGGGGGTGTCGGTGGCGGCGTCGTAGACCTGGAAGGTGCCGCTCACCAGGTCGCCGTCCGCGTCCTCGAACTTGTCCCTCAGTGTGGGTGTGAGGGTGTTGACGCCCCACATCGTTGTGGGAGCGGAACGGCGGGCCGGCTTGCTGGGCGGTGCCGTCGGAGGGTCGGTAGTTGTAGGTGACGGACAGCTTGGGCTGGTTGGCCGTGTTGTTCGCGGAGTTGACGCGCTTCCACGCCCGGATGTCGTCGGTGGCGGCGCGCAGGCCCATGTGGCCGCGGGTGGCCTTGGCGGAGGCCCAGGACTGGACGAGGGTGTCGACGTCGGCGTTGATCCAGCCGTCGGGCTGGGCGGCGCAGTCCGGTGAGCCCGTGGTCTGGGTGGAGGAGTGGTACTCCTGGTTCCAGGTGGGCTGCGAGGTCCAGCGCGAGGACGTGGAGGGTGCGCTGGTGTCCCAGACGGTCCACTTCTGGGCGGTGCAGTCGGTGTTGCCGGAGTGGAAGTTCCACAGCGCCGGGTTGGTGTCGACGATCAGCGCGTCCTGGATCGGGGTGGTGTTCCAGGTGATGAACGAGCGTGCGCTACGCGGGGTGCCGTCGGGGTTCTTGGTGCCGGGGTTGCCGAGGTCGAGTTCGACGTCGCTGGACCAGTCGACCGTCTCGCCCTGTTGGACGTAGGTGTCGAAGGTGTTCGACAGCGCGGAGGTGGACGGGTCGACCGTGACCGGGTACTTCGTGTCCGGGTCGGCGAGGAACTTCGCCGACGGGGTGACGACCAGGTCGAGCCGGCCCGCGCCCTTGTTGACGACCTTCATGTCCACGCGGGCGCGGTTGGTGTGCTCGCCGGAGCGCTTGTCGAGGGAGGCGTCCCACATCACCGGGGCGGGCATGGTGGCACGCTTGGCATTGGTCTTCACGTCGGTGAAGGGTGACCGAACCGTCCTTGTTCGCCTTCGCCTTCAGGCCCTGGCCTTGACCGGGAGGGTGTAGGTGTAGGCGCCGGTGGGCCGCTCGTTGATCTCGACGAACTGCTCGAAGCCGGTGCGGGTCGCCTCGACGATGACGTCGGCGCCGGGCACGGCGTTGTGGTAGCGGGCGCGGGTACCGTCCAGCTCGGGCTTCGGCAACCCGCCCTTCCACTGCAGGGTCACCTGGCTCTCGCCGCTGCCCAGGGTGACCAGATCACGCGCGCTGTCGCCCTGCGCGGCCCGCAGCGACGTCGCCGGCGTGCCGCCCTTGCCACCCAGGCGCAGACCGCCCGGGTGCGCCTTCGCGGTGACGCTTCCGTCCGGGGCTTCGACGAGGGCGGCGTCGGCCTTCTGCCACCGGCCGCTCTTCCAGACCCGCTCGGGGCCCGCGGTCAGCTCGGTGGTCTCGTCGGTGACGACGACCTTCTTGCCGGTCTTCTTCGCCTCGGTGAGGGCCCCGGCGATCGAGCCCTTCGCGTGCTTGGCAGCCCAGGCGAGAACCGATGCGAGATTGTCGGCCTTCGACTGCTGGACCGCCTTCGCGGCACCGGATTCCGGCGCGGGCGCCGCGCTGGCCGGCAGCGAGGCCCCGGCTATGAGCGCGGTCTCGACGACCAGGAGCAGCGCGGCCCCGCCCGCGATGCGCGCCCGGCGCCGAGCCCCTTGTTGTCTGTGTGATGACACGGAAGCGTGTGTCCTTCCCTTGAGAGAAATGCGACACGCGTACGAGTTGCGTGCCAGCAGCGCAGGACACTACGCAGAAGCATCATGCAGACACAGGTAGTTATCGGTCGTGGCTCATAACCGCCGCAACAGGCCCGCGAGTTGCAGCGGAACCCTGCCTTCAGACGCGTTAATGATCACATCGGCCATCGTGCACGCTCAGGCGGAACGCCGCACTACAAGGCCACGAAGTCTGCTGGAGGCGGACGCCGGGAAGCGAGGGTTTCGGGCACGGAGCAGCGAGGAGGGCCTCACTCTGCGAAGACACGCTGCCGCCGGCGGATTTCACACGGAACTGGTCAGCGCGATACGGGTGGGGGCGGTTTCCAAGAACGATTGGCTCGATCAGCAAACCGCTGAGAAGTCTGCTCAGCCGAGGGGACACGAACCGCTGCTGTTTTCCTGGGTCTCTCAGGCATGTCCGGGTGCGCCTGACCTGTTTCCCGACGTGCGCGACGTGGACCGTAACGAAGGGCTGGGCAGTGCTGTTGACCTGCCGTCCACTGGGGCGCCGGGGAATCACGGATGGGTTGTCCCGTCTACGCATGGACGAGTGCGAGTTGCCGTGACGCTCATCTGACGCTTGTTCTGATGGGGCGTCAGGAGGCAACGGTGGCCGGGGGGGGGGAGTTGGATGCGCGGTGACGTCGAGAGTGGCGGGATCGCGATATCTGTCGGCGGATTAAGGCGTACCGAACGCTGGTGTGGCCGCTCTAAATTCGACCCATGGAAGAGATCAGCTACCAGGCGGCCGACGACTGTACCCTGCACGCCACCGTCACCGGAGAGGGGCAGGCCCTGGTTCTTATGCATGCCGGCGGCCCTGACCACAAGAGCATGCTTCCGCTGGCCGAACGGCTTGCCGATCGCTTCATGGTCGTACTGCCCGACCTGCGAGGCTACGGCCGGTCGGTCTGCAAGGACCCGGCCCGCTATACCTGGGCCCAGTATGTCGAGGACGTAATGCGGCTCCTGGACACATCGGTCTCTCCAGTGCCGTACTCGCCGGCGCAGGCTTGGGCTCCACGATCACGCTTCGGACGGCTGCCGCATACCCGGACCGGGTCCGGGCAGCCGTGCTCATCGGGGTTGAGGACATTGAGGACGACGAGGCCAAGAAGGCGGAGATCCGCTTCCTCGACGCGTTCGCCGCCCGCGTCGAGGCTGATGGCATCGAGGCGGGTTGGGAACCCATCCTCGCCCGTTTCCCTCCCGTTGTCGGTGCCATGGTGCGCGACGCCATCCCCCGATCGGACCCCGCCAGCATCGTGGCCGCAGCCGCTATCGGCCATGACCGTTCCTTCCGGAGCGTGGCCGAAGTCGCGACGATCACCGTGCCGACCCTCATCTTCCCGGGCACCGACCCACGCCACCCCACCGCTCTTGCCGAAGAGGCCGCCGACACCCTCCCCAACGGACAACTGGCCATGATCCCGATCGGCGACGACCTCCGGACTGCCGTGGACCTCGCCCGCGCCACCGCTCCCGCCATCCGTGAATTCCTGACCAGATTGGTCATGCCCGTGATCGACGAGGGGTGACCATGGCGGTTGGATGTGCGGTGACATCCGACGTGACTGCTGGAGGTGCGGTGGCCACCTGGCTTCATCGATGTCGCCGGAATGGGGTTCTCGGGCACGCCTTCTCAGCTCTGAACCCGTTGGTCATAATCCATTTGGTGCGCCCGGATCTCGTCCGCGTTGTTGACCGTCCAGTCGTACAACCGGCCGAACGGCTCCCGCAGGGATTCGCCGAGCGGGGTGAGAGAGTACTCGACCCCGACCGGCGAGGTTGGCAGCACGCGGCGCACGATCATCCCGTTGCGTTCCAGGCGGCGCAGGGTCTGGGTCAGGACCCGCTGGGTCACGCCTTCAAGGCGGCGCTTGATCTCGTTGAACCGAGTGGGCTTGTCAAGGACTGCCATCACCATCATCGACCACTTGTCAGCGATCTGGTCGAGGATCGGGCGGCTGGGGCAGTCGGACCGGTAGACGATGTCGATGCCGGCGTCGCCGCCGGTTTCAGAAATGGCCATGTCGGTATCCTTCGCGATCCTTGCGATGCCTGAAGTGCGTTATTGACGCCGGTCGCCCACCGTCGCAGGGTGAGTATGCATCAGGAACCTAGATGCATACCAGGTACCGATCGGAGATCCCCATGAACCACGACGCCTACGCGACCCTGCGGGTGAGTGTCGAGGACGGCATCGCCCGCGTCACCCTCGACAACCCACCGGTCAACGTCCTGAACGTCGCCCTGATGGCCGACCTCCGGCACCTGCTGACCGCGCTGAGGGACGACGACTCGGTTCGGGTGATTGTGTTCGACAGCGCCAGCCCGGAGTTCTTCATAGCCCACGTCGACATGTCGCTCGTCGACACGCCAGACGCCTTCGACGAGCTCGCGGCCGACCTTCCGGACGGCGTCAACGTCTTCCAGGCTCTGGGGGAACTGCTCCGGCACCAGCCTCAGGTGACCATCGTCAAGCTTGCCGGGATGGCGCGCGGAGGAGGGGCGGAGTTCGTCACGGCCGCGGACATGGCGTTCGCGGCGATCGGTCGCGCCGGGATCGGCCAGATCGAAGCTCTCATGGGCATCGTGCCTGGTGGAGGGGGCACTCAGTACCTCGCCAGCCGGGTCGGCCGCAATCGCGCCCTGGAGGCGGTGCTGGGTGCCGACCTGTACGACGCCGAAACCGCGGAGCGCTACGGCTGGGTCAACCGGGCCGTCCCTGCTGACGAACTCGACGACATCGTCGACCGCCTCGCCCGCAACATCGCAGCCCTGCCCGAGGGTGTGATCGCGGCGGCCAAGCGCGCCATCGTCCCTGAGGACCTGGCCGAGGGTCTCCTGCGGGAGCACGATGCCTGGGCGGGCCAGTTCGTTCGCCCCGCGGCCGAGCGGTTGATCCGCGGCGGACTGGCCCACGGTGCCCAGACCCGCGACGGCGAGCGCGATCTGGAGGGCCTGCTCCGGGGACTGGCCGGATAGGACTCGGACGAGGGCCCCACCTACTCACCGGTGCCCTGCCGACCGCGACAGCGTGCGGCCCGCCCACCTCATCGGATGCCAACGTGGCCGACCGTCACGTCGCCTCGTAGACCGCCGATGAGGTGGTGCGTGACCACCTGAGAGGTCAGCCGGCCTGCGCGGGCACTTCGGCGCGGGCGCGGGTGCCGGCGAGGCGGAAGGAGTCGGTGCCGGTTTCGATGATCGTACCGTTGAAGGTGAGGCCCTCGCGGACCCGGTAGCCCTTCATCGCCGCCTCGGTGCCCAGAGCGATGAGCGTCGATGCTCGGGTTGGCGTCGAAGTCGAAGGCCTGGAGTTATCTGGGGTAACGGTGAAGGAGCCTCGCAAAGTCGCTGTTCAGGAAGTTGCGGACGCGTCCGAAAGGTGGCTGAGGTTCACCGTCTGCCTAGTTGAGGGTAAGACGCTGTCCTGTTGGAACTGTGGTGCATCCGTAGGATCACGTCATGACTGCCGATGCCCCGCTCACCCGAGAGTCGTTCCGGCGCCTCCATCCGATTAACGCGCCCAGGCCGGTGCCCAAGTTGCCCGATCGTGTCTGGACCGACGAGGACTGGGACCGGATCCGGCGCGGATATCGAGCCCGGGACATGGATGAGAAGTGGAACGTCTTCGCCGAAGCCGATGTCCTTTTCATGCACCGGAGTTGGACCGGTCACGGCGTCTATGAGGTGTCCTTTGCCCCCGTGACTGGTGGTGGGAGGAGGATCGCCTCTGCCGTGGTGGAGGCCGATGGGGAGCGCTATCGGAGCATGGGCGACGAGTACGACCGTCTGATGATGGAGCTGATCATCAGCGCGATCGTCCTCGGTGAGCCAGCCACCGACCTCCGAGCCGGACTCGTGGAGCTGACTGCTCGGGCTTCGGGGAAGAGTGATCTTCCCTCGGGTGTGGTGGAGCACAGTGTTCTGGGATTGCGTTCTGGATCGTGAGCTGTGGAGCCCGGCGAGTGCTGTCACGGTCTCGGGTTATGTGACTGGATCAGGCGTTGCAGGCGCGGGATCTCGCCGTGTGCCGCGGCCAGTCGTTGTTCGAGCTCTTGGACGCGCTCTCGGTGGTGGCGCGCTCACGGCGGAGGGCTTCGGTAAGGGCATGAATCACTGTGCCGTCGTCAGCCGAGGGTGCCTGCGGGGGAGACTGGTTCTCGGTCCTTTGCTGACCGCGCAAGGTCTCGATGCGTTTGCGCAGATCGGTGTGGGCATAGAGAAAGCCCAAGCTGACGCCCGCTGCGCGGGCGACGGCCCGGAAGTTGATCTCCTCGCCCTCCTTGACCAGCCTTCGGATACCCGCCTCCGCTCGTTGGACGGCCTGCTGGTGCTTGTCCTGTGCGGCCTGCCGCAGAGCGGCGATCCGCCGGCCAGCAGGAGGCATGGTCTCCGGGACCGCGTCGTTCGGCCGCTTGTTCATGAGCGCGATGCGGGTCTGGTGCACCGAGGACGGGACCAAGCTCGGAGACTTCTGACGGGGTCGGCCCCGCCGGGCGTGGGTGCCGGGTGCGAGCGCGTACCGGAACCCCGCGTTACGCGTGCCCGCCGTCGGCCGTTCCCGTCAGCCGCCGTGCCCACGCCGCGAGCAGGCGACCCGTCGCGCGGACGACACCGCGTACGGGCGGCCCGTCCCGGTTGACCTCGGCGGGCGGCGGTTCGGCGGGCCGGCGCTCGGGCGGGATGACCGTGACGAGAGAGGTGGCAGGCACACGTACCGGGGACCCGGCTCGGAAGGCGAGCACCACGGCCAGGCCACCGGTGGCGTACCGCTCCACGCGGCTGCCGGTGACCTCGCGCCGGATGCCGTCCAGTGTGACGTGATCGCCGGGCACCACGCGGAAGGCCCACTGCAACCGCTCGTCAGCCATGGTCCGGGCTGCCGTTCGCCCTTGCGGGGAGCGTCAGGTTCGCCCACACCATCTTCCCCGGCCCCTGACGCGCGCTCACGCCCCAGGTGTCCGCGAGGGCGGCGACGAGGACGAGCCCCCGTCCGTCAGAGGCTTCCGGGTTGGGGGTACGGGGCTCGGGTGGGTCCTCCGAGGCGTCGTGCACCTCGATCTGCAGCCCGTCCGGGCCCGGGACGTAGTGCGTCTCGATCTCCCGGCCGGGGGAGACCCGGGCGTGCCGGGCGGCGTTGGTGAGCAGTTCGGAGAGGACGAGGGTCGCGGAGCCCTCCAGGGCCGACAACCCCCACCGCCCGAGGGCCTTGCGTAATTCGAGCCGGGCCAGCCCGACGCAGCTCGGGTGCCGGCTCCAGCGCAGGACGACGGGGCGGACGGGGCGGAACTGGTTGGTGTCCGGGAGATTCGACATCAGACCGCTCCCGAAGGGTGACACGTGTCCGGATTGACGCCAAAAGCGCCCCGGAGAAAGGGGAATGGGGAATTCGGCGGCGCCCAGAAGGGTGGGGCGATAAACTTCGCCATTGTCGGAGGGGCTCCTGTTGCGCTTCGGCCACGCCCCCGGACGTTGCAGCGTCGCGGGGGTCTTGCGTGGGGCGGGCTTTTCGGTGTGGAATCACCTTCGCCGAGGACCGGGTCACCGGACATATCCGGGCTGTCACCAAATGCCCTGTGTGGACAGGGAATTAAACGAAAGCAGGTTCGACCGGGGTGGAGCTGAACAGCGAATCAGGCAAGGTCACACCGCGTGTGAGGCTGGGCAAGCGACTGCGCAGACTGCGGGAGCGGAAAGGGTTGTCGTTACGTCAGCTCTCCGAACAGGTGGGCGGCTATTCGCACAGCTATCTCGGGCGGGTCGAGTTGGGAGAGCAGCTTCCGTCGGAGGCGTTGGTGGACTCACTGGACGAGTTCTTTGATACGGACGGGGTGTTGGGGGAGCTGCTGGAGTTGGCGCACGAGTCGGTGATCTCCGACTACAGTCGGACGTTCGTGAGCAAGGAGTCGCTGGCGGAGCGGATTCAGGTTTTCACGAGCAGCCATATTCCGGGCCTTCTTCAAACCGAGGGCTACGCCCGAGAGTTGTTCCGGAAAACGCTTCCTGGTGAATCCGAAGGGAAGTTGAGCGAGCGTGTGGCTGTCAGGATTCGGAGGCAGCGCATCTTTGAGCGCGAAGTCGCTCTTCCCTATTGGGCGATCATGGATGAGGCGGCTCTGAAGCGACCGCTGCGGGACTCGCAGTGCATGGTTGAGCAATTGGGTCATATCGCCCGGTTCGCTATGCGCCCGCGCATCGAGATTCAGGTGATCCCTTTCGTGAAGGGCGGGCACCCCATGCTCGGCGGAAGCTTGACCTTGATGACCCTCAAAGAGGGCGGGACGATGGCCTTGGTCGAGAGCTTCGACTCAGGAGAGGCAGTAGAGTCCACAAGGAGGGTGGTCGAGCTCACCGAGCGCTTTGACCTGGCCCGTTCGTTGGCGCTGACGGGCGATGACTCGCTGGACCTGCTCCGTGAATACCTGAAAGGTTACGAAGATGAATGTGATTCCTGATGCTTCTACTCTGACCGCCTGGCGCAAGTCGAGCTACAGCGAGAACGGAGGCGGCGGGTGCGTCGAGGTGTCCGACGGGTACGCCTCCGGTGTGCCCGTCCGTGACAGCAAGGTCCCGCATGGCCCCGCGCTGATTTTCCCGGTTGCTGGTTGGTCGTCGTTCGTCGCGGCGGTCAAGGGCGGGCAGCCGCTCTCCTGAACTCGACAGTTCAGGTTTTGGTGTTCGTCAGGTGCGGGCCGATGTAGCCCACGTAAACCCGGCCCGTGCCCGGCCCGTCGTCGTAGAAGTGCAGGCGTGGCGAGACGGTGTTGCCGCCGCCGATACGGATGTGCGCCTCCATGTACACCTCGCCGGACCGGTCCACCGCGAGCGGTACGGGGAAGGTGCGTTCCCTGCGCCAGGCGCCACGGTTGCCCACTGTGTCGGACTCCTTCATCTTCACCTTGCCGGCCGAGAAGGGGTAGGCGTCGTTGGGCGGCCGGGAGCACCAGGAGCGGAAGTCTCTGCCGGCCGTGCCGGACGCGCCGGTGAAGGCGAGGTGTGAGAACTCGGAGAATCGTTCGAGCAGTTCGGCGAACGATGTCGGGTGTGTGGTGGGCTCCTCAGCGGGCGTATGGGTCAACTCGTACTGGCCCACTTTCTCCAGGCTGACCTGGAGGGACCTGACCTGACGGCGGAGGCGACGCAGCTCCGTTTCCAACTCCTCGTTCTCGCCGCGTAGTTCGTCTTCACGCCCCTCGGTCTGCTCGGCCTCGCCGAGCATGGCCGTCAGGGTCTCGTTGTCGGCCTGGGGCGGGTGCGCTGGACGGGAAGAGTGTCGAGCGGAGCGGGCAAGGGCTGCCGCAGGGCGAGCCGTTGAGGGAGAGAGGCGAGCACTGACGCCGCCCTGCGAGGATTCGCCTCGATGGTGGACCGTGCCATCACCGGATGCCGCTGGGCGTCGGGCTTCCACGCGAGATCGATACCGGGCAGGTAGGTACGGATTCCGCTGCCGAAGACCGGGTGGTACTCCAACTCCCTGTTGAACGCGGTCAGTGCCTCGGGCGTGAGGACGTAGCGACTTCGGGGATGTCGGCCGGTTCTATGAAGTACGGCGTCGCGGTGACGTCCGCGAGACCGTCCTGGGCCGCCAGTGAGTCGAGCAGCAGCTTGGCGATCTTCGGAGTGTTGGCACGGGTGGGGAACTGATCCGGAGAGGCGGGCCGGTGCTCGATGTCGAGCTGTACCCACGTTCGGCGCTCGTCCTCACGGTGGTGAGGAGCCGTTGCTCACCGCCGACGGGCCGCACTCCGACGCCTTTCGGCTGGTGTGCCGGCACGCCGCCGAACTGAGGGAGTGGTTCGAGCGCACGTGCTCGGCCAGATCACCAGTCACCGCGCGCGATCGACGATCGCGACGCAGCTCTACAACGCCAAGGAGCCCATGACCTTGTTCGAGCTGCAGGCTTGGCTTGGCCACGGCTCACCAGGGACCAGCCAACTTGCAGCGCATGCTCGTGAGCATCCCACTCACCGACGAGGAACGCGCCGCCGTCGACGACGGCCAGAGCGCCTGGACGCCCTTCTCGAACGTCTCGCCGACGTGGCCACCCCCGACGGCCCGACCCCACGCGAACCACGCGCCGAGCCCGGTCGAGCCCTGCCGCTGACCATCCGGTCACCCACCGGCCCCACCGACCGAAAGTGCTGCTGACATGCGACCCACCCTGTTCAACATCGACCTGCCCGGCCCAGGCCGACTGAGCACCATGGCCAAGCCCCGCGGCTTGGACTGGCTCGAAGACGAGATGAGAGCCCTGAGTATCGCCGGTGTCGACATCCTGGTGAGCGCGCTCACGCGACCCGAGGTCGACGAACTCGGCCTCGCCGAAGAAGCCCAGAGAGCCTCGGCCGCAGGACTGCAATTCGTCGCAATCCCCATCCCCGACCGCACCGTTCCCACCCTCGCCACGGTCCTGCCCACCTTGCGCGACCTCGCCGCACAGCTCAGGGGAGGAGCCCACATCGTCACCCACTGCCGCGCCGGCATCGGACGCGCGTCCCTCCTCGCCGCCGCACTCCTGATCCTCAACGGCGTCGAACCCAACGCCGCCTGGACTCAGATCGAACAGGCCCGGAGACTCGCCGTCCCGGATACCGACGAACAGCGATCATGGACGCTGGAACTGATCAAACACGCATCATCCTGACAATCAGATTCCACAGAATGCTCCGCGTCGTCGACCCGGTCGACGACACCTGCCGCCGCCAGATGAACCGCCTGCTCACCGAGCAGGAGTCCCGCCACAAGTTGGCCCGCGACGTGTGCCACGGCAAGCGCGGCACCTTCCATCAGGCGTACCGGGACGGCATGGAGGACCAGCTCGGATCGCTCGGTCTGGTCCTCAACGCCGTGGTGCCCTGGACCACCCGGTACATCGACGCCGCTGTCGCCCAGCTCCGCGCCGAGGGCCACGAAGTCCGGGACGAGGACATCGCCCGACTCTCGCCGCTGAAGCACCGCAACCTCAAGGCCTTGCGGCCGCTGCGCGACCCGGACGCCGCCGGGCTCGACGATGATGACGACGGTGCAGTGGAGTGAGCGTCCCGGTCAGCTTCCGCAGCCGTAGCCGGTCGCGGACTCTGCTTCGGCGGCTGTCGCTGAAGGGTCGGTGGCCTACTCGTGGTCTGTACAGAGGTGGGTAGTGAGGGCCACACATGCCCACTCCTCCCAGGCGTCGGGGGACCAGCCCCGGTCGCGGACGAAGATCAGGTATAGCTCCGGACTGAGCAGCCCGTACAGCAGGTCGGCGGCGCGGGCGGTATCGACGTCGGGGCGGGCGTCGGGCTTGGAGGTCAGTGCCTTCGCTGCGGCATGCTGGACGGTGTAGCGCGGATCGGGGCCGGCGGGCCACTGCGCGGCGATCTCCGGGTCCGTGGCCGCCGCAGCCGCGATCAGCGGCATGATCGGGGCGACCCGGCCGAGGATGTCGCGTACGCCCCGCACATGGGCGCGCAGTTGCCCGGCCGCGGTGGGCTCGGCGCATGCGGAGTGGAACCAGTCGCGGTCCATCGTGGCGACCGGTTCGGCGTCGCCCGCGATGGACGTGTCGACGACGTCCTTGAACAGCGCGCGCTTGTTTCGGAACACGAAGTACACGGTCTGGACGGCCACGCCCGCGCGATCCGCAACCTCCTGAAGGCTTGTCGCACCGTACCCCTGCGCGACGAACAGGTCCCGAGCTGCCGCGACGATGTTTTCGCGGGTGCGCCGCGAGCGCTCGGCCCGCTTGTCGGGGCGCTTGGCGTTCTGTCCGTCGGATCCCTTGACCGCATCCATGTCGAGAGTCTATCTCTAGAGTCAGTCACTAGAGTTGAACTCTAGATTCTTGGAGGGGGAGCGATGAGTAAGACCCGGACGGCTGCGGAGCTCGACCAAGAGGCGGCTGTGCGCCGCGTGTTGGAGGACTTCTACCGGGACGGCAAGCCGCCGTGGGACAGCGGCATCACGCCACCCGAGCTCGTGGCCCTGATAGAAGGGCCCGGCGCGCTGATGCCGGGCCAGGTCCTCGAACTCGGCTGCGGCACCGGAACCAACGCGGTGTACCTGGCCCGGCACGGCTGGCGGGTGGCGGCCGTCGACATGGTCGACCGCGCGGTCCGGCAGGCGAGGGAGAAGGCCGACGCCGCCGGAGCGGACGTCACGGTGCTGTGCGGGGACGCCACCCGACTCGACGAGGTGGGCATGCCCGGCCCGTACGACCTGTTCTTCGACCTGAGCTGCTACTGCGGGATTCCACCGCACCGCCGCGACGCCTACGCCGCCGGCCTCACCAAGCGTGCCGCCCCCGGTGCACGACTGCTGATGTTCGGGTACGGGCCCGGGGCGTTTGACGACTCGTGGTCCGGCGTCACTGCGGACGAACTCAGCGCCAGGTTCTCCGGGTGGCAGCTGACCGATGTGACGCCGGGCACGAACCCGGTCCCGACGTTCTGGTTCACGCTGCACCGTGCCGCCGCCGCAGCGTGAGCTCAGTCGCACCGGGCATCTTCGGGCCACGGGCATCGCGCGCGCGGTCGTTCTCACAAATGAACATCTGTGAGAGATCTGCGAAAGACCCGGGAGTAATCACGTCTCCGCAGGTCACCGTTGGCAAAAGTCCTCTCGAAACCGGCCCCGCGCTCACCGTCGTGCCCGCGCCCCGCACCGAGCGGCCGATCCGGATCGGGTACGCGAGGACATCGACCGCCCGGCAGGAGCTGGCGAGCCAGCTCGAAGCCCTCCACCGTGCGGAGTGCCACAAGGTCTTCAAGGAGCAGATCGAGCGCAACTGCATCCGGGAGAAGACCCTCGAAGGCCAGGTCACCGCAGCGGCCAAGGGCAACCACGGCGGCATGCTCACCTTCGCCGTCGCGCTCAAGGACAAGGGCGTCCCCGTCCCCGAGATCGCGCACCGGGAAGCGGAACTCGGGGGCCTGGAACTCCTCCAGGGAAGCGCCGACGGGCCGGGCGGCGTCAACGTGCGCCTCGAACCGGCCCAGCGTGCCCGTCGGCGCCGCCTCGGTGCCGAACTCCGCCCCGCTCGCTGCTGACCGCCGAGTGTGTCCCGGCGGTCAGGCTGAGCTCACTTGCCGGCGAGGCTCCACGTACCGTCGCTGCCTTCGGCGGTGCTGTTGAGGGCGGTCCACTCGGCGTCGTCGAGGTTGAGGGCTGCGCGGAGGTAGGCGGAGATCGCGTCGGCTGTGAGGGCGACACGGGCGGGGTCCTCGTCGGTGGTCTCGGCGACCTTCTCGCCGGCGATTCCGCCCATGGTGTGCTCGGCCTCGGTGATGCTGAGCAGGCTCTTGGGCGCCGGGCTGAGGTGGTAGGCGTCGGTGAACCACTCCGGCCCGCGGGTGGAGAGCTGCGAGTCGTCCTTGCCGCCCGCGACGACCAGGGCCGGGGTGGTCATGGTGGAGAAGTCCGGCTTCATGAACGGAAGGTTCTCGGCGGCGAACGGGGTGAGGGTGTCGCCGGTTCCCGTCGCCCCGATCAGCGCGCCGGCCGAAACCGCAGAGTGGGAGAAGTCTTCTCCCGCAACACCCTCGGCGTCCAGCACGCGCGCACCGAGGAGGGCGCCCGCGGTCTGGGCGCCCCAGGAGTGACCGACCACGGCAGTGCGCTCACGGTCGGCGCGGGTCTCCAGGCCGGCCTGGGCCAGGACGTCTGCGAGGTGGTCGAGGATTGCGTGCAGGTCGGTGATCCGCACGCGCCAGATGGTGGCGAAGCGCGGGTCGTCCCAGGCGATGGCGTTGCGCCGGGAGTCCAGGTGGGTGGGCTGCACCACGACGAATCCGGCGGTGGCCCACCTGTCGACGAGGGGCTCGTACCCGTCCAGTGACCACGCGTTCCCGTGGGAGAAAACGATCACAGGCAGGTTCTGGCCCGACCGGGGTGCGGTGACCTTTACCTGAAGGTCAATGCCGCGCCCGGGCGAGGGAACAACGATGGGCTTGACCGAGACGATCTGCTGGCTGAGGGAGTGGGACGAGGACATGGACGAGGACATGAGGGTCCTGCACTTTCTGTGAGTACCGGGATGCCATAATTTGGCGGAGCGCCGTTCCGCCAAACTAGCGGAACATTGTTCCGCGAGCAAAGGGAGCCATCCGTGCCGGAGTCGGTCGGGGTACGCCAAGCACAGGCTCAGCGCACCCGCAGCGGCGTACTGGAGGCTGCTGCGGCGGTCTTCGTCGAGCAGGGCATCCAGGCACCCGTCCGCGACATCGCCGAACGCGCCGGCGTCGGTGTCGGCACGGTCTACCGCAACTTCCCGACCCGCGCGGACCTCGTCACCGCCGTCTACCGGCACCAGATCGACGCCTGCACCGCTCTCGCGCCCCGGCTTCTTGAGGAATCCGCCTCGCCATTCACCGCTCTGACCCTGTGGACGGACGCGTTCGTGGACTTCCTGGTGACCAAGCACGGCCTCGGCGCGGCACTGGGGTCCGGTGACCCAGGACTGGAGAACCTCCACACCCTCATGCTCGACACCCTGGTCCCGGCCTGCGCGTCATTGCTGGACGCCTGCGCTGCCACCGAGGAACTTCGCCCCGGTGTCGCCGCCTACACACTCCTGCGCGCCATCGGAAACCTCTGCATCACCGGCCCCGACTACGGCCAGGCCGACGCCAAGGGCATGGTCGCCCTCCTCCTCGCCGGCTGCCGCAGCAAGGTATGACGGCTGTCTCAGGGGACAGTGACAAGCGACGTCACCGCTGCTCGATCCGGTCCGGCCAGGGGCCGGCCTCGAATGCGTTTGACGACAGGCGGCCCGCGCGTCCAAAGAACCCGTGCAATCCGGGGGTTCGCGGCGGCCCGAATCCAATCAGATCCGATGGTGATTGCTGACAGGGTTTGACGACAAATAGGGTCCGATCCTCCGTACGGAAGGGGCCTTCGGTGGCGAATCTGGTCTACGAGCGGGTCTCGACCGACCAGCAGTCGACCGCCCGGCAGAACCTCGTCCTGGACGAGGCCGGGATCGAGGACCCGGTCGTCTTCGAGGAAGACGGCGGGACCTCCAGCCGCCTCCACCCCCTCCAACGCCCGAAGTTCCGCGAGCTGCTCGCGTACGCGCGGCCGGGCGACACCGTCCTGCACCCGAGCAGGTGGCGCTGTGCATCCACGACGGCGCGTTCTCCGCGATGGACCTCGCCGCCCGCCACCCGCGCACCGGCGAACTGCTGTCCACCGTGAAGTTCATGGTGCAGACCCTCGCCGCCGCCGGCGAACTCCAGCGCGAACTCCGGCGCGAGCTGACCTACGACGGATCGTGAGAACTGGTCGTCGTCGCACAAAGCGATAGGCGCCTCATGTACTGGTGGGATGTCGCTTCTTGGGGCCGCCAGCCGCTGCCATCGATCGACGAAGGGGCTGCATCTACCAGTCGTCGATCTCCTCGACCACGCCTCAGGCCATTCGAGTCGGCTGCTGCGAAGCGCGGGGCAGCTCACTGCTCAGATCTTGATCACGGTGGCGCGTGCGCCGCACAGTGTGGCGATGTCCTCCGGGTCGGAAGTGAGGACGGTGACGGGGCCGGGTGCGGCTAGGGCGGTGGCGCTGAGCATGGCGTCGATGGCGCACTTGTGCCCGTGCAGCCCGGCATCGGCGAGCAGCGTGCCGGCGTGGCGGGCGATCGGTTCGGTGACCGGCTCGACCACGAGGCGGGACAGCGTCCATTCCAGGGCCGGGCGGTTAATCCGGGGGTGGACCACCTCGACGAGGGTGGCCGCGGACGTGATGACCCGCAGATCGTCGGCGCGGGCGAGGGCCAGCCACGCGGTGACCGTGCGGTCACGCAGCACGGCCTTGGCCAGCCCTTCACTGTCCAGGGCGAGGGTGCCACCCGGCGCGAGGGCGGGGGAGCGGGTCACGCGGCGTTCGTCCCGCCCTGTGCCTGCGCCCGGTGGAGTTGATCGCGCAGAGCCTGGACCTCCTCATCGGTGATGGCGCCATGCTCGGCCTCGGCGACGGTGATGAGTTCGTTGAGGTTGTCGCGTTCGATCTGGCGGGCGACGGCGGCGGCTACGTAGGCGGACAGGCCGGAAGGGCCGCCTCGAGCGCGGGCGGCTTCCGCGATGTCACGGGGCATCGTGATCGAGTACTTGCCGGTAGTCTCACTCATGCTACCGATCCTACCTCTCGTCCTACTTCGAGTGTGCGCCATGTAGGTGCCCGCTGAAGTACTCCACCGCTTGCCAGAACCGAAGGATCTTTGCCTGCCGCTGCCGCTGCCGCTGCCGCTCTGTCGATGGCGTGCTCGTCGCCGTGGAGTCCGGCATCGGGGAGCAGCGTGATGGGTGACGGGCTCGCAGTGCGCGTCGCCGCAGCTGCTCGCCGCGGCACATGCCAGGCCGAGGGCGTGGCCTTCCACCGCGTCAGGTTTTGCTCACCGTGCGACGCCGTCAACTAGGCTGTCAGTCGATGCGTGGCCCGTGTCGGTGTCCCGGGATCAAGGCCCCTGGACCATTTTCTGAAGGCGCGTGGAGGAAGCCGTGACCGCCGAACTTCCCGAATGGATGATCCCGCCCAGGCCGAGCGGCTGGGAGGCGGACGACCTCGACAGCCTTCCCCAAGCGCCGCGGCACACCGAACTCATCGACGGAGCCTTGATCTTCATGATGTCGCCGCAGCGCTCGTGGCACTCCCGGCTCGTGGAGAACCTCACCTTCGCCTTGCGACAGGCAGCTCCCGCGGGCTTCGAGGCCGAGCGCGAGATGACCGTCCGCCTCGACCGGAAGAGCCGTCCCGAGCCCGACATCCTGGTCTCCACCGCCGCATACGATCCTGACCGCACCTGGTACGCACCCGAGGACGTCGCCCTTGTTGTCGAGGTCGTCTCGGAGGAGTCGGCGGACCGTGACCGATCCATGAAACCCTTCAAGTACGCCAAGGCCGAGATCACGCACTTCTGGCGCATCGAGGACGAGGCCGGAGCGCCCACCGTCCACACCTACGAACTCGATGCCATGACCAGCTCCTACGTGGCAACCGGGATCCACCGCGGCCGGCTCAAGGTCTCTGTCCCGTTCCCCCTCGACATCGATCTCGACGCCCTCGTGCCGTGAGCAAGGCCTTGGTCGAGGGGAGGCTCATGCCAGGGGTTCCTGTTGGCCGCGACGGTTATATGACGCTCCGGCCGCCCCGGAAGATCAACGGTGAGCCGGAAAACCCCGTCTGAACTGCAGGTTTTCCCACTCGATCCCAAGCCCACATGATCCCGATGACGCATCACGTGGAGTGCGCGGCGATCCTGGAGCCAGCCGCGAAAGGTGCTTGACCTGTGGCTTTGTGGCGCGTACCGGTCGCTCGACCTGTCTTTCGCTGAACGGCCCGTGCCGGTAAGGCTCCGGGTGGGGATATGCGTCGGGGTTGGCTGTGAGGGCGGCCCGCGCGCGCAGTGAGGTCACCGCGCACGGCGGCGCGTCAGCGTAGCCCGGCGTCGTAGCCCTCGCGCCACTTGTCGATGAGGGCGGCCATCTCCCGCTGCATGAATCCGTAGAAGTCCTGCATCTCGTCAAGGCGACGGCCTGCGACGCTCTCCTTGCCCGCGGCTTTGATGCCCTCGGCGGCGGCGTTCCACATACTGTCGAGCAGGGTGTTCTGGTTGCCCATCAGGGTCGCCCACGCGTGATCGCGAAAACGGTAGTGGTCGCGGCGACTGCCGGGGGCGGGCACTCGTTCGATCATGCCGGTGGGGATCAGCTGCTTGACCGCGCCCGACACCGCGCCGCTGCTGATCTTGAGTTCCTCGCAGAGGTCGGCCGCCGTCATGGTCTCCTGCTGGCTGAAGAGCAGTGCCGTCATCACACGCGCCGTGGTCCGCTGCATACCGCTCTCCGTGAGCGTCAGTGCCAGCCGTTCGGCACCTTCGCGCAGTTGTGTGCCTTTGTCGTCCATCACTGCCTCCTCTTGACGAGTTCCTATCATACGTGGGGGTTGAAAACTCCGAATGTTTGCAGATCTCTGAAACTTCGATACGTTGGGTCAATGGAGAACGTGATTGAGCTACGCGAGCTCACGAAGACCTACGGCACCCGCCGCGGCCTGACCGGTCTGACCCTCGATGTGCGCAGAGGAGAGGTCTTCGGGTATCTGGGGCCCAACGGAGCGGGCAAGTCCACCACGATCCGGCTGCTGCTGGACCTGATCAGGCCGAGCGCCGGCCGGGTGTCCGTCCTCGGGCTGCATCCGCGGACGGACGGCGTCGCGTTGCGGGCCCGAGTCGGCTATCTGGCGGGCGACTTCGTCTGTGACGGCCGCCAGAACGTCCGCGGATACCTCCAGTTCCTGGGGCGGTTGCGCGGCGGTGTCCCGCAGGCGCGAATCGACGAGCTGGCGGAGCGGCTGGGTCTGGACCAGAGCACCAGCATCAAGAAGCTGTCCAAGGGCAACCGGCAGAAGGTCGGTCTCGTGCAGGCGTTCATGCACACTCCCGAGCTGCTGATCCTTGACGAGCCCAGCGCCGGGCTCGACCCACTGGTCCAGCAGACCTTCCTCGACATGGTCGCCGAGGCGAGGGAGGCCGGTCAGAGCGTCTTCATGTCCAGCCACATCATGAGCGAGGTGGAGGCGGTCGCGGACCGCGTCGGCATCATTCGCGACGGCCGACTCGCCGCCGTCGACACAGTCGAGAACCTCCGCAGCGGAGCGGTCCGTGACGTCGAGGTCACCTTCGAAAGTCCTGTCTCGGTCGCGCAGTTCAGCGAGGTGCCCGGTCTCGACCGGCTGGCACTGGACGAGGCGGGAACCACCCTGACCGGCCAGATCTCCGGCAGTCCGGACGCCTTCGTCAAGGCCGTCGCCCTGCACACGGTCACCGGTCTGCGGGCCACCGAGCCGGCCCTCGAGGAGTTGTTCCACAGCTACTACGCGGGCGCCGAGGACGCGCCCCGCACCGAGACCGCGCCCGCCGCCTGACGGCCGCGCCGTCACCGTTCGAGAACCGAACTCCGAAAGGACTACCGATGAGCGCCGCCATCTTCGCCAAGTACCTGTCCGACGGTCGCCGCAGTCTCACCGGCTGGGCAGTCGGGATCGCGTTGGTCGGGATGGTCTACGGGAGCACCTACCCCTCGCAGCGCGAGAACACCGCGAGTCTCCCCGAGGCCCTGCGGGAAGGGCTGAACATCGATGCCAGCGCGGCCGGCTATCTGCACGCCAGCGTCTTCGGCATCGTCCTCCCTCTGCTCGCCATGATCTACGGGGTGACGGCGGGTACCCGGGCTGTCGCGGCCGAGGAGGAGTCCGGGCAGCTGGACCTGCTGCTCGCCCACCCCGTCACGCGCACCCAGGTCGCCGCCCAGCGGTTCGGTGCCCTGTCCGCCGGTGCGGTGGGGGTCGGCCTCCTCGTGTGGGTGGCGCTGCTGGCGATCCGCGACAGCGCCGAACTGACCAGCGTCACGCCGGTCGAGTTCCTCGCCCAGTGCCTCAACCTCTCGCTGCTGGCGATCCTGTTCGGCGCCCTCGCCATCGGGCTGGGTGCCGCCGTCGGCCGGAAGGCGGTCGTCCTGGTCAGCAGCGCCGTGATCGGCGTGGTGTCGTACACCGTGCACGCCTTCGCGGGGCAGATCGGCGCGGACTGGCTCGCCTACATCTCGCCGTTCCACTACTACATCGGTGGGCAGCCTCTGCGGCACGGCTTCCAGTGGGCCGACATGTTCGTGCTCGCCGCCGCGGCCCTGGTCCTCTTCGGACTGGGCGTCAGCCGGTTCAACCGCCGCGACATCAACAGCTGAACACGGGCCCACCCCGGCACCGGTGCTGGGGTGGGTGCTGGGGGAGACCAGGGTGCGTTCGGGGCGGCCGTACCGCAAGGCTGCATCGACCGACCCGCCGATCTGTGTCGTCTGGTGAAAAGGTGATGGGGTGTCCGGAACAGAGCTTGAGATTCCGCCGCAACCGAATGTGAACGACCCGGCGGTCTACGACTGGTATCGCATGATGCGCGACGAGCATCCGGTCCACCGGGACCCCGCCACGGGCTGGTGGGTGGTCTACCGGTACACCGACGCCCGTCATGTGCTCACCAATCCCGGCACCTTCTCCTCCGAGATGCACCGCATGGGATTTCCCGAGTCGGGCCTGGAGAGCCTGCCGCAGATGGACCCGCCGCGCCACACTCGGGTGCGGCAGATTCTCGGTACGGCCTTCACGCCCGCCTCCATCAGTGCCTATGAGCCGGAAATTGTGCGGTTGACGAACGAGATTGTGGACGAGATCGGTGACCGGGACCAGGTCGACCTGGTCGCCGACCTCGCGTACACCGTCCCGATAGCCGTCATTCTTGCGATACTCGGCCTGCCTGCGGAGGATCGCGTCCTCTTTTACGACTGGGCGCGAAAGGTTATGAACGTCACCCCGGAGGAAATGGCGCAGGAGGGATTCCTCGAAGCGCTGGGGGAGCTTCAGCAGGAGGCGATCTCCTACCTTCGCGAACGTGTGCGCGAAAGGAGGGACAAGCCCGGCGACGACATGCTCACCCGGCTCGCCAACGCCGAACTCAACGGGGACCGGCTGACCGAGGACGAGACGGTCAACTTCGCCAATGTGATGTTCGCCGGCGGCCACATCAGTACGACGATGACCATCGCGAACTCGATCGACCTGCTGGATCTCAACCCGGCCGCCCAGGCCGAACTGCGCCAGAACCGCGGACTGATCGGCCAGGCGGTCGAGGAAGTCCTGCGCCATCGGCCACCGATCACCACCGGACTGCGGGCGTCCACGAAGGAAGTCGAGCTCGGCGGCGTGGTGATCCCTGCCAACCAGCACGTGGCGGCCAGTTTCTGCTCGGCCAACCGTGATGAGCGGCAGTTCCCCGACCCCGAGAGCTTCGATATCCACCGCCGCAGCGAGGGGCGCCATTTCGGGTTCGGCTTCGGTACACACCACTGCATCGGCAACGCGCTCGGGCGTCTGGAGACCCGGCTCGTGCTGAACGTCCTCTTCGACCGGTTCAAGGAGATATCGGTCGACAGGGACGGTGATCTGGCCTGGGCCGTTCCGCCGCAGATGGTGGGCTTCGACAAGCTTCCGGTCTCACTGCGGGTCGCCTGACGCGTCCCGCCTGGCCGGTACAGCCGAAGAGACGGACGCCACTCCTTGCCGATCATGAGCGGCAAGGAGTGGTTCGGTCTTTTCTGAAACCTTTTCCGATTCGGTTTATTGACGCGCCCTTGATGCCCGGTGTGCTGGAGGTCGAGGTGAGGTCGATGCTAGGTTGCGGTTGCTTCTTGCGTAAACGGGTGGAAATTTCGGGGCGGGGGACCACGCCGATATTTTCCATAGTCTGAATTTTAGTGCCGTGTTTTGCCGAACTGTGATCGGGTCGACCAGCGCTTTCACTTCCCAGGAAAACGTCCGGTCATTTCAGGTTTCCGTTAAAAGGGGGTTGGCGGATGCGGCAGGAATTCCTGCTTGTGGAACGCGATCATGAAATGGGCCTGGTGTGTGCGGGAATGCGCCGGGCTCAAGCGGGCGAGGGTGCGCTGGTCATGCTGGAGGGCGTGCGCGGTGCGGGGAAGACCCACCTTCTGGGGGCCGCGCGACGGGAGGCGGAGAAGGACGGCTTTCAGGTCCTGCACGCCCGGGGAAACGAGTTCGAGCAGGGTTTTCCCTGGGCTGTCGTCCGCCAGCTGTTCGACCACTGTCTGAGTGCGGGGCACTACGGCGATCGGGACGATCCGCTCGCCGGTCCGGCTTCTCTCGCCGGCACCATATTCGACTACGCGGATCCGGAGGGACTCGGAGGCGGCCCGCAGGACGACGCGCGGCTGTATCGGACACTGCACGGACTTTATTGGCTGTGCAGAAATCTCTCCTCGGCCGCTCCCCTCCTGCTTCTCTTGGACGACGCGCACCACGCGGACATCCCGTCACTGCGCTTCGTCAACTACCTCGTGAACCGGCTCGAAGGCAGCGGTGCGCTGCTGGTGCTGACCAGCACCCCTGGCACCACCCGCACCGGCAGCACTCCCGCCGCCCCCGGTCAGGCGCAGGAGTTACTGCTCTCCGTCGGCCGCTCGCCGGTGGCGCGGCACGCGGCGCTCGCCCCCCTCGGACCGGACGCGGTCCGGCAGACCATCACGGCACGTCTCGGCCGGACCCCGCACGACGACGTGGCGGCGGCCTGCCTGACCGCCAGCGCGGGCAATCCCCTGCACTTGGAGGAGATCCTCGACGAAATGCACTGCCGGGGGATCGAACCCGAGCAGGCGGCGGCCCCCGCGATCGCCCAACTCGCTCCCGCCCGCCTCACCAAGGAGATACTGCGTCAACTCCACCGGCTCCCCGCCGGGACCGTCGCACTTGCCGGGGCGGTCGCGGTCCTGGAACAGGACGCCGAGCCCCGGCACTGTGCGGACGTGGCCGAACTGGATGAGTCGGCGACCTTACGGGCGGCGAGCGCGTTGCGCGACGCCGACATCTTCGGCGCGGGCAGCCCGTACGCCTTCCAGCGCTCTGTGGTGAGACAGGTCCTGTACGCCCAGATGTCCTCCGAAGCCCGGAGCAACGCCCACCACCGGGCCGCGCGCTGTCTGCACGCCACCGGCAGTGAACTACCCACCGTCGCGGCGCACTTGTGCCGCACCGAACCCGGCGGCGACCCGTGGACCGTGCGCACGCTGCGCGCGGCGGCGCTGGACGCCCTGCGCAGGTCGGAGCCGCAGGAGGCCGCGCGCTACCTGCGAAGAGCCCTGGCCGACCCCGCCGCCGAGGACGACCCCTGGATTCTGGGGCAACTCGGCGCCGCGGAACTGCGGGCCCGTCAGCCGTCGGCCGTCGAGCACCTGAAAGAGGCTCTGCACCGTGCCCGCGACCCGCTCGCCCGGGAGCGGCTGAGGCTCGAACTCGCCTTGGCACTGGCCGCGTCGGCCCGCCACGAAGACGCCCTCATCCTCCTCCGGCTGGCGGATGTGTCCGGCCCGTCGGAGACCGTGCGCCGGGTCGCCGCGGTGCTGGGCCGCGTGACCCCCGGCCATCGCGTGCCGGGCCGCTCCGGACCGTTCGTCGTCCGTGCCCACGCCGCGGTCGAGGCGCTCGCACGCGGTTTCTCCCGGAGCCGAGTGCTCCGGCTGGCCACCGGAGCGCTCGCACAGAGCGACCCCGGCGGCGGCCGGGAGGACGCCGAACTGAACGGCACGATGCTGACCGCGTGGGTGCTTGCCCAGTGCGACGCCGCGGAACCCGCTGAGGCGGCGCTCCGCGACGCGGTACGCGGCGCCCGGGACGCCGGGCAGGCTCTCACCGCCGAGGCGGCCGAGAGTCTTCTGGCCCAGGTTCTGCTGGACACCGGACGACTGGGAGAGGCCGAGGAGACGGCCCGGCGCCTGCTGAACCGACAGGAGAAGGGATCGCTGATGACAGCATGCGTACCGCTGTCCGCCGCGGTGCTCATCCACTGTCTCGTCGAGCGCGGCCGGACCCGCGCGGCGGAGGAGGCCCTGCGCCACCACGGCCTCGACGGTCCGGTGCCGGCGTCGGCCCTGTTCGTACCGCTGCGCCTGGCCCGAGCGCGGCTGCTCATAAGGCAGGACCACTTCGAGGCGGGGCTGCGGGAGCTGAGCGAGTGCCGTGACCAGGCCAGGCAGGAGGGCTGGCGCTACCCCTCGGCGGATATCGACTGCCTGCCGGATGCGGTGAGGGCGCTCGCCGTCACGACCGGGCCGCGGGCCGCGGGCAAGCTGGCCGCCGATACCGTCGAGGGGGCGAAGACATTCGGCGCGGCCCGGCCGCTGGCTGTCGCGCTCGGGGCGCAGGGCGAAATCGTCGGCGGCGAGGAGGGACTGGAGATGCTGGAACGCGCGGACCGCCTGCTCGCCCCCACCCCGTACCTGCTTGAGCACGCGCGGGTGCTGGTCGCGCTCGGCGCGACCCTGCGGCGGATCGGCCGACGTACGGTCGCCCGGGAGCGGCTGACCGCAGGCATGGAGGCGGCCCACCGCATCGGTGCCCACGCGCTGGAGTCGACGGCCGGCTCCGAACTCCGTCTCGCCGGCGTGCGTCTGGCCAGGGCCAGCCAGGACAGGGCGTCCCTCACTCCCGCCGAGGAGCGAGTCGCATACAAGGCCCTGGCCGGTCTGAGCAACCGTGAGATCTCGCAGGCGCTGTTCGTCACGGTCAAGACCGTCGAATGGCACCTGAGCCAGGCATACGCCAAGTTGGGAATCGCCAGAAGGGCCGAACTCTCACGGGTCTTGACTTCCGGGGCATCCGCGGACGGTCCGGCCATCCGCTGCTCCGCCTAGGCGGCGCGCCACCGCCCCGGCCTCCGATTGTCGCGGCCGTCCGCGCACCGGCGGAACGAGAGCGATCCTTCGCTGTCCGATCGCCCACGCCGACGGCTGCGAGCCCCGCCGCCAGGCGTACGACGCCACTTCGTGAACCGCCCGGGGGCTCCAGGTCCCGTTCGTCCGAGCCGTGCCCTGCGCGGCTCGGGCTGACCCGTGTCCACGTGAACGGGGCCTCCGGTCGGCCGTGCGGCCCGCACTGGTCCGCTCCCGATGGCCGTGCCGTACCGGCGTGGTGATGAGGGGGCGACGAGGGGTGCCGACCCGGCGGTGAACACGACTGGGGTCGCTGCTGGGGGTGCTCCGGGGGTGCGCGCCGCCCCGGTCGGCCAGGCTGGGCCGCCGGTCCGGAGGGCGAGCACCCCCGAGTTCGGCCTCCGTGACCGCCCACTTGCCGATCCGAAGGGCGGGACACGTGACCAGCACAGCTCATAAGCACTACGACACCCTGACCGAGGCCGAGCGGTCCTTCGTGGACGGGGTTGCCCGGCACTACCACGAGGCTCACGGGGTCACCTGGGAGAAGGGCCGGGTGATGGCGTGGATGATCATCAGTGACCCCGTCGAGCAGACCCTGTCGCAGATCTGCGCCGCGGTGGACACCACCCCCGACGACATCGAACAGCTCGTCGAGCAGCTGACGCTCGCCGGCCTCTACCGGAGCATCGAGGCACCGGACGGCGAGACGCGCTACCGCCTCGTCGACGACGGATACCCGAAGGCCGTCTCCGACACCTTCGCCAGCTGGCCGGAGTACCACCGCATTTTCCGCTTCGGGCTCGACGTGCTCGACGAAGCGGGGGCCGACGACACGCGGCGCAAGCGGATCGCGGAGATCGAAGAACTCTTCGGGCACATCGTCGGCGACCTCGCCGACATGTCCAAGCGGTGGGAAGAGCACCGCCGTACCGCAGCCTGACCGACCGACAGACCGTCCGGACACATCGCGAGGAGAACGCTCCATGACCGAGCAGTCGCCCCCGACCACCCTGACCGACGGCGAGCAGGCGTTCGTCGAGAAGGTCGCGCAGTACTACTTCGAGAACGACGGCATGCCCCACGACCGTGGACGGGTCGTCGGCTGGATGATGATTTGCGACCCGCCCGAGCAGACCGCCGCCGACATCGAGAAGGCCCTGGGAGTGCCCCGCGCGGCCATCGACCGCATCGTCGACCAGCTCACTCCCGAGAACGACCCGGTCAGCGTCTTCGAGCGCTCCGGCACGCTCCAGGAGAACTACACGGTCCGGCTGCGCGACAACAGCTGGGGCCCCAAGGTCCGCGGCATCTTCTCGGAGTTCCCCGACTTCCACCGCGTCGCGGCGGACGGGCTCGCCGGGCTCAGGGCGGAGAACGCCTCCGAGGACCGGCTGCGTCGGCTGGCCAACATGGAGCGCTTCCTGGGCTTCGTCAGTGCCGAGATGCCCGCCATCCTCGAGCGTTACGAGCAGCGCGGCACCCGGTCCGCCGGCTGACCCGAACAGGCCGGCCCGTGTCCGCACGGACGGCCGGGCCGGTCGCGGCGGACGTAACCCCGCGGCGGACGCAACCCAAGCGGCACGGAACTGGAGGGGGCAGGCATGACCACCACACTCGCTCAGGCCGGCCGGACGCCCCGGCACGGCGGTGCCATCAACGCCGAGGCGCTCGGCAGCGCGGCCTTCCGCGCCGATCACGGGGTGCGCTACGCATACGCCGCCGGCTCGATGTACAAGGCGGTGGCATCCGAGGACATGGTCGTGCGGATGGGCCGGGCCGGGCTGCTCGCGTATTTCGGCACCGGCGGTCTGCGGGCCGACCGGGTGGCGGACGCGGTCCGGCGCTTCGAGCGCGAGATCGGGAGCGGGCCCTGGGGGCTCAACCTCCTTGCCTCGCACGAGAACCCCGCCAAGGAGAACGAGCAGGTGCGGGTCCTGCTGGCGCACCGCGTCCGGCGGGTCGAGGCGGCGTCCTTCATCGTCCCCACCCGGCCACTCGTGCGGTACCGGGTCAGCGGTCTGCGTACGGCGCGGGACGGCTCCGTCCATGTACCCAACCGGGTCATGGCGAAGGTGTCCCGACCCGAGGTCGCCCGGTACTTCCTCGAACCCCCGCCCCGCGAAATCGTCCAGGAGCTGCTGGCCGAGGGGGCCGTCACCCCCGAAGAAGCCACCCTCGCGGAACGCGTCCCGCTCGCCGACGACCTGTGCGCCGAGGCCGACTCGGGCGGCCACACCGACCAGCGCCAACTCGTGGTACTGCTGCCCGACCTGGTCCACCGCCGGAACCTGGCCGCGGCCCGCCTCCCGGCCGCGGCACCGGTCCGCGTCGGTGCCGCGGGCGGGCTCGGCGTGCCGGAGTCGGTGGCCGCTGCCTTCGTGCTCGGTGCCGACTTCGTCCTCACCGGCAGCATCAACCAGTGCACCGCCGAGTGCGGCACCAGCGACCGCGTGAAGGACATGCTTCAGCAGGCCGAGGTCCACGACATGGCCGTCGTCCCCGCCGGCGACATGCTGGAGACCGGAGCCCGCGCCCAGGTGCTGCGCCGGGGGCTGTTCTACCCGGCCCGCGCGAACCGGCTCTACGAGCTGTACCGCCGCCACGACTCCCTCGACGACCTCGACGAACGCACGGCCCATCAGCTCCAACGGCGTTACTTCCGCCGCAGTTTCGAGCAGGTGTGGGAGGAGACCCGCGCCTACTACGCGCAGGCCGACCCCCGCTCACTGGCCCGCGCCGAGCAGGACCCGAAGCACAAGATGCTGCTTGTCTTCAAGGCCTACTTCGTGCAGTCCATCCGCCTCGCCATGAACGGGTCCGAGGAACACCAGGTCGACTACCAGATCAACTGCGGCCCCGCCCTCGGCGCCCTCAACTCCCGCCTGCGCGGCACCTCCCGGGAGCACTGGCGAGATCGGCACGTGGACGATCTGGCCGAGTGGCTGATGCGCGGCGCGGCCGACGTCCTGACCCAGCAACTGGCCGGCCTGACCGGGAACGCACCCCACAGGAGCCGAACGTGACCGTCGCCCACCTCTTCGCCGGACAGGGTTCCCAGCGGATCGGCATGGGAGCCGAACTGTTCCCCTCCTACCCCAACCTGGTCCGCCAGGCCGAAGCCGCTCTCGGGTACTCGATCGCCGATCTCTGCCTGGAGGGCCCCGCGGAGCGGTTGGCGGACACCCGTTTCACCCAGCCGGCCATCTACGTGGTGGACGCCCTGTCCTACGTCGACGCGGTACGCGGCGTCGGCGTGATCCCCGACGTGGTGGCAGGCCACAGCCTGGGCGAGTACGCCGCCCTCTTCGCCTCGGGAGCCTTCGACTTCCGCACCGGACTGGAGATCGTGGCCCGGCGGGCCGAGCTGATGGCCGACGCCGGTCCGGGCGCGATGGCCGCGGTGATCGGGCTGGAGGAGTCCGCCGTACGCGACGTACTGGCCGCCGAGGGGCCGGACGTCGACGTCGCCAATCTCAACGCACCCGACCAGATCGTCGTCTCGGGCGGCGCGGAGGAAGTGCGCCACGTGTCGAAAGCCCTGGCCGCGCGTGCGAGCACCGTGGTTCCGCTCCCGGTGAGTGGTGCCTTCCACTCCAGGCACATGCGGCCCGTGGCCGAGCGGTTCGACCGCTTCCTGCGCGGGTTCGTGTTCGGCCGGCTCAAGATCCCGGTCATCGCCAACGCGACGGCGCTGCCCTACGGCGACGACGTACGCGACCTGCTCTGCCGCCAGTTGTGGTCACCGGTGCGCTGGACCGACACCGTTCACCATCTGCTGCGACTGTCCGATCCCGACCTTCGCGAGATCGGTCCGGGCACCGTTCTCACCGGGCTCACCCAGCGCATCCGCGCCGCCCGGGACGCCGTCGCGACGGGCGGCTGACGGCGTACGCCAAGGCTCGGCCGCGCTCCGCGGCCACACCCGCACCGCGAAACGGCTATATCGACGAATTGGCCACACCGGACCTGGAGGATCGACGGGGCATGAAACCCACCGCCGTGACGGGTGACTTCTGTGTCACCCGGTCTGACGTCCGCGCTTTCGCCGCCGCGGGTGGCGACGCCAGCCCCCTGCACGTCGACGACGCCCACGCCCGCCGTACCCCCTTCGGGGAGCCCGTGGCACACGGAGCGCTCTGCGTGCTGCGGGCCCTGGCCCTCCGCCCCGTCGCCGCGGACCTGTGCCTGGTGTCGCTGCGGGCCCGGTTCCTCGGGCCGGTCTTCCCCGACCAGCGCTACACCTGGGAAACGCGGACCACGGGGGAGACCGGGGGGCCGGACGCACCGGCCCCGACTCTCTGGGTCGCGGACGGTGGACGCGTACTCCTGGAGATCGAGGCCCGCTACGCCCCCGGCGCCGTGCCCGGTCCACCGCCGGCGCCGACGCGGAGACGGTTTGTCCGCCGAGCGGCCGAGACCGTGCTCCAGGACCTCGTGCCAGGCGCGGAGTTCGGCACCCGCTACCGGCCCGACTGGCCGGCCCTCGCCCGTCTTGTGGAGGACGCGGGACTGGCGGAGCGCGGGGTCGGGGTCGAGCACGCCGCCGTGCTCGCCTGGGCGAGCCAGCTTGCCGGTATGGAGGTGCCCGGCCGCTCGGCGCTGGTCAGCGGGATCGACGCGGACTTCGAACGGGCCCCCGCACGCGGCGTGTTCGCGGCGCGCGCGTTCCTCGCCGACGTCGACACCCGCTTCCGCTCGGTGCGGCTCGCCGGCGACGTGACCGCCGGACACACCACCGCCACGGTGGAAGTACGGGCTTTCTCCCGGCGCGAGTTCGGCGCCCCGGACATCGGGATGCTGCGCGACCTGCTCGGCCCGGACACCCTCCGGACCCGGCCGCTCGCCGGCCGCACCGCCGTGGTGTGCGGCGGCAGCCGTGGCCTGGGTGCCGCGCTCGTGCAGGCATTCGCCCTGGCCGGGGCCACCGTTCAGCTGATCCACCGGGACAGTGCGGCCGAGGCCGCGGCCCTGGTCGAGGCGCTGGGGACGGACGGTGCCCGCGTCCATGTCCATCAGGGCGATGTCGGCGATACTCCGCGCTGCCGGGAGATACGGGACGACGTGCTCCGGTCGACAGGGGCACCGGACATCCTCGTACTCAACGCCGCGCCGCCGGTACGGCCGTTGGACTTGCACCCGGACACGGTGTCCAGGTCCGGCGAGCACCTTGCCGCCGCCACGAGGCTGGTCCAGGCGCCGCTCGCCGCGTTCCTCGGAGACCTTCCCGCCGGGGGCCTCGTGGTGGCCGTCTCCTCCGCCTACGCGGAGCGGCCCCGGCGTGGACTGTCCCACTACACGGCGGCCAAGCGGGCGGTGGAGGGACTGGTCGAGGCGGTGACCGTCGACCGGCCCGATCTTGCCGCGCTCGTCGTCCGCCCGCCGCGCCTGGCGACGGCGTTCGGGGACAGTGTCACCGACGACGACGCGCTCGCCGTCGAGCGGGCCGCCGCGACCGTCGCGAGCCGCGTGGCCGAGGGCGTACCGGTCGGTACCACCGCCCTGCTGACCCGGTTCGGGAGTGCCGACAACAGCCCCGGCCCCGCCGACGAGTCGAGCCGTCACGCCGACACGACCGTGGACGGACCGGGGCTGGAGACAGCCGCGGCGTACGACACCGGAGCCCCCGCTCCGGACCCGGGCGCGAGCGCTCCGGCCGATGCCGACGGGGAGCCGGACGGCCCCGCACTCGCGGTGGCGGCCACTTTTACCACCGATCCGCTGCACGACCCCCTGGCCCACTGGTGCGGCCGGCTCGGGCTCGGCGTGACGGTCCGGCCCGCCCCCTACGGCCAGGTCTTTCAGCAACTCCTCGACCCCGCAGGGGACTTCGCGTCCAATTCGCGCGGGTGCAACGCCGTTCTGCTACGCGTCGAGGACTGGCCGGAGGGAGCCGACGGCGAGCGCACCGCCGACGAGTTCTCCGATGCCGTCCGCGCCGCGGCGGCACGCTTCGCGGTTCCCTTGCTCGTCCTGCTCTGCCCGGCCTCGCCGCCCGCCGTCGAGCGACGCGGCGAGCGGCTGGCAGCTCTGGAACAGCGTCTGACCGGTGCGCTCGACAGTGTTCCCGGAGTGCATGTGGCGCGGGCCGAGGATCGTACCGACGGACACTGGGTGGCCCACCACCACGATCCGGCGCGTGAGGAGCTCGCGCACATCCCCTACACCCCCGAGGCATGCACGGCGCTGGCCACCACTGTGGCCCGGCACGTACACGCACTGCTCGCACGGCCGTACAAGGTGCTGGTGCTGGACTGCGACAACACCCTGTGGCGCGGTGTCTGCGGCGAGGACGGTCCCGGCGGGGTGGAGATCGCCGACGCCCACCTCGCCCTTCAGCGGTGGGCCGTCGACCGGCACGACGAGGGCGTCCTGGTCTGCCTCGCCAGCAAGAACTCCGGCGAGGACGTCGACGAGGTGTTCCGCCTCCGTGCCGGCATGCCCCTGCGCCCCGAACACATCGCCGCACGACGGGTGGACTGGAACCCCAAGGCTGACAACCTGGAGGCGCTGGCGGACGAACTCGGTGTGGGAATGGACTCGTTCGTCTTCCTCGACGACAACCCCGTTGAGGTGGCGGCGGTCCGGGCGGCACAGCCACAGGTCCTCGCCCTGACCCTGCCGGCCGACGAGTCGCAGTGGTCGGCCTTCCTCGCCCGCCTGTGGAGCTTCGACCGCGCCGAGGTCACCGACGAGGACCGTCGGCGCACCGCCATGTACCGGGCGTCCCGCCGACGGGAGGAAGCACGGGGCTCCGCCACGTCGCTCGCCGCCTTCATCGACGGACTCGCCCTGGAGGTCGACGTCCATGAGGCCACCGGTGAGCAGTTGGCTCGCGTCGCCCAACTCACCCAGCGCACCAACCAGTTCAACCTGGCGCCGAAGCCTCGTACGCTTGCCGAGCTGCGCGCCCTGCTGGCCGACGGCGCCCGGTGCCGGGTGGCCGAGGTCCGGGACCGCTTCGGCGACTACGGGCTGGTGGGCGTGGCCGTCACCCGCGAATCGGCCGACGCGGTGGTGCTCGACACCTTCCTGCTGAGCTGCCGGGTCCTGGGCCGCGGAGTGGAGCACGCCTTTCTCGCGTCGGTGGCTCGCGTCCTCATGGAAGGCACGGGCCCTACTGAACTGACCGCGGAGCACCGGCCGACCGGCCGGAACACACCCGCGGCGGACTTCTTCCGCAGTGTGATGGGCGTGGGCGGCGACGGCGAGGACGGCACCCGCAGGCACCACGCACCGCTCGACCGGCTCGCCGCGCTGCGCTTTCGACCCGACGCGCGGGGCGCCAGGCCGGACGGCCCGGCCGGGGTGGCGACCCCTGCGGCCACCGCACCGGCCGACGAAGCGTCCCGGCGCTCGGCGCTCGCGGAACTCGCCTGCGACCTGACCGACAGCGCCGCGCTGCACCGTGCTGTCACCGGTTGGTCCACCGCCCCGGAGTCCTCGCCGCCGTCCGACCGGACGCAGTCGTCCGCCGCAGCACTTCCCCAACCCTTCGAGGCCGTGCGCGCGGTCGTGTCCCGGCTCGCACGTCTCCCGGTCACCGAACTCACCCCGGAGACCACCCTGGAATCGCTTCGGCTCCAGTCGCTGGAAATCGTCGACGCGACAGTGGCCCTGGAGAAGGTCTTCGGCAGCCAGCCCAAGACGCTGTTCTTCGAGCACGCCACCCTCGGCGCTCTCGCCCGCGCCCTGGTACCCGCACCGGACGCCGAGCCACCCGTGCCGAAGGCGCCCCGTATGTCCCCTCCGGCCGAGGGGAAACCCGCCGCCGCCACGCCGGGGCGAGCCAATTCCGTACACCGGGACGACGACATCGCCGTGGTCGGCATCGCGGGCCGCTATCCGGGCGCGGAGGACATCACCCGGCTGTGGGAGAACCTGAAGGCCGGCGCGGAGTCGCTGGGCGACGTGGCCGAACGCTGGGGCGGTCCGGGCGTGGTCCACCCCAGGGGCGGCCCCGACCGCGCCTACAACTCCAGCGGCGGACTCATCGACGGGGTCGACGAGTTCGACGCCCTGTTCTTCCATCTCGCCCCGAGCGAGGCCCGGACCATGGACCCGCAGCAGCGGCTGTTTCTCCAGGCCGCCCACCACGCCCTGGAGAATGCCGGACACACAGCGGCCGGCATCGGCCGCGACGTCGGCGTCTACGTCGCCTCGATGGGCCCCGACTACGCGGTCCTCAGCGCCAACGCCGCGCTTGACGGAAACAGCCGCTACCCGAACAGCGACCTGTATCAACTCGCCAACCGGGTCTCTCACTTCATGGATTTCACCGGCCCCAGCATCGCCGTGGACACCGCCTGCTCCGGCTCCGGGGTGGCCATCCAGCTCGCCTGCGACGCCATCCGCTCGGGCACCGTGTCCGCCGCCCTCGCGGGGGGAGTCAACCTGATTCTGCACCCGGCCCGCCGCATCCAGTACGCACAGCTCGGGATGGTCTCGCCCACCGGCCGGTGCAGGCCCTTCGGTGCCGAGGCGGACGGCATGGTCACCAGTGAGGGTGTGGGCGTGGTCCTGCTGCGCCCCCTGCGGGACGCGCTCGCCGACGGCGACCACGTGTACGGCGTCGTCAAGGCGGCGTCCGCCAACAGCGACGGGCGTACCAACGGCTTCACCGTCCCGAACCCCAGGGCGCAGGCCGACCTCGTCGCCCGGACCCTGCGGTGCGCCGGAACCGACCCTGCCACCATCGGATATGTCGAGGCCCACGGCACCGGAACGCCGCTCGGAGACCCCATAGAGATCCGCGGCCTCGGCAGCGCCTTTGCCTCCGTGCCGTCGTCGTCGGAGATCCCGATCGGCAGCGTCAAGGGGAACATCGGGCACACCGAGGCCGCCGCGGCGGTCGCCGGACTGACGAAGGTCCTGCTGCAACTGCGCCACCGCACCCTGGTGCCCTCCCTGCACTCCGAACGCCTCAATCCCGGGATCGACTTCGCGGCCACCCCCTTCCGGGTCCAGCAGCACACGGCTCCCTGGCCCGCTCCGCCGGACGGCGCACCCCGGCGGGCCGGCCTCAGTTCCTTCGGTGCCGGCGGGGTCAACGTCCACCTGGTGATCGAGGAGGCCCCGGACCCTGCGCCGGAGTCTCCCGACAGCACGGGACCCGAACTGGTACTGCTCTCCGCCCGTGGCGACGACGCACTGCGCCGTACCTGCGCGCGGCTCGCCGAGCGACTGCGCGGGGCCGAACCCGAACCGCCGCTCGCCGACACGGCGTTCACCCTGCGGGAAGGACGCGAGCACCTCGCGGTCCGGGTCGCCCTGGTGGTCTCTGACACAGGCGAACTGGTGGACCGGCTGGAGCGCCTGGCGGCGCCGGACCGGACTTTGGAAGAAGCCGCCAGGCACACACCCGGCACGGTCTGGGGCCGTGCGGACGACGGTCGTCTCGGCGACGTCTTCGACGGGGGCGAGCCGGCCGACGACATGCTGCGCACACTCGTGGCGGACGGCGAACGGGGCGGGCTGGAGAAACTCGGCCGGCTGTGGAGCCAGGGTGCCCGGGTGAACCCGGGCCGGATCCTGCCGTCCACGGGACGCCGGCGGGTCTCCCTGCCCGGCTACCCGTTCGCGCGGCAGCGTCACTGGCTTCCCACCACCGACACGGCACCGGCTGCCGACACCGCACCGGCCGCCACCCCGTCGCGGGGCGAGGCTCGCGTCACGCTGTACACGCCGGCCTGGAAACCGGCTCCCGCCGTCACCGCCGTACCCGCCGACGGCGCCGTCGTGGTCGTTGTCGGCGGCCGTCCCGAGTGGGCGGACGGAGCCCGTCAGCGGGTCGCTCATCCCAGGGAGCTGGCCGCTGCCGTCGGCGGTGACCCGTACGACGTCGTGGTGGTGGACCGCCGAGGCCTCGATCAGGACGGCGGCCCGCCGACCGCCTCCCTGCTCCGGGCGGCGGACACTCTCGACGCACTGGCCGGCCTCGCGGAAGGCCGGTCGTGCACCTACGTCACCCTCACCCGTCCCGACCGGGACGATCCCGCAGCCGCCCTGTTCACCGGCTTCGGCCGGGCACTGGAGCATGAGGCGCCGGGCTTCCGTCCGGTACGTGTCGAGGTCGACCCCGGCGCCCCGGAACCCGCGCTCGCCGAGGTGCTGGCCCAGGCCGCCGGCGGTGACCGGGAGGTACGCGTCGAGGACGGCGCCCGTCTCGTCCCTACGTGGACCGCGGCCGGTCCGGGAAGCGGCGGCACATCGCTGCGGCGCGGTGCCCACTACGTGATCACCGGTGGCGCGGGCGGCCTCGGACGGCTTCTGACGGCCCATCTGGTGGAGCACTGGGCTGCGAAGGTGACGTGGCTGGGCCGCTCCGGCGCTCAGGACGGCGGCATCGACGAACTGCGTCGCCTCGTGGCGAACTCCGGCGGCGCGGTGCACCCCGTGCGGGCGGACGTGACCGACCCGGACGCTCTCGCCGCCGCCCTCGCCTCCGCGCGCCTGCGCTTCGGCCCCGTGCGTGGCGTCGTCCACGCGGCGGGACTCCTGCACGACGCTCCGGCCCGGGAACAGACAGGCGAGGAGCTTCGGAGCGTGCTGGCGCCCAAGACTCTCGGGTCCGTCGCCCTCGACGGTGCCACGGCGGGCGATCCGCTCGACTTCTTCCTGATGATGTCGTCGTTCGTCGGCACCCTCGGCAACGGGGGACAGACCGCGTACTGCGCGGCCAACCGTTTCCTCGACGCCTTCGCCGAGCACCGCCGCTCGCTCGTGGAGCGGGGGGAGCGCTCGGGCCGCTCCGTCTCGGTCGCCTGGCCGCTCTGGCGGGAGGGGGGCATGCGGATGCCCGACTCCGTGCGCCGGCTGATCGGATCCACTCTCGGGTTCGGTCAACTGGACACGCCCGCCGGGTTGACCGCCCTGGAGGACGCGTTGCGCCTGGACAGCTCCCGCGTCCTGGTCGCCGTCGGCGACCAGGACCGGATCGCGGCGGCGCTGGCCCGTACAGCGGTCGCGCCGCAGGCCGGCGGCGCGACCGGCGGCGGCGACCACGAGTCCCAACTGCGGGAACTGCTGCGCCGGGAGGCCGCCGACCTCATCAAGGTCGACGTGGGGCAGCTCGCCGACACGACCGCCTTCGGCGACTACGGCTTCAACTCGTTGATCTTCACCGACTTCGCCAACCGCCTGAACCAGCTGCTGGGTGTGGCGGTGACGCCGGTGGTCTTCTACCAGCATCCCACCCTCGACGCCTTGACCACCGCGCTCCTGGAGACCGTCAGCCACGTTCCTGAGCTGTCCGACGGCGGGCCGTCCGAGGGGGCGGGGGCGGATGCCGGGCCGAACACTCCGGAGCAGGCCGTCGCCGCACCGCCGTGTGCCGAACAGACGCAGCCCGATATGCTCCCGGCCGCCCCGCGCGTGGTGCCGACGCCGGGTGGTCCTTCGGCCATGGAACCCGTCGCCGTCATCGGGATGGCGGGACGGCTGCCCGGCTCGCCCGATCTCGACACCTACTGGCAGCACCTGCTGGAGCGCCGCGACCTCGTCGGGCCCGCTCCCGCCGATCGCTTCGGCACCTCGGACATCCGGGGCGGCTTCCTGGACGACGTCCTGGCCTTCGACGCGGAGTTCTTCGCCCTCTCACCCCGCGAGGCAGGGCTGATGGACCCCCAGCAGCGCCTGTTCCTCGAAACCGCGTGGCAGGCCGTGGAAGACGCGGCGATCCGACCCTCCGCCCTGGCGGGCAGCCGCACCGGCGTGTTCGTTGGGGCTACGCTGTCCGACTACGCCGATCTGCTCGGCAGGGCAGGCGAGAAGGTCGCCGCCCACAGCATCACCGGGCACGTCCAGAGCGTCATCGCCAACCGCGTCTCCTACCTCCTGGACCTGCGCGGCCCCAGCGAGGTGGTCGACACCGCGTGCTCCAGTTCCCTCACCGCGCTGCACCGTGCCCTCGGCGCGCTGGCGGCGGGGGAGTGCGACCTCGCGATAGCCGGGGGCGTCAACGCCCTCTTCGACCCTGCCTGGTTCGACTCGCTGGGGCAGGCCGGGCTGCTGTCGGACACCGGCCGCTGCTGGACCTTCGACGAGCGGGCCGACGGATTCGTCCGTGGCGAAGGCGTCGGCGCCGTCGTCCTCAAGCCCCTGTCCCGGGCGATCGCCGACGGCGACCCGGTCCGCGCCGTCCTGCGCGGCAGCGCCGTGTCACACGGTGGCCGCGCCCACTCACTGACCGCGCCGCGTCCCGAGGCGCAGGCGGAGGTCGTCACCACCGCCCTCGCCCGTGCCGGGCTCGACCCGCGCACCATCAGCTACGTCGAGACGCACGGCACCGGAACCCGGCTCGGTGACCCCATCGAGATCGCTGGGCTGACCGCGGCCTTCGGCCGGCCGGCCGAAGGCGGGCCGCCCTGGTGCCAGTTGGGCGCGGTCAAGCCCAACATCGGCCACCTGGAGTCGGCGGCCGGAATCGCCGGGCTGCTCAAGGTGCTGCTCGCCATCGAGCACCGCACACTGCCCCCCAACGCCGTCGGGGACACCCCCAACCCGCATCTTCGTCTGGACGGTACCGCCTTCGCGCTGCCGGACCGGGCGCGCGAGTGGCGGCCCGTGGACACCGATGGTGCGCCCCTGCCGCTCCGCGCGGGACTCAGCGCCTTCGGCTTCGGCGGTGCCAACGCCCATCTCGTGGTGGAGGAGCCGCCGGCCGCCGCCGCACCGGGGCCGTCCCGGAATGCGCCGGGGGAGCCCCAGGTGCTGCTGCTGTCCGCCCCCGATCAGGACCGGCTACGCGCCCACGCCCGTGCCCTGCGGGGCGAACTGCTGTGCGGACGAAGGGACTTCGCCGACCTCGCTTACACCTCCCGCGTGGCACGCGACCCGATGCCCGCACGGCTCGCCCTCGTCGTCCCCGGCCCGTCGGAGGCCATGGCCGCGCTCGACGCCTTCCTGGCGGGCGGCACGGCGCCGCAGCCGCACACCACGATGTACACGGGGCCGGACGCCGTCGGCGCGGACCCGGCAACGGCCGCTCGCTGGGCGGCGGGCGAGGACGTCGAGTGGCCCCGGGAACCGGGCCGGCGACGGGTGCCCCTGTGCGTCCGCCCCTTCGACCACTCGACCCGCTACGGGCCGTCCACCCTCCCGGCCGAGGCCGCACCGTCCCGGCCGGAAGGGTCCGAGCCCGTCATCCGCGACGGGCGGGAACTGCGACTGCTCGCGCCGGTCCGGCGGGCGGAGCCACCCGTTCCAGCCTCCGCCGCCCGTACCCGAGGCACGCTTCTGGTTCTCGCGCCGGAGGAGGCCGATGCCACGCTCCTGGAGGAGGTCGCCGGCGCGGAGAGCGACGTGGTTGTCGTCCGCGGCCCGTCCAGGCTTCCGCTGCCCTGCGCCCGTACCGTCGAGACGGATCTCGGCGACCGCGAGCGCACCCTCGCGGCCGTCGCGGAGGCCCGGTCCGCCCACGGTCCCTTCACCATGGTCGTGGATCTGGTCGACGCTCTCGCCGGCCCCGGCCTGCCACCGCGGACCGCAGGCCGGATCGCCCTCCTCCAAGAGCTGGCGGCCAAGGCAGCCGACCACCCCCTGACCCTGGTCCATGTCCGGCGCGCGCCCGGCTCCCGTACGGGCGCGCCGGACGGCGAACTGGTGCTGGCAGCCGGCCGGATGGCCGGATTCGTGCGGGCGGCCGGTGCCGAGTACGGAGCCGTCACCGCCGTCACCGTCACGTACGACACCCTTCCCCCGGGGACGGCCGGCACCCTCGGTCTGGCTGTCGCCGAGGGCTCGAACGCCACCCCGGGAACAGAGGTCCGCTGGACGGCCGGCACCCGCGAGGTCCTGGTCCCCGAAGAGATCGCCCTGCCCCGAGTGCCCGGCAAGGGACGACTCGGCGTCTTCCCGGTGTCGGCCGACCGCCCCTACGTCATCACCGGAGGCACCGGCGGCCTGGGGCTCGCCGCCGCCGAACTGCTGGTCGCGCGCGGCGCCCGGCGCATCGCCCTCACCGGGCGCCGCGAGCTGCCGCCGAGAGAGCGGTGGCAGGACGCCGGCCCCGACGCGTGGTGGGGCACCCGTACGGCCGCGATCACCCGGATGGAGCGCGCGGGCGCCCAGGTGCTGCTGCACCACGGAGGCCCCGACCGGCTCCAGACCTTCCTCGACGACGTCCGCACCCGTTTCGGCCGGCCCGCCGGAATCCTGCACTGTGCCGGAGCCCTCTCGCCCACACCCGCCTTCGTACACAAGCAGCCGGGGGAGTTCGACCTCACCTGGGAGCCGAAGGGGCCCGCCCTGGCGGCTCTGGTACGGGCGTTGGGGAGCGACGAACCCGACTTCGTGGTGCTCTACTCCTCCGTGTCGGCGCGGCTGCCCGCTCTCGCCGTCGGTCTCGCCGACTACGCCGCCGCCAACGCTGCCCTGGACGACTACGCCGACTTCGCGGCCGCCGCAGCACGGGCCCGGGGGAGTGCCACCCGCTGGCTCTCCGTCGGCTGGGGAAGCTGGTCCGGTGTCGGCATGGGCGCCGTGACCACCCCGCGCTACGACGAACTCGGCCTGGTGCCGATGGGCGCCGATGACGGGCTTGCCCTGCTCGATGCCGCGCTCGCCGTGCCGGAGCACACGGTGCTCACCGCCGTCGCGGTGCGGCCGAACGAGCGGACGGCCCCGATGGGCGCCCCCACGACGGACCGCCCGTTGTCACAGGGCCCGCCACCGCAGCCGGCGGAGATGACCGGCGACGGGGCCGAAGCCACGCTCGTCGAGCGCCTCGCCGATCATGTCACCGGCATTCTGGCGGAGACACTCGGGATGGAACCTGAACGGATCGGCGCCGACCGGCCGTTCGCCGATCTGGGCGTCGACTCGATCCTCATCGCGAGCATCGTCGTCCGGCTCGAAGCCGTCACCGGCGCCGCGGTCGAACCGTCGGCCGTCCTTGAGTATCCGACCGTACGGCGCCTCGCCCGGCATCTGGCGGGCATCCGCCCCGAGGCCGTGGCCCGGTGGGCCGGCGGCCCCGGCCCCGGTACCGCGGACGGCGGGCACGGCGGGGCCCCGCCCGTACCCGATCCGGTGCCGCCACAGGGTGCCGGTGTGTCACGGGGAGCCCGCACCGACACCCCACTGGCGATCATCGGGATGGCCGGCAGGTTCCCCGGTGCCCCCGACTCCCACGCCTACTGGGACCTGCTCGCCCACGGCCGGTCCGGCATCCGTGAAGTGCCGCGCAGCCGCTGGGACGTGGCCTCGCTCTACTCGCCGGAGTACGCGCCCGGAATGAGCATCGGCAAGTGGGGCGGCTACCTGGAGGGCATCGAGGACTTCGACCCCGAGTACTTCGGCATTCCCGAGGCGGACGCCGCACACATAGACCCGCTGACCCGTCTCGTCCTGGAGACGACCGAAACGGCGCTGGCCGACGCCGGGTACCGGGGCGAGGAGTTGGCGGGCCGCCGGATCGGCGTCTACGTCGGCTCGGGGGGCAGCGGTTACGCCTCGCGCGTCACCGTCCCCGGCCGGGCCACCGCGACCGGGCTCAACCAGAACTTCATCGCGGCGCATCTGGCCCATCTGCACGACCTGCGCGGCCCCAACCTCGTTGTGGATACGGCCTGTTCGTCCTCCCTGTCCAGCCTCCACCTCGCGCGCCAGGCACTGCGGCTCGGTGAGTGCGAGATGGCCCTCGTCGGCGGTGCGGATCTGCTGCTCGACGAGACCCGGTTCCTGTCGCTCAGCGCCGCCCGCGCACTCTCGCCCGACGGTACGTGCCACGTCTTCGACGCCGCGGCAAACGGATTCGTCCCCGGAGAGGGGGTCGGTGTCGTCCTGGTGAAACCGTTGGCCGCGGCTCTCGCCGACGGGGACCGGGTCCTCGCGGTGATCGAGTCCACCGCGATGAACAACGACGGCCGCACCATGGGACTGACCACGCCCAACCCCGAAGCCCAGCAGGACGTGGTGCGGGAGGCGCTGCGCACCGCCGGGGTGGGCGCGTCCTCCGTCTCGTACGTCGAGGCACATGGCACCGGCACCATGATCGGTGATCCGATGGAACTGCGGGCGCTGACCGCGGTCTTCGCCGAGAGCACCGACGAACGCGGATTCTGTGGAGTCGGCAGCGTGAAGTCCAACGTCGGACACCTGCTGATGGCGGCCGGCATGGCCGGACTCCAGAAGATCGTCCTCTCCCTGCGGCATCGGCAGCTCCCACCCACGCTGCACTGCGAACGCCCCAACCCGCGGTTCGCCTTCGAGACTTCCCCCTTCCGTATCCAGGACCGGCTCGAACCGTGGCAGCGCAGGGAGGGGGTGCGCCGGGCCGGGCTCAGCGCCTTCGGCTTCGGCGGCACGAACTGTCACGTCGTGCTCCGCGAGCCGACGGACACGGAGCTGAGCGCCACCCGGGCCGTGCGGTCCCCCCTCGCACCGCCCGTGTTCCGGCGGCGCAGGCACTGGGTCGAGCGCGCGTCCCGGCACGACTCCCCGTACTCGCGTCCGCGTCCCATGTTCGAGCTGGAGGAATTGATCTAGCCATGCCGGAGAATCGATCGCCCCAGCGCTCCCACGACCTGCTGCGACCGCTCGCCGGCCGGCGGGCCGCCACCACCGTCGGACCGGACGACCCGGCCGTCCGGGATCACTTGGTCCACCAAGTGCCGGTACTCCCCGGCGTGTTCCTGCTCGACCTGGTGCTGCGCACCGTACGCAGGGGCGGGATCGACCCGGGCCTCGTCGAACTCCGCCGCATCGTCTTCCACGCACCCGTCATGGGCTCCCGCGGTCGGAACGCGGTGGAGGTCGGCATCGGCGAAGCGGCGGAGGGGCAGCCACTGCCGGTGACCGTGCGCAGCCGCCCGGCGGACGACCCACAGGCACCGTGGGAGACCAACTGCACGGCCGAACTCCACCGGGCCGACGACCGGCCCGCCCGCCACATCGACTTCGCGGCACTGGTGGACACCGCCCCGCGCAGGGTCTCCGTGGACGACCTGTACGGGCTGGTGCGCGGTCTCGACATCGACCACCGGGGCTTCATGCGGGCGTCCGGCACGGTCCACGTCGGCTCTCACCACGCGGTCGCACGGATGCGGCTCGCCGACGAGGCGGTGGCCCACCTCGGTGACTTCCACGCCCACCCGGCGGTGCTCGACTTCGCCACCCTGGTGCCGATGCTCCTGCTCGACGGGCACGGTTCGGATGGGCCCCGCCCCGCCTACATCCCCCTGTACATCGAGTCGTTCCGCGCCCGCACAGGGGTGGCGGCGGACAACGTGATCCACGTCCCCGGACCGGTCGGTGGGGGACTGGACAGCGAACTCTTCGACGCCGACCTGGAGATCTGCTCACCGAGCGGCGAAGTCGTCGCCGAACTGACCGGCTTCCGCGCCAAACGGGTCCGGTCCGCCGGCCTGATCACCGACCGCGCCCGGCCGTCGGCCGACCGCCCCCGTGGTGCGGCGGACTCAACCCCCTCCGCAGCCGCAGGCGGTGAGGGGGACTTCGAGGACCGGGTCGGTGCTCTCGTGGCCCGGCGGCTGGGAGTCGGGGTCGCCGACGTCGACAGGGACCTCGGTTTCTACGAGTGCGGTCTCAGCTCCGTCGATCTGCTCGGCATCGCCGCGGACCTGGAGGAGATCCTGGGCGTCGAGCTGTACCCCACGCTGCTCTTCGAACACCCCACGGTCCGGCGGCTGGCCGGCCACGTGCGCCAGGAACACCCCGTCGCCACCGCCTCGGCACAGCCCGCGCCAACGCCCGTGACGCCGCCGACGCCGGCGTTCATCGCCCCGGCTGCCGCGCCCGTCCGGCGGACCGAGCCCTCCCACGACGACGGTCCCCGGGCGGAGCCGCTGGCCGTGGTGGGCCTGGCCGGCCGCTACCCCGGGGCCCGGACCCCGCAGGAACTGTGGGAGGTACTGGCCGAGGGCAAGGACCGCGCCACCGCCGTTCCGCCGGACCGCTGGGACCACACGGCGTACTTCGACCCGCGCCGGGGCACACCGGGCCGCACCTACTCCCGGTGGGGCGCCTTCTGCGAAGGAGCGGCCGACTTCGACGCACCGTTCTTCCACTTCGACGACCGTCAGGCCGAGCTGACCGACCCTCACGAACGTCTGCTGCTCCAGACCGCGTGGGAGGCCATCGAGGACGCCGGGCACACCCCCGAGGGGCTCGCCGAGCAGACCGGCCGGGCGGTGGGGGTGTTCGCCGGCGCCATGTGGAACGACTACCAGCTGCACGGACTGGACCAGCTGCGCGCCGGGACGGCCGACATCGCCGGATCCTGGTCCTCGGCGCTGTCCAACCGCCTGTCCTACGTCTTCGACTTCGCGGGCCCCAGCCTCACCGTGGACACCGCCTGCTCCGCCGGAACGGCCGCCCTCCACCTCGCCGCCGACGCGATCCGGCGCGGCGAGTGCCGCGCCGCACTGGTCGGCGGGGTGAACCTGTCCCTGCACCCCTACAAGTACCTGAGACTGGCGGAACTCGGACTGCTCTCGCCGACCGGGCGCTGCCGCCCCTTCGGCAGGGACGCGGACGGCTACGTACCCGGCGAGGGCGTCGGCGTCCTGCTCGTCCGGCCGCTCGGAGACGCCCTCGCCTCCGGCGACCACGTCTACGGACTGGTACGGGGCTCGGCGCTGCTGCACAGCGGGCGCACCGGCGGCTACTCCGTACCCAGCCCGGAGGCACAGGCCCGTGTCGTCACCGCCGCGCTCGCGGACGCGGGAGTCTCACCGCGCACCATCGGATATCTGGAGGCCCACGCGTCCGGTACCCCGCTCGGCGACCAGATCGAGGTGGAGGCGCTCACCTCCGTGTACCGGTCGGCCTCCGACGACCGGGGCTACTGCGCCATCGGCTCGGCCAAGCCGGTCATCGGACACCTGGAGGCCGCGGCGGGCATCGCCGGTATCACCAAGGTGCTGATGGCCCTGCGGCACCGGACCCTGCCGGCAGCCGCGGACGTCGGCGACCCCCATCCGTCGATCCGATGGGAGACGACCCCCTTCCGGCTGCCCGCACGCGCCGAACCCTGGGCGGCCCCGGTCGACCCGGCCGACGGCAGCACACTGCCCCGGCGCGCCGCTGTCAGCGCGTTCGGAGCGGGCGGCGCCAACGCCCATGTGATCGTCGAGGAGTTCACAGCCCCGGACGTGCCCCGGCCCGCCGGTGGCCGGCCCCTCGCCGTCCCCCTCTCCGCACGCACCGAGAGCGCGCTGCGCAAGCAGGCGGGACGCCTGGCGGCGCACCTGAGGCTCCGCCCGGACCTGGAACTCGCCGACGTGGCCCACACCCTGCGCACCGGCCGCCGCGCCATGGCGCACCGGCTCGCCGCGGTGGCCGCCACGACCGCCGAACTCGCCGACGGCCTGCGGGCGTTCGCAGAAGGCCGGCGTCCCGGCTGTCCGGTTCATACCGGCACCGTGGCCGACGGATCCGATGCCGGACCCGCCCGGCCCGGCGACGAGGACGACACGGCCCGCCGGTGGGCGGCCGGAAGCCGTACCGAGTGGAGTGTTCCCGACGGAGCCCGCAGGGTCTCGCTGCCGACCTACCCCTTCGAAGGGCGTCGCCACTGGCTGGGCGACACCGATCAGCCCGACCCGGCCGCCGCGCCCGACGGTGTCCGGACGCTGCTGTACGTCGCGTCCACCACCCCCCTGCCGCTGCCGGACCGCGCCGCCGCTCCCGACGGCCCCCTGCTCGTCTTCGACACCGACCCCGAGCGGACGCGCGCGCTGCGCGCGCTGCACGAGGACGTCGTCGTCGTCCGGCCGGGGATGTCGTATCAGCGCACCGCGCCCGACACGTTCGAGATCGAACCCGGTGACATGAAGCAGTACGCCCGGTTGGTGACCACCCTGCGGGCGGAGGGACGCGACCCCGCCGCCGTCCTCCACCTCTGGGCGCTCTCCGCGGGCGACACCACGGGCAGCACCGGTACAGGAGGCGTGCTCTGCGCCCTGTTCCTGTGCCGGGCCCTGATGACCGGGGTTCGACGACCCCTGCCCGTCGTGTACGCCTACGCCTCGCAGGGCACGAGTCCGGGCCACGCCGCGGTCGGTGGGCTCGCCCGCAGCGTCCGGCTCGAACAGCCGAAACTGCTGCTCAGGGCGGTGAGGTTCGCGTCCGGGGAGGCTGACGCCGAGACTCTGTGGGCCGAGGTGTGCGCACCGGCGGACGAACGCGGGACCGAGGTCCGCCACACGGACGACGGCCGCTTCGCCGAGGTCTTCCGGCCCGCCGGGCAGTTCGCCGGCGACGGGGAGCCGGGACCGGTCCTCGGCCGCCCCGGCGGTGTCTATCTGATCACCGGTGGGGCCGGCGGAATCGGGCTGCACACGGCCCGGCGGATCGCGGCGACGGACGGCGTCTCCATCGCACTGCTGGGCCGCTCGCCCGCGGACCACCGAACGGAGCGGGCGGTCTCCGAACTCCGGGCGCTCGGCGCGGACGCCGTCTACCTCACCGCCGACGTGACCGACCGGCCCGCGCTGCTGACCGCGGTGGAACAGGTACGGCAGCGATTCGGCCCCCTCACCGGAGTCGTACACGCGGCGGGGGTGCTCGACGACGCCCTCCTCGTCAACAAGACCCGCGCCTCCGCCGAGCGGGTCCTCGCGCCGAAGACGGAGGGCATCGCCGCCCTGGACGCCGTCACCGGTGGCGACCCCCTGGACTACCTGCTGATGCACTCGTCGCTCGCCTCGGCCGTCGGCAGCCTCGGCGGCGCCGACTACAGCGCGGCCAACCGCGCCCTCGACGCCTTCGCGTCCTGGCGGGAGGAACAGCGGCTCGCCGGTGCCCGGCACGGCGCGACCGTCGCCCTGGACTGGCCGCTGTGGCGGGACGGCGGGATGCGGATCGACCCGGCGCTCCAGGACCGGGTACTGGCCCGGACCGGATCGGTTCCGCTCGACACTGGCACCGCTCTCGACACCCTCGACGCCGCACTCGTCCTCGGAGCGGAACGGGTGGTCGTGCTGCATGGCGACCCCGCCCGGCTGACCGCCGCGCTCGACACCGTGCCGCAGGCGCTCGACTGCGCGCCGGACGAGCCGTCGGCGGCGCCGACGCGCTTTCCTGGGCCGTCCGCCCTACCGGACCAACGGGTCCGCGCCGAAGCCGCGGTGGAGGCCATGGTCACGGCGGCGCTGCGCCGGGCCGGCACCGAACCGCCGCCCGACTGGACAAGGACGGGCTTCATGGCGCTGGGACTGACCTCGGTACAACTCGCCGGGCTGACGACGGAACTCGGCACCTGGCTGGGTGCCGAGCTGCCGGCCACCACTCTCCTGCGTTACCCGGACACCGACCGGCTCGTCGGTCATCTGCTCGACGATCACGCGACGGCGGTGTCGGCGGTGACAACTTCGTCGGCCGGGCCCGTGCCCGACGGGCCGCCCGCGGACGGCAACCGTGAACAGGGCGGCGGGAGCGGCCCGGACGGAATCCCCGTGGGCCCGTCCGCGCCGTCCGCCGTCGTTCCCCGCGTTGCCCCCGTTCCCCGTCCCGGCGCAGGCATGGCGCGCGGGGAGCAGCCGATCGCCGTCATCGGCATGGCCGGGCGCTTCCCCGGTTCCCGTGACACCGCCGGATTCTGGGCCGACCTGCTGGCCGGCCGCGACCTGGTGGGCCCGGTGCCGGCCGAACGCTGGGACCACAGCCTCTTCCACGACCCAGAGGGCCGCCGCGTGGACGCCACCGACTGCGGGCACGGAGGCTTCCTGGACGACGTCACCCGTTTTGACGCGGCCTTCTTCGGCCTCACCCCGGCCGAGGCCGAGGGCCTGGACCCGCAGACCAGACTGCTGATGGAGGTGCTGCACGAGACCTCGGAGGACGCCGCCGTCGCCCCACGCCTGCGAGGCTCGGCCACGGGCACCTTCGTGGGACGCTGCTTCGGCGACTACGACCAGGCCATGACGGCCGCCGGACGGCGTATGGGTGCGCACGACGTCACCGGCACGTCCGTCACGATGGCGGCCAACCGCGCCGCGTACCACTTCGACCTCACCGGACCTTCCCTCGTGGTCGACACCGCGTGCTCGTCGTCCCTGTACGCCCTGCACCTGGCGGTCGAGGCGGTACGCCGCGGCGAGTGCGACATGGCGTTCGCCGCCGGGACCAACCTGATCCTGGACCCCCAGCACTACGTGCGCAGTTCGGCGCTCGGGGCACTGTCCCCGTCCGGCCGCTGCCACACCTTCGACGCCCGCGCCGACGGCTACGTGCCCGCCGAGGCCGTCGTCGCCGTCCTGGTCAAACCCCTCGACCGGGCGCTCGCCGACGGCGACCCCGTCCACGCCGTGATCAGGGCTGTGGGCGTCAACCACGGCGGGCGCGCCGGTTCGGTCACCGCGCCCAACCCCGCCCGGCAGACACAACTGCTCCTGGACACCTGGGCGCAGGCCGGTGTCGACCCGGCGCACATCGGCTATCTGGAGGCCCACGGCACCGGTACGGCGCTGGGCGACCCCGTCGAGATCGAGGGCGCGGTCGCGGCCTTCCGACGCCACACCACCGCGTCGGCCTTCTGTGCCGTCGGGTCTGCGAAGGCGCACCTGGGGCACGCGGAGGGAGCCGCGGGGCTGGTCGGCCTCGTCAAGGCCGTCCTGCAGACGCGGCACGGGGTGATCCCCGCCATGCCCGACTACAGCCGTCCCAGTCCGCACATCCCTCTCGACGGGTCCCCGCTCCACATCCCCACACGCCTGCTCGACTGGGAAACTCCCGCCGGTCGGCGCCGTGTCGCCGGGGTGAGTTCGTTCGGCTTCGGAGGGTCCTACGCCCACGCGGTGGTCGAGCAGGCTCCCGGCCGGCCCGCCTCCGCCGCCGCCGACGAACCACGGCTGTTCCCCTTCTCGGCGCGCGACCACCGGTCTCTGCGTCAACTGGTGCGACGTCACCGCGACTTCCTGGCCGGGACGCCGCGTACGCCCCTCGACGGGCTGGCCGCGACGCTTCACCACGGCCGCGAGCCGATGCCTCACCGGGTCGCCCTGGTCGCCGCCTCCGCCGATGGGCTGCTGTCCGCGATGGACGAGTACCTGGCCGACCAGGACACCTTGAACGCGGTGTACGTCGCCGCCGCCGACCGGGCCGTGGGCCCGCGGCTGCGGGAGGCGGCGCGCATCTGGGCCGGCGGCGGTGCGGTCCCGGACGACGTGTCACCCGGTCCGGGAACTCCGCGCATTCACCTGCCCGTTCACCCCTTCGCCGGGAGCCGACACTGGTTCGCCGACACCGATGCCCCCTCCGGCACTGCCGTCCCCCAGGAGGCCTCCAGGGGTACGGAGGAGCCGGCGGTTCCCGACGCGGGGACGGGCGCGGCCGAGGCCCCGGAGGTCTCCGAGGTGCGCCGGCACGTCCTGGCGAGTGGATTCTCCGGCCGGCACGCCGGGCTGGGCCTGGACCGGCTCGACGACCTGCTCAGGCGCTGGTGCGTGCGGCTGCTCGGCGAGGGCGGCTCCCCGCTCACCGCCGAGCGCCTGCGCGGCATGCTGCAGGACGAGGACCGGTACGGACGGCTGGCCGACGCGCTGGCCGCGATGAGCGCGACGCTGCCCGGCCCGGTCGGCCCGGCGGACTTCCCCGCCGAAATGGCCGCCCTGCGCGCGGAACACCCCGAACTCGGCCCCTGGCTGGACCTGGTGACCGTGTGTCTGCCCCGGCTGCCCGACATCCTGGCCGGCCGGGCGGACGCCCTGGAGGTGTTCTTCTCTCCCGACCACCCCGACCTGCTGCTGCACATCTACGACGGCAACACCGTCGCCGACCATCACAACGAGATCGTCGCCCGGCTGGTGGCCGCCCGCGTACGCAACCTGCGGGAGTCCCGGCCCGACGAGCCCGTACGGCTCCTGGAGATCGGCGGAGGCACCGGCGGAACCACCCGGCGGCTGCTGGAGGCCGTCGCGGAGTACGGCCCCGGCGTGAGCTACCAGTTCACCGACGTCTCGCCCGCCTTCCTGCCTGCCGCCCGCGCCCGGTTCGCCGGAACGCCGGTGGCCTTCTCCTGCGCGGTGCTCGACCTCGACCGGGATCCGGTGGAGCAGGGCTTCGCACCGGGCAGCGTGGACATCGTCGTCGCGGCCAACTCCGTCCACGCGAGCCGCCACCTCGGGGAGAGCCTTGCCCGCGTCCGCAGGCTGCTCGCCCCCGCCGGTGTGCTCGTCCTGGAAGAACTGGTCCGTAACCACGACTGCATGGCCGCGATGATCGGACCGCTGCCCGGCTACTGGTCGGCCACGGATGCCGGGGTGCGACTGCCGCACTCGCCGTTCTTCGACGTACCGCGGTGGCGGGCGGCCCTTGCCGAGCAGGGGTTCGAGTGCACGTGGGCGCTCGGCGCGCCGGACCTGGCCGAGGACGAGTTCGACAACGCGGTGCTCTACAGCCAGGTGCCCTCCACCGTCCCGGCACGCCGCATGCCCACGCCCGTGAGCAGTCCCGTGCCCGTCCCCGAGGTTTCCTCCGCACCGGCCGTCCCGGCGCCCGTCACACCGCCCAACGCAGACGCGGACGAGATTCGTGAACGCCTCCGCCCCGTGTTCGCGAGCTTCTTCGGACGGGAGCCCGGGGAGGTGGACACCGCCACGCCGTTCGACCGCTACGGAATGGACTCCCTGAGCGCCATTCAGCTGGTCCGAAGTCTGGAACCGGAGTTCGGCAGGCTGCCGAAGGTGCTGCTCTACGAGCACACATCGATCGACTCGCTCGCGGCCCATCTGGCCGTACACGCGCCGGTTCCGTCGAACATCGCCCCGGCCCCCGCCGCCCCGGAGCCTTCGACCGTTCCGCGGTCCGCCACTCCCCGCAGGACATGGACCAAGGACGAGGCGCCCGAGGACCCGGTCGCCATCGTCGGAATGGCCGGGCGCTTCGCGCGCTCACCGGACCTGCGCACGTGGTGGCGTCGGCTGCGCGACGGCGAGCACCTGGTCGGTGAGATCCCCGCCGACCGGTTCGACTGGCGGGAGGTGTTCGGCGACCCGCACCGTACGCCCGGCACGGTGAACAGCCGGTGGGGCTCCTTCATCGACGGCGTCGACGAGTTCGACGCCGACTTCTTCGGTATGACCCCGCTGGAGGCCGAGTTGATGGACCCCCAGCAGCGGCTGATGCTCCAGACCGCCTGGCACGCGGTGGAGGACGCGGGCCACCGCCCGGCGGACCTGCGGGGCAGCCGGACGGGTGTCTTCGTCGGCGCGACCTCCCACGACTACGACTGGCAGCTCCAGCGCGCCGGACGCCACCGTGAGGGACATGTCGTCAGCGGCAACGGCCACTGCCTGATCGCCAACCGCGTTTCGTACCAGATGGACCTGCGCGGGCCCAGCGAAGCCGTGGACACCGCGTGCTCCAGCTCGCTGACCGCCCTGCACCGGGCTGCGCGCGCGGTCCGCGCGGGGGAGTGCGAGGCCGCGCTGGTCGGCGGGGTGCACCTGTTCCTGACGGCCGATCTGTTCGTGGCGCTCGGTCAGTTGGGCATCGTGTCGCCCGACGGGCGTTGCGCTGCCTTCGACCGCCGGGCCAACGGCATGGTCCGCGGCGAGGCCTCCGTCGCCGTCCTGGTCAAACCGCTCTCCCGGGCTCTCGCCGACGGCGACACGGTCTACGCCCTCGTACGCGGCAGCGGCGTCTCGCACGGTGGGGGCGGCCACATGGACTCCCTGATGATGCCCAACCCGACCGCCCAGGCGGATCTGATCGCCTCCGTCTACCGCGATGCCGGAGTCGACCCTCGTACGGTCACCTATGTCGAGGCGCACGGCACCGGCACCGAGGTCGGCGACCCGATCGAAGTCCGGGGGCTGCGCAAGGCGTTCGCCTCTCTGGACGGCAGGACGGACGCCGAAGAGGTCGAGCCCTGGTGCCTGCTCGGTACGGTCAAGTCCAACGTGGGCCACACCGAGGCGGCGGCCGGACTGACCGGAGTCGTCAAGACGGTTCTCGCCATGCGGCACGCGATGGTTCCGCCGACCCTCCACTTCACCGAGCCCAACCCCCTGCTCGACCTGGACGGCAGCCCCTTCCGGGTGGCGGACCGGCTCACCCCGTGGCCCGCGCACGACGGACCACGGCGGGCCGGGGTCAGCGCCTTCGGACTGGGCGGCACCAACGCGCACGTCCTCCTGGAGGACTTCCCCGAGACCCGTCCCTCTGCCGTCCCGGCAGCCGGGGGGAGCCCGTTCGTCGTGCCGCTGTCCGCCCGCACTCCGGAGCGGCTGCACGCACAGATCGGGGCCCTGTACGCCGCCCTCACCGGGCCGGGGCCCCTGCCGGCGCTTGCCGACATCGCCCACACCCTCGCCGTGGGCCGGGACGAGATGGCGCGCCGCGCCGCGTTCACCGTCACCACGACCGAGGAACTCGTCACCGTCCTGCGGCGAACCCTCGACGGAGAGCCGGACCCACGAGCCATCACCGGCGACGCCAATGACGCCTCCGCGACCGTCCATGACGCGAACTCCCCGTCCGATGCGGCGGAGGCCGCGCGGCGGTGGACGGCGGGCACCGCGCCACTGCTGCCCGGCCCCGGCCGGCGCGTGTCGCTGCCCGGGTACGCCTTCGAGGCCCAGCGGCACTGGGCGGAACCCCTGGAGCCGGACCGGTCGGCCCCGGCACCGGTGCCGTCGGCGGGCGACTCCCTGCCCGAACTGCTCCAGGCCCTCAACGAAGGGCGCCTCACGGTCGACCAGGCGGAACAGCTGATGGAAGGTGTGCGGTGATCTCAGGAATGAACCGGCGGGACATCCTGGAGCGCGTCCGGACCGGAGAGCTGGCTGTCGCCGACGCGGTCGCACTCATGCGCGCCGACGGTCACAACGGCGAGGTGGTGGCCTACCGGGCCGGGTGGCAGCGAGCCGAACCGGCCGCGGCTCCCCCCTTGTCACCCGGACCCCGCCCGCTGGTCGTGCTGGACCCCTCCGCCGCCGACCGTCCCGGTCTCGCCGAGGCGGCGGGCGTGAGGGTGGTGCGGGCCACGACGGGGCGGACCGACCCCTCGGACGCCTCGGCGCTCAGAGTCGGCGACGACGCGTCGTGGGAACGCCTCTGGGAACGGCTGGACGCGGACGGCGAGGCGCCCCAACAGGTGGTCGTCGTCACGGCGGAGGGCCCCGAGCGGTGCCTGGACGCCATGTATCCGGTCGTGCGTACGCTGATCCGTCGGCCGGGCAGAAGCCCGGTCGCGATCGCGTGTGTCGCTGTCGGTGAGCGCGGCGTCGAATCGGCGGACGCTCTCGGCGGGTTCTGCTCGATCGCCGCCCTGGAGGACGGCCGGCTCCGCCCGGTGGCCGTCTCCGCCGTCGGCCTCGCCGCTCCCGTCGAGGCCGCCCTGCGTGAACTCGCGCTCCCCGCACCGCCGTTGCATCAGGTCCGAGTGCATGCGGACGGACGGTGGGTACGTACCCTGACCGCGACCGAGCTGGCCCCCGACACGGCGCCCGACGCCCTGGGCGGTGTCCATCTGGTGTCGGGCGGCGGGGGAGGGATCGCCCTGCGCCTGGCGGAGGAACTGGCCGTCGGTGCCGGAGCCCGTCTTGTCCTGCTCGGCCGGTCCGCGCCCGGCACCGGCGTCGACGATCTGGTGCGGCGCGTCCGGGACGCGGGCAGCGGGGGCGTTCGTTACGTACAGGGCGACGCGACCAGGTTGGACGACGTACGCCGGGCCGTGGCGGAGGCACACACGGCCTTCGGACCCGTCACCGACGTGCTGCACCTGGCGGGGGTCAACGAGGACGCCTACATCGCCAACAAGGCTCCCGGCGCTCATGCACGCGTGCTGGCGCCGAAGCTGGCGGGAGCGCGCGCCCTGGACGAGGCCACCCGCGACGAACCGCTGCGGCACTTCGCGCTGTTCTCCTCCCTCGCCGGGTACGCCGGCCACCCCGGTCAGGCCGACTACGCCGCGGCGGGCCGAGCACTGGGCGGCTTCGCCGTCCGGCGCGCGGAGCTGGTGGCGACGGGCCGCCGTCGGGGGCGTACCGTCTCCGTCGGCTGGCCGCTGTGGGCCGACGGCGGGATGACGCTGAGCGACACCGACCGGCGGGCCGTCGAGGCCCTCCAGGGAATGGTCGGGATGCCGCCGCGAACCGGGCTGTCGGTGCTGGCCGCCGCACTGCGGGCGGACGCGCCCGAGATCGTCGTCGTTCACGGACACCGGGCCCGGATCGAGAAGTTCGTACAGGACCGGCTCGCCCCTCCGGCCGGGTCCCCGGCGGGCGTGCGGGCCGACGAGGCGGTGGACCGTCCGTCCGGGCCGGTGAGCGGCGCACTGACCGCGACTGCCCGGGACCTCCTGCTCGGCGAGGTCTCCCGGCTCACTCGGATGAAGCCCGGCCGGCTCCGGCCCGACCAGGAGTTCTCCGCACTCGGTATCGACTCCGTCATGGTCAAACGCCTCGGAACCGCCTTGGAGGACCGTCTCGGCCCCATGCCGGCGACCCTGCTGTTCGACCACCGGACCGTGGACGACCTGGCGGCCTATCTCGTCTCGCACCACCGCGAGGCGCTGGCGGCCTCCTCGCTCGCGTCCGCGCCCACGCCCTCCGCCGATCCCGACCCCGACCCCGCGTCGTACACGAGGACATCCGGTACTCCCCGGTCGGAGCCGGCGGGGGAGGGCACCCGTGAGGTTGAGAGGGCCCCCGACGACGCGATCGCCGTCATCGGCATCGCCGGCCGCTACCCCGGCGCACGCGATGTCGACGAACTGTGGCAGATGCTGGTGGAGGGCCGCGACGCGATCACCGAGATACCGGCGGAGCGGTGGGACAAGGCCCGCTGGACCGACCGGGGCGAGCGGCTGCCCGGCACCAGCTACGGCCGCTGGGGCGGCTTTCTCGACGACATGTCCCGCTTCGACTCCCTGTTCTTCTCCGTCGCGCCGCGCGAGGCACGGCGGATGGACCCCGCCGAACGCCTCTTCCTGGAGGTGGCCTGGACCGCACTGGAAGACGCCGGCTACACCCGGGACCGCCTCCACCGTGCCACCCGCACCGACGACGGTCACGCGGTCGGCGTGTTCGCCGGCACGACGGGTCTCGCCTACGGGCTGGTCGGCGCCGAGGAATGGGGCAAGGGCAACCCCGTCCCCGCCTACTCCATGGAGTTCTCGCTCGCCAACCGCCTCTCCTGGTTCCTCGACGTACACGGGCCGAGCCTCGCCGTCGACACCGCCTGCTCCGCCTCCCTGACGGCCCTTCACCTCGCTTGCGAGAGCCTTCGTCACGGCGAGTGCCGGATGGCGGTCGCCGGAGGCGCCTACCTCAATCTGCACCCCATGAAGTTCGGCATGCTCGCCGAGCAGCGCATGATGTCCCCCGACGGCGTCTGCCGCGCGTTCGGGGAGGGCGGCAACGGCCTGGTACCCGGCGAGGGCGTCGGCGCCGTGGTGCTCAAACCACTGGCCGCCGCCCGCGCCGACGGAGACCGCGTCGACGCCGTCATCCGCGCCACCGCCATCAGCCACGGTGGCCGCACCAACGGCTACACCGTGCCCTCCCCGAAGGCCCACGCCGCCGTGATCGGCTCCGCACTGCGCCGGTCCGGGGTCGACGCCGGGACCATCAGCTGCGTCGAGGCGCACGGCACCGGTACGGAACTCGGCGATCCCATCGAGATCGAGGGCCTGGCACGGGCTTTCGGCCGTTCCGCGGAGCGGCGGGCCCCGGTGGCGTTGGGTTCGCTGAAGCCCAACATCGGCCACGCCGAGGCCGCCGCCGGTATCGCCGGGCTCACCAAGCTTGTTCTGCAGCTCAGGCACCGCACCCTGGTGCCCACCCTGCACAGCGATCCGCCGAACTCGCGGATCGACTTCGGTGCCACGCCGTTCCGGCTCCAGCGCACGGCCGAGCCCTGGCACGTCGCGGGGGGAGGGCCCCGGCGCGCGGCGCTCAGCTCGTTCGGCGCCGGCGGAGCCAACGCGCACGCCGTCATCGAGGAGTACCCGGCCGTGCGGCCGGACACCGGCACGGGTCAACTTCCCGACGAGGAGCGGCTGATCCTGCTGTCCGCGCGGACCCCCGACCGGCTGACCGCCACCGCCGACCGGCTCGCCGCATTTCTGACGGCGCCTCGGAGCGCCGACGTGACCCTCACCGACATCGCCCACACGCTGCGCGTCGGCAGGGAGGACTTCGAGTGCCGCGCGGCGTTCGTCGTGCGCACCCGCGAGGCCCTGCGGACCGCGCTGCTCTCCTACGCCGCGACGGGCGCGGCGACCGCCACCGGACGGGTTGGTGCCGAGACGCTGCCACGGCCGGCAGCGGGCCCGCAGGACCCGTCGGACCTGCGCGGCAGTGCCGCCCGCTGGGTACGGGGTGAAGAGGCCGGCCACACCGGGGCCGACCGCACGCCGAGTGGCGCCGGCGCCCCGCGAATCGTCTCGCTCCCCGCCTATCCGTTCGCCGGTCCCGTCCACTGGCCCGACACCGTCGAAACCCCGCCGTCCGTCTCCAGCCCCCCGCCCGACGGCCCGCCGCTCGCCGAACGGGCCGCCTCCGGGGCCGGATCGGCTGAGTACGCCGTCACCCTCACCCCCGAACACCCGTGGGTCGCCGACCACCTCGTCGACGGCGCCCCCGTGCTGGCCGGCACCGCCCATCTGGAACTGGCCCGTGCCGCCGCCCAGTTGAGCACCGGCCGTCCGGTCACCGAACTGGCCGACCTTCGATGGCGTGTCCCTCTGGTGGTGGCAACTGATGCCCCGTCAGCGGTACGGACGCGGCGCGACGACGGGACGGTCCACGTCGAGATCGTCACCGGATCGGTCGACAGCGCGGTCGTGCACGCCACGGCACGCGCGGTCCTCCCGGACGACACCACCCCTGCCATCGGCACGCCCGACCCGGTCGGCATCGAGTCGGTTCGGGCCCGCTGCGCCCGCGAGGTCGACGGAGCCGCGTTCTACCGAGGCGCGGATGCGCGGGGGCTCGTCTACGGACCGTCGTACCGCAGGGTCGAACGCCTCTGGTGCGGCGACGGACTGTCGCTTGCCGAACTGTCCCCCTCCGGACCGGGAGAGCAAGGGGCCGGCACCGCCGACCCCGGACTCACCGACGCCGCGCTGCACGCCGTCCACGGCGCCGTGCCCGACTGGGACGAGCCGGCCACCCGGCCCGCCGCCGCCGAGCTGGTCCGTGTTCACGACGACCGGACCGCCCCCCGCTACGCGGTCGCGGAGTTGGTGACCGCCGACCCCGCGCGGGGCACCGTCGTCTGCGACGTCCGCACGACGGACGCCGACGGCCGCGTCCTGGTCGAGATCACCGGCCTGACCGTGCTGCGGCCGAGTGTCGCCGACGTGCCGTACCTCGTGCCGGTGTGGCGGGTCGAGCCGCGATCCGACGAGGAGACTGTCCCGGCCGCCACGGGGCCCGCGCTGGTCCTGACCGCGGGGCACGACGCCGGTGTGGCCGCCGCGCTGGCGCGCCATCACGGCGCGGACGGGACGGTTGACATCGCCTCCCTCGACACCGTCGGGGAGTACCGGGACCTCCTGGAACGCTGTTCCCGGGGAACGACCGTCTACTTCACCGGCGGCGTCGACACCCGTCGACACTCCGCTACCGACCTCGACCACCTTCAGGACACCCAGCGCAGGGGCTGCCTGGCCCTGTTTCGCCTGGCCAGGTCGCTGGCCGACCTGCGCCCGCGCGACATCCGCCTCGTGGTGCTCACCAGCGACAGCCACCCGCTGCCCGGCCACCCCGTGGAGAACCCCTTCGCCGGATCACTGCACGGAATGGCCCGTACTCTCTCCCGCGAACTGCCGTTCCTCGATGTCGTCTGCGTGGACCTCGGCCGCGCCGACCTGGAGCGGTGCGCCGAACAGGGTGACTTCTCCGCCCTCGTGGTGGCCGTCGCCGCCGAGCGGAAGGCCGTACCGCTCGAGGAGGTGGCCCTGCGCGAAGGCACCCGGCTGGTCAAACGGCACACCGCTGCCCGCCTTCCCGCCCTCACTGAGGACCTGCCGCTGCGGCACGGCGGGCGCTACCTCGTCGTCGGTGGCGCCGGCGGTCTCGGACGGGTCGTCGCCGATCATCTGCTGCGCGCGTACGACGCCCGGGTGCTGCTGACCGGACGCAGGAACGAGGAGCAGCTGCCCGCCGGGACTCTGGACCGGCTGCGCGGCGCGGGCGGCCGGCTCGGCTATCTGTCCGGTGACGTGACCGATCCGTCCGACGCCCACGCCGCCGTGGGGCGGATGCACGAGGAGTACGGCGGCGTTGACGGCGTGCTCCACACCGCGTTCGTGCTGGCCGACCGGACCATCGCGCAGTCGGACGACGAGACGTTCGACGCGGCGTTCGCGCCGAGGACGAGGGGGACGGTGGCGCTCGCCGACGCGCTGACCGCCGAGAAGCTCGACTTCTTCGCTCTGTTCTCCTCGGCCGTCGCCCACACGGGCAACCCGGGGCAGTCCAACTACACCGCCGGATCCAGTTTCCTCACTGCTTACGGCGCATATCTGGCCGACCGGCTCCACTGGCCCGTCACCGTCTTCGACTGGGGCTACTGGGGGGACGAGGGCGCCGTCGCGACCCCCGAGCACCGCGAGCGGCTCGCCCGTTGGGGGGTACGACCACTGTCCGCCGCCGAAGGACTGCGGGCCTTCCGGCAGGTACTCGGCAGCGGGCTCACCCAAGTGGCCCCGCTGCGCGCCGACACCGCGGAACTGGCGCGCGTGACCCCGCTGCACCCCGGCGACCGGCTGCGCCTGACCGACGACGGGGCGGACACCCTCCGGGCCCCGGTGGCTGCGCTCGACTCCGCCCTGCGGGCCGCCGGTGAGCCGTACGCGCCCGACTACCTCGACGCGGTGGACGACTACGCCCGGCTCGCCGTGCTCGACGCGCTGCGCGACGCGGCCCCCGCGCTCGCCGCGGGCGAAGCGCGCGACCCGCGAGAACTGTCTGCCGATCTCGCGGTCCGCGACGACCGGCGGCATCTGTTCGACGCCCTGCTGGCCGCTCTCACCGCGGGTGGGCTGGTCACCGCCGACGACGGCCGGTACCGCGTCACCACCGTCCTCGCCGAGCCCGGCCGCAGGAGCGCGGCCCGTCGTCGACTGACCGACCGCTTCCGCCGCCTCGGTCCCACCCTGGACCTTGTGGACGACTGCGCCGCCGCTCTGCCGGACGTGCTGTCCGGGCGGCGGCGCGGCCTGGAGGTCCTGTTCCCCGGCGGCTCCGACCACCGGATGGCGGCCCTGTACGCCGACGATCCGCGTACCCGGCACTTCAACGACCTGACCGCCACCGCGGTGCGGGCGGCAGTGGCCGACCGGGTGGCCACCGAACCCGGCCGCCGTGTGCGGATCCTGGAGATCGGCGCCGGAACCGGCGCCACCACACGCGCCGTTCTCGATGCCCTCGGCACACAGACGGGTCTTGTCTCGTACGACGTCACCGACATCTCGCCGTCCCTGGTCGCCGCGGCTCGCGGACGGCTGGCCGACGGACGGCCCGGCATGGCGTTCCGGACCCTGGACATCTGTGGCGACCTGCCCGGCCAAGGCTTCGACGGGGACCCCTACGACATCGTCGTCGCCACCAACGTCCTCCACGCCACCGGCGACATCCGGCGCACCCTCGCCCATACGGCGCGACTGACCGTCGTCGGAGGGCTGCTCGCGGTCAACGAGGCGACGCGCGTGCTGGACGCGGTCACTCCTGTCTTCGGTCTCACCGGCGGCTGGTGGCTCGCCCGCGATCCCGAACTGCGGCTGCCGCACGGGCCCCTGCTCGCCTCCGGAACCTGGCGGGCACTCCTGGCGGAGGCCGGGTTCGAGCAGTGCCGTGACTTCGGAGTGCACGGCTGGAGCGACGAACAGGCCGGCCAGCGCCTTTTCGTGGCGCGGAGGAGTGCCTGGTCCATTCCCGCGGCGGACTCCGCCGAACCCGCCGCGGACCCCCTGCGAGCCCGGTCCGCGCATGTACCCGACCAGCCCGTGCCCGCTCCCGAATCCGCCTCCCCGGCGGACGATCTCGTCGCGCGCACCACGTCCCACCTGCGCGACCTCTTCGCCGATCTGCTCGGGATGCCGTCCGGCGAACTGGACGTGTCAGCTCCCCTCGCCTCGTTCGGCACCGACTCACTGACCGTCATGGATGCGGTGGGACGACTGGAACAGGAGATCGGCACCGTGCCGCGGGAACTGCTCGCGACGGGCGAGTCGGTGGCTGCCGTCGCTCGCGCCCTCACCGAGGTGAGGGCGCCGGAACTTGCCGCGGCGCTGCCCACGTCGCCCGGAATCTTTGAATCCGACGGGCGCGTACACCTGTCAACGCCCGGCCCCGCACCCGAAGCCGCGCCCGCCGACCCGGCGCCCACCGCTCCCCTCGGGGACGGCGAGCCCATCGCGATCGTGGGGATCGCCGGCCGCTATCCGGGGGCCGGGGATCTCGACACCCTCTGGAGCCATCTGGTCGCCGGACGACGCCTCATCACCCGTGAACCGCCCGGCCGTTGGCAGGAGACCTCACCGGACCACCCGGCCGGGGAACACGGCTGGGGCGGCTTCCTCGACGATGTGGACCGCTTCGACCCGCTGCTGTTCCGGATCGCCCCGCGCGAGGCGGAGCGCATGGATCCCGCCGAACGCCTCTTCCTGGAGACCGCGTGGGAAGCACTGGAGGACGCGGCGCTGCCGCCCGTGCGGCTGCGTGAACGGACCACCGACAGGGGAGAGGCGACCGGCGTCTTCGTCGGACTGATGCATCACCAGTACGCCCTCCTCGGTGCCGAGGAGAGAGCGCGGGGCAACGACGCACGGGCGCTCTCGGCCGGTTGGTCCGTCGCCAACCGCGTCTCCCACACCTTCGGTCTGACCGGGCCCAGCATGGCCGTCGACACGGCCTGCTCGTCCGCGCTCACCGCCCTCCACCTCGCCCTGCGGAGCCTGCGCGCCGGCGAGTGCGCCACAGCTCTCGTCGGCGGCGTAAATCTGATACTCCACCCCAGTCACCACGCCGATCTGGCGGCGGCACGGATGCTGTCACCCGGCGGTACCCCGCTCGTCTTCGACACCGCCGCGGACGGAATCGTCACCGGGGAAGGCGTCGGCGCCCTGGTACTCAAACGGCTCTCGGACGCCGTCCGGGACGGCGACCGGATACACGCCCGCATCCTCGGCTCCGCGGTCAACGCCGACGGACCGACCGACGCCTACGCGGTACCCCGCGTCGAGGCCCAGGTCGAGCTGATCGCGCGGGCGCTGCGATCGGCGGGCGCGGACGCTCGCAGTGTGCAGTACGTGGAGGCCCAGGCGACGGGTTCGCCGGTGGGTGACCCGGTCGAACTCGCCGCTCTCCGCCGGGCCTACGGTGTCCGGGCCGACGGGCACCACCTGCGCCTGGGGTCGGTGAAGCCCAACACCGGACACCTGGAGGCCGCGTCCGGGATGGTGCAGCTGGCCAAGGTCGTACTCCAGCTGAGGCACCGCACCCTGGTCCCGACCGAAGGGACTGACGGTCCGCTGACGGCGGACGGCTTCGAGGTGCCGCGCGAGCCGGTCCCCTGGCCCGCGCAGGCATCCGGGGCACCCCGCCGGGCTGCCGTCAGTTCCTTCGGGGCCGGCGGCGCCAACGCCCATGTGATCGTCGAGGAGGAACCGGCGGCCACCGCGCCGGAGAGTGACGGGACGAACCCGCCTCGGGCGCTGCTGCTCTCCGCCCGGCGTCCCGAGATCCTGCGTTCGCACGCCGGCCGCCTCGCCGCGTTCCTCCGAGGCCCCGGCGCCTCGTTGAACCCTCGCGACGTGACCCACACCCTGCGGGTCGGCCGCGAGCCGCTGCCCGCGAGGATCGGTGCTGTCGTGCACACCCTCGACGACATCGTCGCCGTGCTCGACGCCTGTGCCGGGGCCCGACCTCACGCACTGCTGGTAGAGACCGGTACCGGTGGGGGCCGGGAGGAGGACGGTGACCACCCGGCCGCCGTGGTGCGGCGCTGGGTCGAGGGCTCGGACACACGGGCCGACCACGCACCCGAGCCGGGTGCCCGTGTCGTCTCGCTGCCCCATTACCCGTTCGCGGCGGGCCGCTACTGGCTCCGTACGTCGGGCACGCCGGCTGATGGGCCGGCACCGTCCGTCACGTCTGCCGACGGGTCGGCGCCTGCCGTCACCGCCGCCGACCGTTCGGCGCCTTCCGCATCGTCCGCATCGTCCGTGCCGGAGTCACCAGCCACCGGCGTCCGCTCGTCCGAGGAGCCCTCCGTGCCCCGTACGCACTCCGTCCCCGGCGACGACAGCCGGCCGTCCGCCGCAGTGACGATGCGGCGCACCGTCACCGAGGCCATCTGTGACCTGCTGGGTGTGGCGCCGTCGGACATCGATCCCGGCGACCATCTCAGCGACTTCGGGCTCGACTCGGTCACCATGGTGCAACTCGCCGACCGGCTCGCCACCGTCACCGGAACCGATCTGACGCCGCAAGTGCTCTACGGCTGCCGGGACTTGGCAGCCTTGGTGGATCACCTCGTCGCGGCCACCCACGGCCCGGCCGGCGACAACCCGCCCTCCTTCTCCGCCCCGGAGCCGGCCCCAGGGCCTGCGCCATCGCCGGCACCCCGTCCCGAGCCCGTGACGGAGTCCGAACCCGTCCCCGCTCCGTCGGCAGCCGGTGCCGTCGAGGAGCCTGTGGCCGTGGTCGGAATGGCGGGGGCATTTCCCGGCTCACCGGACCTCGACACCTTCTGGGACAACCTCGTCCAGGGGCGCGATCTCATCTCCCAGGCGCCCGCCGACCGATTCGGTGCCGACGCGCGCGCCTTCCGCGGCGGGTTCCTGGACGGCGTGGACCGCTTCGACGCCGACTTCTTCCAGATCTCCCCGCGCGAGGCACGGGTGATGGACCCGCAGCACCGGCTGTTCCTCCAGACTGTCTGGTCCGCCGTCGAGGACTCGGGCCACAACCCGCTGGACCTCGCCGGAACCACCTGCGGGGTGTTCGTCGGTGTGGCCTCCTCCGAGTACGGCGAACTCGCCCAGGAGCGCGGCGCCGACCTCGACGGACAGCTCATGACCGGCAACGACCACAGTGTGCTGGCGAACCGCGTTTCCTTCCTGCTCGATCTGCGCGGCCCCAGCGAACCGGTCGACACCGCCTGCTCCAGTTCCCTGGTCGCCGTCCACCGAGCTGTCCGGGCGATCCAGACCGGTGAGTGCACATCGGCGATCGCCGGCGGCGTCAACGTCATCGTCGCGGCGACCGGCTTCGAGGCGTTCGGCCGCTCGGGCATGCTGGCCCCCGACGGCCGATGCAAGTCCTTCGACCACCGGGCCGACGGCTATGTGCGCGGTGAGGGCGTGGGCGCTGTACTGCTCAAGCCCCTGAGCCGGGCTCTTGAGGACGGCGATCACATCCACGGAGTCATCGCCGGCTCGGCGACCAACCACGGCGGGCGCGCCGCCTCGCTCACGGCGCCGAACCCCGCCGCCCAGGCCGAGGTGATCTCCCGTGCGCAGCGGCGCGCCGGGGCCCGGCCCGAGACGATCGGATACGTCGAGGCGCATGGCACCGGCACCGCACTCGGCGACCCCATCGAGGTCACCGGTCTGCGCACGGCGTTCGAACCGCCCGTGGGGAGCCCGATGGACGGCACTCCCCGCCAGTACTGCGGCCTCGGCAGTGTGAAGACCAACGTCGGGCATCTGGAGACGGCCGCCGGCATGGCGGGTCTGTTCAAGGTGCTGCTTGCCCTTCGTCACGAGATGCTGCCTCCCACCCTCCACGTGGAGCGGGTCAACCCGCTGATCAGGCTGGCCGATTCGCCCTTCCACCTGGTGACCTCGGCCCGCCCGTGGTTCCCCGTCGTGGACGGTGCCACCGGCACGCCGCTGCCTCGCCGCGCCGGGGTCAGCTCCTTCGGCTTCGGCGGGACGAACGCCCACCTGGTGGTGGAGGAGGCGCCGCGCCCTGTGCACGCCGTGCCCCTATCGGCGGACGGCGGTGACCACCTCTTCGTACTGAGCGCGCGTGACGAGGACCGGCTCGACGCCGCCGCCCGCGGGTTGCTCGACCGCATCGACCGCTGGGAACGGGACGGCCTGCTGCACACCGTCGCCCCGGCCGACGTCGCCCGAACGCTCCAGACGGGGCGTCGCCACTTCGCCGCCCGACTGGCGGTCGTGGCACCCTCGCTCGGCCGGGTCGCCGAGGCGTTGCGCGCCCGCGTGGACGGCGACGGCCCGCGTACGGCACGTGGCGGGCAGGACGGCGGCCGAAGCCGGTACGACGACGGCGACGTGCGGGAGGCGCTGCGCCGGGCGGCCGACGGTGACCTCACACGGCTCGCGACGGTCTGGGAGGCGGGTACGGACGTGGACTTCGCGATCCTGTGGGCCGGCGCCGCCGGGACGAGGGTTCCGTTGCCCACGTACCCGTTCGCCCCCGACAGGTACTGGCTCCCCGACGCCCCGGCACCTGCCACCGCGGCCCCTGCCGTACCGATCGCATCCGCCACTGCGCGGCCCCCGCACACCCCTCCTCCTCCGCCGTCGGCCACTGCCTCCCACCCGGCCCCGGCCCCATCCACTCCCGCCCCGCTCGCGGCGCAGCCCCTGGACGCGGCCTCCGCCCTGCGCAGCCATGTGCGCGCGGCGGTCGCCGACGGCGTCGGCATCGCGGCGCGTGACGTCGATCCCACGCGGGACTTCGCCAGCTACGGCGTCGACTCCATTGGTGCCATGCGGATCATGCAGACAATCCAGAACCGCTACGGGGACCACATCCCGATGGCCGCGATTCTCGAACACCCCAGTGTCGACAGGTTGGTCACCCACCTGGAGCGGGACTTCGTCCTGCCCGACGAAGTGCCGACCGGCCTGGACCGGCGCAACGGTGTCAGCCGCAGCGCGCCCGCCCAGCTCCCTGCCCCGCCCGTCGCTCCCCGGCCCCGGCTCGTGCCGTTCACCGCAGACGGGCCGGGAACGCCCGTGTACTGCGTCTTCGGTGACACCGGTGAACTGACCTGGCTGATGCATCTGGTGGGGCAGTTGGGGAAGGACGGCCCGGTGATCGGCGTCGAGGCGCCCGGTTTCCGCGACGGGGCGACACCCGTTGCCGACGTCGACGTCCTCGCCGATCTCTGTGCCGAAGCCGTCGTCGCGGCGCACCAGGGAGGCTCCTGCCGCATAGCCGGCCAGGGTCTGGCCGGCTATGTCGCCGCGCAGACCGCCCGCCTGCTCCACGACCGTGGCCTGCCCGTCGAGGAGTTGCTACTCATCGGGACCCCCGCCCCCGGGGAGCAGCCGAGGAACGAGACGCGGACGGCGTCACTGGCCGAGGTGGCCGCGACGCTGGCGGGTGTGTGGGGCGCCGGCCGACCGGCGAACGCCGCCGACCTGGCGGGTGGCCCGGAAGGGGAAGGGCTGGCACGGGTCTGCGCGGCGCTGGCCGCCCACGCGCCGCTGGACACCGAGGCCCTGAGCGCCCGGCTGGAGCGCGGCGCCCGATGGCGGGCGGCGCTCGTCACCGCCGCCGCCTCCCACCGGTTGCCCCCGATCGGCGGACCGGAGCGCACCACGGTCGTACGGGCCGCGGCCCCGGGAGGCGCGCCGGGGGACTACCACCGCTGGATCGCGCCGCCCCCGGAGATCGTCGACATCGACGTCGAGCCCTGGCGGCTGCTGAGCGCCGGGCACGCCGGACGTATGGTCGGCCGCACCCCGGCGCGACCGACCGCCCCCGGGAGCCCGGCGGCCTCGCCCGTGGTGGCCATCAACCGGCACGGTGACAGCCGCCGGTCCATCTGGGCGCACAACCTCTACGGCGAGGTCAGCTACGCGATCTACCTCTCGCGGCACCTGGGCCCGCACACGCCGGTCATCGGTCTGGAACAGATCGGCGCCGCCGCTGCCGACGGCGAGCCCCGCCGATACGACTCGGTCGAGGACATGGCCGCCCACTACGTCGAAGAGCTGCGGAACCGCTTCCCCGGGGAGCCCTACCTGCTCGGTGGGTGCTCCTTCGGTGGGGTTCTCGCCTACGAGATGGCCCGGCAGCTTCAGCTGGCGGGCGAGGAGGTGAGCCATCTCATCGCCATCGACCCGATCATGCCGGGCACCGAGGCCTGGGACAGCGTGGACTGGGGCACGGTCACCGAAATGGAGGCCGAGGCGTTCTCACTGGTCATGCTCGGCAACGCGATGTGTCAGCGGTGGGGGGTCGGCGAGCAGATCCGGCTCGACTCGCTCACCGGTCTCGATCTCGCGGCGCAGCTGGACCTGGTGGCCCGTCACATCCGTGACCGCTCCGCCGCCCGCCCCGACCAGAAGATGATCGAACGTCAGATCCTGGTCCGCCACGAGCTCATGCTGCACAACGGCGATCTGCTCCAGGCTTATCGGCCGGAGCCCCTGCGCAGCGCGGTCCCGACCACGCTCTTCCACGCCACGGAAGGCTTCCTCGCTCCCGGCAACAGCAACGACCTGCCGGCCGTGCCACGTACAAGCGCCGACCGGTCCAACGGGCTGGCCGAGTTCGTCGGTCCGCATCTGACCATCCACGAGATGCGCGCCGACCACCACACCATCGCCCACGACGAGAACCTGGCCCGGATCGCCGGAATGTTGTCGCCGGTACTCAACACCCCCACGTTCCCCAGCAGCCTGTTTCCCGCCTCGCTCAGCCCGGCGGGCCCCGAAGCCACCAGGTGAGGAAACCCATGGACTTCAGCGTCTACTTCTTCTCCGCCAACGACCGCAACGACTTCGGCAGCCGGTACCGGTTCATCCTCGACGTGGCCCGCTACATCGACCGCCGCGGCTTCACCGCGATCTGGACCCCGGAACGCCACTTCCAGGAGTTCGGCGGCAGCTTCCCCAACCCGGCCGTGCTCTCAGCCGCCCTTGCCGTCACCACAGAGAACCTGCGGATCCGGGCCGGCAGCGTGGTCCTGCCCCACCACCACCCGGTCCGCCTCGTCGAGGAGTGGTCGCTGGTGGACCAGCTCTCCGGCGGGCGGGCGGGTGTCTGCCTGGCAACCGGATGGCACCAGGGGGACTTCGTCTTCTACCCGGACCACTACGAGCGGCGCAGGCAGTACACCCTCGACCATGTCGACACGGTCGCCGCCCTGTGGCGGGGAGAGTCCCGTGCCTTCCCCGGACCGGACGGCAGCACCCTGGACGTGCGGACCTACCCCCGTCCGCACCAGGCGGAGCTGCCCCTGTGGCTGGTCCACACCTCGAACCCGCACACCTGGACGGAGGCCGGGGAGCGCGGACTCAACGTCCTCACGCTGCTCACGAGCTGGGAGAAACTGGAGGAGGACATCGGCCGCTACCGGGCGGCCCGCGAGCGAGCCGGCCACGACCCGGCCACCGGCACCGTCACCGTGGGCATGCACACCTATCTCGGCGACGACGAGCAGGCCGTCTGGGACCGGGTGCGCGAGCCGGTCAAGCGCTACCTGGCCTCGTTCATGACGCAGAAGCGCAACGACGACAAGGTCAGCGGCCACGCGCGCGGCACCGACGCCGCCGAACAGGACAGGCTCGCCGAGATCATGGCGGAGGACTACTACACACGCCGCTCGCTGCTGGGGACCGAGGACAAGTGCGCCGCCACTGTCGAGAGGCTGCGTGCGGTGGGAGCGGACGAGATCGCCTGCCTCGTCGACTTCGGGCTGCCGTTCGACGACGTACTCGGAAGCCTTCCCGCGCTGGACGCGCTCCGCCGCCGCTGTGCCGTCGAACCCGCCGACCTGGCATCGACCTCTGCGCCGACCGCCGCCACCCCCATGAGCTGGTACTACACCACCTGACCACAACCGGCTCCACGCACCGCCACCCAGCGCGACCCGCAGCCGAACCCCACGGGACCCGCGTCCGACTCACCCAAAGAAGAGGTACGCATGACCTCATCGCAGCACGCCTCCAACAGCGAAGCCGTCGCCGATCTCTACGACTCCTTCAGCGAGTTCCACGCACGCATCAACGACAGCAACCTCCACGTCGGCTACTGGCAGAACGCCGACGACACGTCCACCTTCCAGGAAGCCACCGAACGCCTGACGGGCCTGATGATCGAGCGCCTCGCCCCGGACGCCGGTCAGCGCGTGCTCGACATCGGCTGCGGCATCGGCAAGCCGGCGTTGCGGCTCGCGGGCGGCCACCCGGTCGAGGTCGTGGGCGTGACGGTCAGCCCTCGCCAGATCGAGCTCGCCACCGCTCGGGCCGCCGAGTCGGGCCTGGCGGACCGTGTCCGGTTCGAACAGGCCGACGCCCAGCAACTGCCTTACCCGGACGCCTCGTTCGACGCGGGCTGGTTCTTCGAATCCCTCATCCACATGCCGGACAAGCCCCGGGCGGTCGCCGAGGCCGCCCGGGTGCTGCGTCCGGGCGCCACCCTTGTCGTCGCCGACATGTTCCACGAGCCGGGTAAGGACTGGTCCGAGATCCACCCGCTGGTCACCGCGGTGACGCTGGACACGTACGAACCACTGCTGACCAAGGCCGGGTTCGACGTCCTGGAGATGGCGGACGTGACGCCGCACATCAGGGTGCCCGAACCGGTGCGCGGTCAACTCCGGACGATGATGCTGGAACATCGTGAGGAGTGGGTGGACATCGCCGGCGAGGAAGTCGTGCGCGCCATGCTCGACCCCGAGGTCGACACGTTCTACACCCCGGGGCTCGGATACGTCCTGCTCACGGCACGCAGGCGCTGACAGCGCTCACGGCACCAGCGCGCGAAGCACCTCCGTGGACAGGTGCGCCAGCAGCCGGTCGCGGGACGGCTGGAGGAAGAAGTGATCGCCGGGCAGCAGCACTTCAGTGCAACCGCCGCGCGTCATCTTCCTCCAGCCGGCCAGCGATTCGGCGGTCGTCTCCGGGTCCTCGATGCCTCCGTAGGCGATCACCGGGCAGCTGAGTGCGGGCCCCGGAACGTAGCGGTAGGTCTCCAGCATGGTGGTGTCCGCCCGCAGGATCGGCAGGTACATCGCCCTCATCTGGGCGTCCTCGCGGATGAGCGGCGGGATCGCGCCGTAGCGTCGGTCCAGTACGTTCAGGTACTCCTCGTCGGGCAGTTGGTGCACGGTGCCTCTGTACGTCGGCTCCTGCGGCGCGTTGCGGGCCGATACGGCGAGGAGTACCGGCTCCGGCACCCCCCGCTCCCGCAGCGCCCGTACCGTTTCGAACGCCAGGAAGGCACCGAGGCTGTGCCCGAAGAACGCGTACGGCCCGGACAGTGACGGGGCCAGGGCATCGGCCAGTTCGCCCGCCGTCGCGCACAGGTCGGTCCGCAGCGGTTCGGCCAGCCGGGCGTCGCGGCCCGGCATGCGTACCGCCCACGGCTCGACCGCGGCCGGCAGCTGAGCGGCCCAGCTGTGGAAGACGGCCGCGCCGCCCCCGGCGTACGGGACGCACACCAGGCGCACCAGCGGAGCCGGTGTTTCCGCGACCGGTTCCCGCATCCGCAGCGCCCATGCGCTCGCAGACGGGACAGATGTGGCGACGGTCACCTGTCGGCCGGTGCCGGGACGTCGAGGATCTCTACCACGGCGCAGGAGAAGGAGATGCCGGCGCCGGCGCCCAGCAGCATCACCCGGTCGCCCGGTGACAGCGCGCCGGTCGACACCAGATGGTGGAGCGCGCTGCTCTGATCGCTCGCCCCCGTGTGCCCCACACCCCGGCCGAAGTCCCACACGCCCTTGTCCGCCGCGTCCTCACCGAACGGTTCGAGCAGTCGTCCCAGCACGTGTCGGTCTCCGACGAACTGGTGGGCCACCCGCGTGATGTCCTGCGGCTTGAGCCCGGCCTCCTCCAGTGTCTCGACGATCAGCGCCCGCTGGGTCTCGCCCATGAGCCGCCCCGCGTCGACCAGGTCCTGACCGCCCTTGTACGTGGCGGCGCGCTCGCGCAGATCCACCCGTGTACCGGTCGTGCAGCCCGGCGGGAACAGCGGCTCCCCGCCCCGGTTCAATTCCTCAAGCTCCGGCAAGGACACGGCGCGTACGTTGACGAGCCGGGCGAAACCGCCCTGCCGGGACAGGACGCACGCCGTGGCCACATCGCCGAACAGCCCGCCCGGCGTGGCCCGCCACCGGTCGACGAGAGGATCGCCCCAGTTGTCCGCCGACGTGATCAGCGCAGCCGTACGGTCCGCCGACGCCGCCAGGTAGAGGCTCGCGAACTCCATCGCGGCGAGAAAGCCGTTGCACCCCTGCCGTATCTCCAGGGCGGGGATGGTGCCGCCCACGGTGTGGCGGAGCACGTAGTGCTGCGGCGACCACAGGTCGGGGCCCTGGTGGTTGCAGGAGACGTGTATGAGGACGTCGATGTCGGCGTCGGCGTGACCGGACGCAGCCAGTGCCTCGCGGGCCGCGTCGATCGCCATGTCGGGGGCGGGTGTCTCACCGGCCACCGCCACCGACCGCCAGCCGAGCGCCTCGGCCTCCGCCGCGTCGTACCAGCCTGCGGCTACGGCCTGTTCGGTGGTGACCCGTTCGGGAACACGGGCCCCCAGACCCGCGAGGTACACATCGGAGAGCAACATGATGGGGGAGACCCTCTCGTTCAGACGGTGGCGGGACCGGGCTGGGCGGATATCGGCACAGGCCGGTCGAGCCCGTGGTTGCGCAGCGAGAACAGGCGTGCGTTCAGCCACATGCACGGCTGGATGAGAGTGTCGACCAACACCAGGAAGCACACGGTGCCCAGCCCCACCGGACCGCCCAGCAGATAGCCGGTCACCAGCAGGATCAGCTCCAGGCTGCCCTTCGCTACCCAGAACGGCCAGCGCCACCGGTGAGTCATGGTGATCGCCACCAGATCCATCGCGCGGATTCCGATGCCGCTCATGATGATCAGCGCGGAGCCGTAGGTGCACAGGAGTACGCCGACGAGCATGAGCGCGCCGGGCCGTATCGGCACCAGGCCGGCCGCGTCCACGGCGCGGAGCACGTCGATGATGCTGCCGCAGAGGAAGAACGTCACGAACGGCGAGAGGGGCGGCCTGCTCCGGTTCCAGCCGGCCCACACGGCCAGGCACACCACCGCGACGAGTGCCTGGGCGATACCGATGGTCAATGGAGCGTGTTCCAGCAGCCCGAGGGCGAAGACATCCAGCGGGTCGGTGCCCAGATCGGCGTGGATGAAGAAGGCGGCACCGGTCGAGAAGAGCAGGCATCCCGTCAGATAGACGGCGTAGCGCCCGCGGTGGCTCGTCACATGGTGACGAAAACGGCTGTTCAGTTCCTGACCCCGGGACATCACACTCACACAACTCTCCAGGCGGCTGGGGGCGGTTGAGGCAGGGCGGTCACGGACGAAGAGCCTCGCCCAAACCGCGGTTGCGCGCCCTGGGACCGGCCCCAGCATCAACCCCAGTTCGGTCGCCTCTACATGGACCGGTCATCGATCCGGAGACCTGGCGTCGGCCTGGTTGGGCCGGCCGGCGTTCATGCCCTCCGGCGAACGGAGATCCCTGGTGATCGAGACGATGGCGCCCTGGGCCTGCCGGGGATTCTTGCCGTGCTTGAGTTGGCAGTGGCCGTCCACAGTCACCACGGGGACGTGTCCGCTGTCACGCCAGGTCCCTTGATCAGCCCGCGCTGCTCCAGGGCCCCGGAGGTCTGTGTACGGGCGGGTGGGATGCGCACGGCATTAGGAAGCAGTCGCGATCTGCCGGGGAAGGGCCTAGCTACAGCTAGCCGCCCCGTCGCTTTCTCTCCGCCGTGACGCTCATTTGACGCTTTGCGGCCTGACGATCCCAAGACGGGGCCGGGAAAGAGCATCTGGCCTGTAAGTTTCCCTAGTCTCGGCCTGGGTGACATCTTTCCGATGACGCATCATGTGGAGTGCGTCGCGATCCTTGAATCGGCCGCGAAGGGCTCCTGACCTGCCTGATGCCGGGGCACGGCGGCATGATGCAATCGCCGCTGATCATGCCGCTCTACATCGGACGCGGCGCGCCCGATGGCTCCGCCCCATGGGTCACCGGCGCGGCTGTCAGGGCCGCCAGGTATTCTCGAACGCATCGTCAACGCGGCCCGACGGGCTTCCGTTCCACCCCGGTGGAGCTTCGAAGGACACGCCCCCACCCGCACGAGTCACTTCGTGCTGCCTGGGGGAAGTCCTTGCTCTTCCGCGCGTCCGCACAAACGGTCGCCGCCATGGCGCTCGACAGTTCGCTCTACCTCCAACTCACCGAGCGGTTCGTCCGTATGCACGGCTACCGGCCCGGAACCTCGGAGGTGCGCTCCTGGGAGGGGAGCATCCCCGAGTTGGCCGCCGCTCTCAACGATGCGGGCCTGGGCGACGTGGAGGTCATGCTGGAGTACTCGCTACCGCTGAACAGTAAGCGCGCCGATGCCGTGCTGGCCGGCGAACATCCGGTAACGGGGGAACCCTCCTACGTCGTGGTGGAGCTGAAGCAGTGGAGTCAGGCCGAGCCTCACGAGGACGACCCCACCCTGTGCCACGTGGACCCCTATGCGCATCCGGTTCTCAACCCGATCGAGCAGGTGCGGCGCTACTGTGAGTACCTCGTCAATTTCAACGGCGCGGTGGCTGAGCACCCCGGCCGGGTCAGCGGAGTGGCATTCCTGCACAACGCCACCGAGTCCGGGATCAGCGGCCTGCGCGCGGTAGAGCTTGACGACAGCGGTCAGTTGTTCACCGGCACTCGGCGTGGGGAGTTCCTCGACTCTCTCCGCGCCAAGCTCAGCGACAAGCACCCAGGCGCCCGTGCCGCTGACGAACTCTTGTCGGGCAAGACGGTCCCGTCGAAGCAGTTGATGGCCGCCGCCGCTCAAGAAGTGCGCGAGCGTGAGCAGTTCATCCTGCTCGACGAACAACAAGTTGCGTACCGGCTGGTGCTCAACGCCGTGCACAAGGCGAAGAGGTCCGACCACAAGGAAGTCCTGGTTGTCACCGGCGGGCCAGGCACCGGTAAGAGCGTGATCGCGCTGTCCCTGCTCGGCGAGTTGTACCGGCAGGGCGTTCCAGCCCTGCATGCCACCGGTTCTCAGTCGTTCACCAAGACGATGCGGAAGGTGGCGGGTTCCCGCAAGCGGGAGGTGCAGGAGCTGTTCAAGTACTTCAACAGTTTCATGAGCGCAGAGCAGAACACTCTTGACGTTCTGATCTGCGACGAGGCCCACCGCATCCGTGAGACCTCCGCCAACCGTTACACGCCCGCAGCCCACCGCACTGGCAGGCGGCAGATCGATGAACTTATTGATGTCGCTCGTGTCCCCGTTTTCCTTCTCGACGAGCACCAGGTTGTGCGCCCCGGCGAGATGGGGACCGTGGACGAGATCAAGGCGGCTGCGGCGGCCAAGGGCCTGGACTGTCATGTGGTTCCGCTGGACAGTCAGTTCCGTTGCGGCGGCAGTGACGCCTATCTGCGCTGGGTGGTGCGGCTACTCGCCCTTGAGCCTGGCGGCCCGGTCGTGTGGGAGCCTGACGATCGCATGCAGTTGTTGGTCGTCGACAGCCCACAGGAGATGGAAGCGTTCCTGGCCGCCCGCCGCGCACAGAAACACAGTGCCCGCATTTCCGCCGGCTACTGCTGGCGCTGGTCACCGGAACCCAAACCCGGCGCCCCGCTGCCACCCGACGTCGTCATCGGTGCCTGGGCACGCCCCTGGAATCTGCGTGGCGACCGCTCCGTTTCCGGTGCGCCTCCGGCAGCCCTGTGGGCCACGGACCCGGCGGGCTTCGGACAAGTAGGCTGCGTCTACACGGCCCAGGGCTTTGAGTACGACTGGTCCGGCGTCATCATCGGCCCCGACATGGTCTGGCGCGGCGATCGCTGGGTCACGGACCGTGCGGCGTCCAAGGACCCGGTTTTCACGAAGTCCACCACGACGGATGCCTACGTGGACCGCCTTATCCGCAACACCTACAAGGTATTGCTGACCCGAGGCATGATCGGCACGGTCGTCTACTCGACGGATCTGGAGACCAGGGAGAAGCTGCGAGAGTTGGCGGGCGGTCGTCTGGATCGGGAACCCGCCATCCTCTGATCGCACGGCAGGCAGTCCGGCAGGGCGCGATGACCAGAGCAGATCGGGGACGTCGTACATCGCACCGACAGCCTCTTGGACCTTCACGAACTCCCTCGAGGCCACCGACGGTGTGAATCGGCCACGTTGTCCGCAGATCGGGTTGAGCGCCGTGCCGACATTTCTCGGCAAGCGGCTCTTTCTCTATGATCACGGGTACTGATTGCGGCCAGACGGGCTTCCCCACGAGGACATGCCCCCACCCGCACGATTCACTCGTGCTCTGGGGGAACCACCTCGTGTCCATGCTCCTGTTGAAGTTGGCTGCGCAGGATCTGCTCACCTTGGAATCAAGGCGTCGTATGGTGCCGCATCTCGCCGCCAGGTGGCGACATTTTCGCGGGCAGGATGCCTCGGAATCGGAGCGCTCGGCTTGGGCGGAGAGCCTGGTGAGCCTTGCCAACGATCTGGTAGCCGCCGGCCGAGGGAATGTGGAGATGATCGTTGAGTGCGCCGCCACGCGCGACGAGACCGACCGTCCCGGTGACCCCCGACTTATCGACGTCGTGCTCGTGGGCCATCATCCGGAGGACCATCGGTTGTCCGTGCGACTCGTCGAGTTGAAGCGCTGGTCGACGGTGACCAGGGTGGAACGGGCCACCGCGGATTTGGTGGACGTACCGGGGATGGAGAACAAGAAGCATCCGGCTCTGCAATTGGCCGAATATTACGCGGCGTTCACGAGCGACCGGGGACCGCTGAGCGGACTCGACTTCGAATGCGGTGGCTTCGCCTATTTGCACAACGCCACGGACGAGTCCGTGCGGCCTCTGATCGACATCGACGCGCCCACCGGTGCCTACGCCCGTGTGTATACGAACGACGGGCGTGAAGAGTTACTGTCCGACCTCCGCAGGAACTTCGCCGAAGCGGGTGGTTCCTCAGCGGCTGAGATACTCCTACAGGGCATGGGGTTGCGCAACACACCGCTGCTCGACGCCATGATCTGGTCGCGTGGAGACGACACCGTCTTCACCTTGCGTGGACGACAGAAGGTGGTTGCCGACCAGATCATGGCCACGGCTTCCAAAGTCCTACCGGACCCTCGGCGTCCCGCACTCGTTCCGGACGAGCGGCGTGTGATCTTCTTGGTGACAGGTGGTGCCGGTACCGGAAAGAGTGCGATCGGCCTCCAGATCAAGGCAGAGCTGGAGAGTCAGGGCCGGACGGTCAAGTACGCCAGCGGCAGCAGGGCCTTCAACGGCGCGATCCAGGAACACGTCGGTTACGGTGACCGGGAGTTCAGAGAGACTTTCAGCTACTTCAGCAGTTTCGTCACTCCGCCGGACCCACGTCTGGACGTCCTGATCTGCGATGAGGCGCATCGCCTGCGAGACCGTTCGACCAGCCGTTTCTGGAAGCCGGAACAGCAGGGCACAGGGCCTCAGGTGGACGAACTGCTCGACGCGTCCCGCTTGACGGTGTTCTTCATGGACGAGGGCCAGTCCGTTCGGCCGAACGAGGTCGGCACCGTCGGTCTGATCGAGGAGGCGGCCAAGCGGTACGACGCCCAACTCCTGCGATACCCCCTCCGGGAGCAGTTCCGGTGCGGCGGCAGCGACGCCTACATTCGCTGGGTGCGCGCCATGCTCGGGGTGAAGGATGAGATTCCGGGACGGTGGACTCCTGACGGCCTGATGCACATCGAAGTGGCGGACACTCCCGAGGAACTCGAACAGATCATCCGTACCGAAGCTCTGGCCGGCGCATCCTCACGCATGGTGGCGGGCTACTGCTGGCCCTGGACGAAGCCGCTCGGCGAGGAGAAGCGGCTGGAGGCCGACGTCCGCATCAACGGTTGGCACCGGCCGTGGAACGCGGACAGCGAGACCTTCTGCGAGAACGACGCACCACCGTCGAAGATCTGGTCCGTGCACAAGAACGGCCTCGGACAGATCGGTTGTGTGTACACGGCGCAAGGTCTCGAATGGGACTGGTGCGGTGTGATCATGGGGGAGGACATGGTCCGCCGCGACGGCCGGTGGGAGTTTCGCCGGGGCAAGGAACGCGAGGGCCCGGAGCCGGGCGTCAAGCGTGTGGCGATACCCGGGTCGTTCGACCCGAAGGTGAAGGCCGGAAGCGTCGACGACGACGAATTCGCCCGGCTCGTCCGCCATGCCTACCACGTGTTGATGACCCGGGCGAGCCGTGCGACGGTGCTCTACTCCACGGATGAAGAGACGCGGGCCTACCTGAAGGAACTCGTTGGGGAGGTCGAGATCCACGGGCTGCGCCCCACCTGGGAGAACCTGCCGCAGGAAGCGCGTATACCGCATCTTCCTCGGCCGCGTCGGAGGGGGAAGCGCCCCCGCAGGAACCGAAACAGGCCGGACGCGCCGGGATCGGATCCGCGGCTGTTCTGACCGCTGACGCCGAGATTGTGGAGTGGCGGGCTCTCCGGGCCCGCCACCTGCCTGTGTCAAAAGACCAGACCAGCTGCCGCGATCAGGGCCGCCACCACAAGGTTGGCGACGACACCAACGGCGACGTCGACCAGGATCTCGCGAAGCCGGTTGCGACGTGCGGGTGTGTACTCAGCGGGGTTCATGGGTGACCACTCCTATGTGTGAGCTGGGAATGGCAGGGACCGCCCTACCGGGCATCCGCACTCACACCACGTTCAGCACACGGTGGAAACCACTCGTCAGTCACAGCTGAGGGCCGGCACCTGAACATCGCCGACGTACCCTCCGGGAAGGTGCGCAGCGCCAGCAACACTAGTACACAGCCGAGTTGTCGGTGAAATCATTCAATCCGTCGCCCGCTACGGTCAGTCGGTTGGGGACCGGCACTACGGGGCGGTGTCGGGGGTCGGACGCCGACGCCGACAGCCATACAGGGCGTCGGCCCGGTTCACTTGGCGGAGCCAACCTGGAAACGCACCGGCTCCTGGAGGGCCGTACGCGCTCCGTCGAAGTCGGCGAGGCGGGCGGCGACTGTGGCCACCGCGAGTCGTTCGGGCAGCGCGGTGGAGAACTTGAGCCCTCGCACCGCACGGCGGTCGACGTCCGGAAGTACGAGGACCTCGCCACCGCCCGCGGCCTCGCGGCTCGCACGCCACATATCGCGCGTCAGATCCTCCCGCAGCCGCACATAGCAGTCCGTCGGCCGCTGCACCGGATCGGCGATCGACGACAGCGTTGCCGCGAGTGTCGCGTTCGCGCGGTAACCGGCCCATGTCCACCACCGGACGTCGCCGCCCTGGCGCGCCACGAGCGTTCCACCGGGATCCACGATCTCGGTGGCCTCTTCCTCTCGCCACGTGGCAAGACACAGCTCGGCCCGCCGCGTGAGCGAAACTGGAGGATCGGCCCCGAGAAGGACCTCTCGCATCGCGCGCGTGAGGGCGAAGGAGAGCCCGACGAGTGAGCCGCTGGTCCACTTGGCGACACCGCCGCCGTCGGCCGGCTCGACGAAGACCCTTTTGCGCCCCCAGTCGATGAAAGTCACCTGCCAGCTCCGCCCGCCGAGCAGGAGCCGACGTGGGCCAGGACGTTCCTCGGTCAGTACCGAAGGATCCATCTGCCCGATCTCGGTGCGCCCGGCCAGGACCGTGAACTGCGGGGGCGCGGTGAAGGAGGCGGTCAGCTCGATGAAGTGCCGTCGTCCGAAACGACGCTCGGCTTCGGGGCCGACGAACAGCAGACCGTCGTCCTCGTCCAGGAAACCCTCGGCCACCAGGTGGCGCAGCACCGGCCGCGCCGAGCGGTCGAAGGGTGCGAGGCCGTTCCACTGTTCGGGCCACAACTGGTCGCCGATCCGCTGCTGTTGGAGAGTGACGGCCAGCAACTGCTGCGCCACCAGGTGGCGGGGCTCGGGCGGTGGGGTCACCGACTCCACCCAGCCTCTTCCCCAGAGCAGGAGTAGTGCAGCGGCCTGGAGGAGGCTGTCCTTTCGAGTGGCGAGAAACAGGCAGTTGCGGGTGTGTCCCGGGCGTCGCCCCGTACGCCCGATGCGTTGCAGGAACGAGGCGACGCTACTGGGTGAGTCGATCTGGATGACGCGATCCAAGTCGCCCACATCAATGCCCAGTTCCAGTGTGGACGTGGACACGATGACGCAGTCGCGGGCCTCGGCGAAAGCCTGCTCGGACCTGGCTCTCTCATCCGCCGACAGCGAGGCGTGGGACAGGAACACCGTCACCTCGCGCTCGCGCAGTGCGGCCCCCAACTGCTCGACCTGTCGCCGCGAGTCACAGAACACCAGCCGCTTCTCGCCCCTGTGCAGTGTGGCGATGAGCTTGGCGGCGTTGTCGAGAGAACCTACGTAGTCGAGCTCCACCTCGCCCGCCGGAGGCGCACCGCTCGGTCCGCTCGATGAAGAGGAGTTCGGCGCGACGACCAGGTCCGGGGCGACAACGCGCGCCGGTCGCTTGCCGGCGCCCGACCCCTGCAACCAGGCGAGCAGTTGGTCCGGATTACCGACGGTCGCCGACAGCCCGATGCGTTGGATGGGATGTCCGGCGACCCTTTCCAGGCGCTCCAGTACCGCGAGCAAGTGCCAGCCGCGATCGTCCCCCGCGAAGGCGTGGACCTCGTCCACGACGACCGCGCGTACACCCCCGAGGAGATGCGCGTGATCGGTCTTCACTCCGATGAGCATGGCCTCCAGCGACTCCGGTGTGGTGAGCAGCATGTCCGGCCGGTCGGTACGGATGCGCCGCCGCTGAGACTCCCTGGTGTCGCCGTGCCACAGTGCCGCACGGCGACCGAGCCATTGGGCGTACCCGTCGACGCGGGTCACGAGATTGTTGAGCAATGCCTTGAGCGGACAGAGGTACAGCACGGATGTGCCGGTCCAGCCTTGCTCCGACATGGCGGAAAGGATCGGCAGGCACGCGGCTTCGGTCTTTCCGCCCGCGGTGGGAGCGAGCAGAATCGCGTCTTCGCCGTCCATCAGCGGGTGGATCGCGGCCCGTTGCAGTGGTCGTAGGTCGGGCCAGCCCAGTGTGTTCACCACGTGATGGAGGACGACCGGGTCGAGCCGGTCCACCGGATCCTTCTGGGAGGCCACGGTCCGGGCGGGGTCCGGCGGAACGGCGCGCGCGTCGTCGGCGCCTGCCATCACACGTCCACGTCCAGTTCGACGTCGTCTGCCGAGCCCGCGGCGGCCGAGTTCCGCTCCACGTCTGTGAGTTCACTGGTGTTCACGGTGAGTTTGTAGTGCTGCCGCGGGTCGAAGTCGTCGAACTGGTCGATACGGTCGAGGACATCGCCCACCAGTTTCTTCAGGTAGAGCCGTGGCGCCACTCCCACCTTGCCGCCGAGCGCCCCGCCGACCGCGCGGGCGAGATCGGCGACGTACGCGTCGTCCGCGAGCGCCCTGATCCGGTCGGGGGCGCCGGCTCCGGCCGCGTAGAGATCGCGGATGGTCACGCCCAGGTGCACCAGCGATTCCTGGGTGAAGCCGGGCAGCCTCACTTGTACAGCGCGGGGATTGTCGAAGCGCGGGTCGGTGGTGAAGTCGGTGGCGAGGCGCTGGGCGAGCGGGGCGAGGCGCTGCACGCCCTGCTGCCCGTCGTAGAAGGCTGGGGTTCCGGTGATCACCAGATAGAGGCCGGGGAAGCGGCCCGAGTGCACCTCGTCGATCAGCTGGCGCAACGCGTTGAGCGCTTTGTCGCGGGCGTCGGACCGGACCCGTTGGAGCGTCTCGACCTCGTCGAGTACGACGAACAGCCCGCGGTGTCCTGAATCGCGCAGGACGGTCAACAGCCCCTGCAGAAAGCCCAGAGCGCCGAAGTGGTCGAGATCGCCGCGGACTCCGGCGGACCGCCGCGCTGCTGCGGCCACATGCGGCTGGCCACCCAGCCAGGCCAGAACTGCCGCTGCAGTCGTTTCGTCCCCCTCGGCGAGCGAGGACCGATAACCGCGCAACGCGGTCGCGAAGGACGGGGCGTGCCGTGAAACTTCGGCCAGTCGCGCGGTCAGCAGTTCCTCGACCGCACCGGTCAACTCGTCCTCGCTCACGCCCGCCGCGAGTGCGTCTTCTTCCAGGGTGTAGAACCAGGCGTCCACAATTGGCCTGAGTGCGCTCGGAGGGAAGCTCGATGTGGCCAGTCGCTCGGTGAGCCGTCGGTAGACGGTCTCCAGCCGGTGCAGCGGCGTCTCCGTCTCCGAGACCTGGATCTCGGCCACGGCGAAGCCGAGGCGCTTGGCCCGCTCACTCAGCCATCGGGTGAAGAACGTTTTGCCCGATCCGTACTCACCTCGTACGGCCTTGAACACCGCACCCTCCGAGGCGACCGACTCCAACTCGGCGTCGAGTGCACCTTCGAACCGGCCCAGTCCGGTGGCCAGTAGATCCAGCCCGCTCTCGGGCACGGCCCCACGGCGCAGCGCGTCGATGACCGACCGCCTGCGTGCAGCGGATGCGGGGGAGACGAAAGAGACGGGTGGGACGGGATTCGGCTCGGCTGGGCTCACCTGCTCAGTCTCTCACCCGGCGTGATCGGCGGCCGGGGGTACCGCTGTCGCGCCGCCGACGGCCAACTCGCGTCCCTCGGAAGGGTGGTGTGTGAAACACTCACCCGGTGTTACTGACATACGTCGATGAGTCATACGACAACGACCGCTACTGGATGGTCGCCCTCCTGGTGCCCGAGGGAAATCTGCGATCGCTGCACCGTGCTCTCGACTCGATCGTGGCCAAGGCGGCGGACCACTACCCGGTCGACCGCCATGCCGAGCTGCACGGACATGCCCTGGTGCAGGCGAAAGACGACTGGCACCGGATGAACAACAAGGGCCGCAACATGATCCGCGCCCGGATCGGTGTCTACGGCGATGCGATGAAGGCGATCGGCGCGCACGACGTGCGGGTGATCGTCCGAGGGCTCGATCTACGGGCTTACCGGGCGCACCGTCCTCACGTAGCCGATGCGGGATCGGGAGACTGGCCCCCTCCGCACGAGCTCGTGCTGCGGCACCTGCTGGAGCAGATCTGTGCCCACGTCGAGGTGCGGGACCAGCTGGCCCTGGTGATCGCGGACGAGATCGACGGGGCGGACGACCACCGTCGACACTTCCGCGACTATCAGCTGGACGGTACGGGTGGCAGCATCAGCACCACCCTGCCGAGTCTTGTCGACACCATCCACTTCGCGCCGTCGAAGGCGAGCCGGCTCCTGCAGGCCGCCGATCTGATCGCGTATCTGCACCGTCGGCTGGTCAGCGGACAGGACGGTGATCCCCGGGCTCGCAAGGCCAATGAGACGCTGTGGTCCTTCGTGGCGCCCCGCGTCGCCCATCAGCACTGCTGGGCCCCGGGGCAATCCCCGGACTGACCGGAGGCTGATCAGCACAAAGGCCCCGCTTCCGCGGGGCCTGAGGCGAACCGGGCGTCAGTTTCTGAGGACGTCCCTGGTTTGGAGGCTAGCACGGTACGCGGCCCGGTGGCTGCCCCGCGTCCAGCCCTACTTCAGTGCGAATTGCTCCCGCAGAAGCCCCTTGTGCAGTCGCAGTGTCCGCCCGTCCGGCAGGGTTTCCAGGACCTGGACCCCGTCATAGTTGAGGAGCTGGCGCAGGACCGCCGCGAAGCCGTCCGCGCGGCTGATGGGGAAGCCGACGCGCTGCGCCAGTGCCGTCACCGGCAGAGTGCCTCCCGCGTCGAGGAGAACCTCGACCGCCCGCCCGAACTTGACCAGCTCGCGCTCACGCGGCTTGCGTGCCAGGAGTTCGATCTGGTCCTGGAACGATGCCGAGGCGAAGAGCGCGGTGGCCAGGGGCCCCACCGTGCTGACCGGCTCGGTCTCGTTCGGCGATGTGCCGTCGTGCTCCGTGGCGACCGGAGTTGCTCCGCCCTCGTCCGCCGGGACGGGGACGGGAACCGGGAGCACGTCGAACAGCGGGTCGTGCGTCTGCGCCAATTCTGTCTGGGCCTTGGAGGGCTTCTGCCGGGACGGCTTCTTCGCTGTCGGCACCGCCTCGGTCCGCGCGGGAGCCGTAGGCAGGGCCGTTCGAGCGTCCAGGAACCACCATTCCGGTCGTTGATCGCCCAGCTCCCGCCATTGCCGTGGCGGCGTCGCTCCGAAAGGCAGGAAGGCGAGGACCGGAATGGTCAGCTCGGCGAGCGACGCCCCACCGTGGTAGCCCGCCTTGAGCGAGGTGTAGTGAGAGTCGGCGTCCCACAGGGCGACGATCGAGGCGTCGGGCTCGGGCCAGACCACCCGCGGTCCGGTGAGGACGACCTCGCCCGGTGCCACGGCTCCGCCGGGTGGGCGGTGGCGGGCGGATTCCGGGGCATCGGCCTCGACCCTGGTGCCGCGCCGGTCAACCACATGTCCGTGGTCACTGGTGATGAGTACGGCCATGCCCTGCGCCGCGGCCACCCGCAGCAGGTCGGCCAGCCCCGGGATGTGTTCGACCCGCCAGCTTCCGTCGCCGAGCTTCTGTTCCTTGGCCAGCCGGTCGTCGATGGCGTTCAGGACCACCGCCACATGGGTGCGTCCATCGGTGAGAGCCTCACCGAGAGCACGCCCGAAGGTCTCGCCGGCGCTCTCGGCACGCAGGTCGTCCTTGTGGAAAACGGCGGCCGGTGCCCCGCCCCACAGCTTCTGCGCTGGGAAGAGCCGTTTCTCGTCCGCCTGCGTCCCCTTCGTCAGCCTGCCCGCGAACAGCGACGTACGGGAGACCGTGGTCAGGGTCGGCAGTGCGGCGACCATGCCGCGCCGGTGTGGCGGGCCCTCCTGCACTGGGTCGAACTCGGCCCAGGAAGAACGGAGTTCTTCACCCAGCTCAGCGCCGATCGCCGCGCTCATGCCGTCGAGGACGAGCAGCAGGACGCGCCGGCCGTCAGCGTCGCGCACGACCGGTTTCACCACCCGGTCAAGGAAGGACTCCACCGTCAGCATCGAGCGAGGCGTAGTTCCTGCGGCCGTCCAGGTCGCCAGCGCTTGCGCGAAGTGCCGGTCCATCTCGTGGCGGCGTTCCCGTACCCGGACGGCGAGCTTGTCGTACGCGGAGGTGAGAACCGGGTCGGGGTCCCCACCGGCCTCGATGTACTCAAGCGCCTGATCCACCCAGCCCGTCTCCTCGATGTGGCGCTTGATTCCGTGCCCCGTGGAGTCGCAGGTGACCTCCGGGCCGCCGGCGAGCCACCGCGTCAGCCGTCCGCCCATCCGGGCCCGCTCGATCCGCGCCCGCGCCTCCGGGTTCTCCGCGCGCCGGTGCGTGCTCAGAGCGCGGACCGTCTCGGCGAGCGGCCCGAGGCTGCCCGCCTCCAGAGCGCGTCCCACAGCCGCGAACCGTGCCTCCAGGCCGCTCGGCAGCAGTGGGCTCGACTCGGCGGCGGACTCCGCCCCGAACTGGCGGGCGAGCGCGGAGGCCCGGTCCAGGATCGTGTCACTCGTACGCCGCGCCTCGCGCGCCTCGTCGGCCGCGTTGCCGGAACCACCGTTGGCGCCGTTGCCCGCCGCCCTGTCCGTGACGCGCGCCGCCGTCGTGAGTAGCACCCCGACGTACTCCTCACAGGCGCGCCCGAACGCGGCCGTGAGCGCGTCGAGTTGTTCGCCGTCGGCCGGTGGCTGTTCGCCGAACCAGCGCTCGGCTCGGCCCCGTGCGCGGTAACTGTTCGCGTCCGGCACGGCGTGCAGCCACAGTGCTCCGCACACGAGCCCGAACGCGACCGCGTCCTCGCCGTGCTCGGCCTCGACCAGGGCCAGCAGCGCCAGCCCGGCGAGACCTGCCTGGTCCGGCTCGCCGAGGAAGTCACGCAGTCCGGCACGCTCGGCGTCACGCAGTTCCCGGAAGCGTTCCGGACCGCCCGGCCGCAGGGACCACGCGAGCAGCGCGTGGGTGTCGAGGGCGTCGCCCGGCTGGGCGCCATGCCTGGCGCCGGACTCGCTCTCGTACCGTCCGAGCCGCAACCGCCGTAGTGTCAGGGCGGACAGTGCCGTACGCCAGGAGAGAATCCCTCCCCCGAGCGGGGGCCAGCCGGTGGGCGGCCGGGCGTCCAGGAACGCTTCCGAGGTCCAACCCGCCTCGCGCAGCCGGGGGTCGATCTGCTGGGCGCCGAAGGCGTCGCGCACCATGTCCCAGTTGTCGACGGTGTCGATGCGCTTCTTGTGGGCGCGCGCCAGGATCGCCGGGTCGAGTTCGCCCGGTTCGCGGTCGGTCAGTACGACGAGCACGGCCGGTCCGCCCCCCGCCGCGCTCTCTGTTCGCGGCGCGAAATGCGCCAGAACGAGTTCGTGGACCGCGAGTGGGGAAGGCGCCGCGACGATCCGGGCGGTGCGGCCTTCACCCCATACCGGCTCGGCCGCCTCGTCCCAGTGGGGCGTCGAGCGCAACAGGACCGCTCGTCGCTTGTCGGTGCCGGTCAGTGAAGCGGCCAGCGAGGTCTGCCCGGAGAGGTACTGGGTGACGGTCGCCAGATTCAGCGGCGCCACCACCGAAGTGATCGTGGCACTCATCGGTCGACGACCCGCCAGCTGATCTCGACGGTCGTGCCGGGCTCCCTGGCCGCCAACTCGGCCAGATCGGCCTGAAGTTCGGCCACCGCACGCCCTGCGGTGGTCACCCCGCCACCGGACCGCTTGCTTCGGCCTGTCCCCGTGCCGTCCGTCGGCGACGGGACGCTGGCCACGGGCGGGTGGCTGGTAGTCGTGTCCAGTGGCACGTCCTCCGGGCCCGGCGGCACGTATACGGGGGCCACAGGGGCAGGCGGCGCGACCGCGGCCTGGTTGCGTTTCACCAGCGCGAGCACCTCACGCTGGGTACGGGCCAGGGCGTCCCGCAGGTCGCTCGTCCGCTGATCGCTCGCGGCCACGTTCCGCAGCGAGTCCAGCAGGGCCTGCCCCTCGGGGCCCGCGTGGGTCGCCAGGTCCAGCGTCGTCCAGGACGTCGCGTCCAGCGCCTGGGCGACGGACCGAGCCTGTTTGACGGACGCGCCGAACCGGTCGGCGCTGACCTGCCCGAGGTCGAACGAGGCGAGCGCCTCCACCGTCTTCTTCGCCCCGGCGGCCCCCTGTCCCGCCGCCTGAGTGAGGACCTTCAGCAGCTCGACGCAGCGCCGGGCCAGTGGCAGCCGCCCCGCCTCGTCCGTCCCGTCGAGCTGGAGGAACGCGGCGTGCGCCTCCAACTGCCGTACGAGATCGGCCGCGTGCTCCTGGTGGGAGCGGGCCTCCTCGGTGATCTGGCGCGCGAACTGGTTGACCATGCGTCCGCGCCGCAGCGTCGGAGCGGGCTTCCCGAAGATGGTCTCGAAGCGCTGACGCGCGCTGTCCCAGGCCTCCTGCGCGGGCAGCGGCTGGCTGCGCAGCGCGTCGTGGTCCTTGATCTGCGACAACTCGGGAGCGGGATCCAGCGGCATACCGGCGCGCACCCACACCCGGTCGTCCATTTCGGCGAACGCGGCGACGACCAGCCGGGCCAGGAAGTCGGGCAGTCCGCGCGGTTGTGGCAGGTCGGTCCAGTCGGTGAGCGTGATCAACGAGAGGTCTCCGGTGACACCGCGGTCCCGCGCCAGCCCCCGGAAGTGATCGGCCCAGTACTCGGACAGCTCGAAGTACGCCTCCTTCTGCTGCCCCAGCCGCAGCGGTCCCGCGATGCGGTGGACCAACGCCCGCTCACCGCCAGGGACTTCGGCCCGGCCGTCGCGCGCCTCGGCGGCGTTGCGAACATGTGTGAAGACCTTGCGCGCGTCGGCCGCCTTCAGCGTCGGGCCGGTGCCGTCGGGGTCGAAATCCGGGTGGCCGGGAAACTGCTGGGCCAGCAGCTTGCCCGCGATGTGCCGCAGTCCGTCGCGCAGCGACTGGCCGATGGACAGCGTCAGCCCGTCGACGTCGCGCAGCGAATGGAGATGGTCGCCGAAGCCCGGCCCCACATCGGTGGCCTTCTTGTCGGCCAGGCCGTACGCCTGCTTGAAGGCGCCCTTGATGGTGGTCCGCAGGGACTCGCGCTGGGTCTCCAGCAGCCCCTTGGCGCGCGCCCGGCTGTCCGCGTTGAGATGGCCGGCGTACTGACTGTCGAAGCGCTGCTCGTCGGCGAGCGCCTTGTCGATGACGACGAGCCGGCAGAAGTCCCCGTAGCGCTGCGCGGACAGATGGGCGGGCAGCCAGGCGACCGTACGGGACCGCTCGCCCCCGCCCTGCCGCTCACGCAGCTTCTCGATGCGGCGGACATGGTCGACCGGCCCGAACTCGCCCTCGTCGTAGGGGAGGTCGATGACGATCCGCCACAGACCGTCCTCCTGCGGGTTCAGGTCGTGGTCGGCCAGTTCGTCCTCGTCGGTCACGTTCCCGAAGACCACCTCGGCGGCCCGGCTCGTGCCCCGCCAGGCGAATTCCACCCGGCCCGTCAACTGCCCCTGCTCCACGCCCAGTTCCTCGGACAGCAGGCGCTTCGCGAGCGCCTGCCGGTTGCCCGGGTTGTCGTTGACCTTGGCATTGGCGATGACGGAGTCCACATCGACTCCGGTCAGCTCCAGACGGACTCCCGGATTGGTCTTGGTGCCGGTCTCCTTGATCTCCGGGAAGCGACCGGCCCATTCGGCGACCTTGTCCTTCAGCACGCCGTACTCGCGTCCCGGGATCGGGGCGGTGACGGAGCCGTAGTTGAGGGCGGAAAGCCGGCGGATGGTGAGATCGGCGAGCGCGGGCACGCTGGGCGCGAGCGCGGACAACAGCAGCGTGCCCACGATCCGGTTGTCACCGACGAACGTCTTCACCCGGGCCCGCTGCTCCGGATCGGTGATACCGGCGGGACCACGTCGCGTGTACTGCTCGACGTCCTCTTCCGACACACCGCACGTTTCCAGCAGATACGGGCGCAGCTTGGTGCGGTAGAGCTTGTCGGCCGCCTCGAAGACGACCTTCAGGCTGTCGGTGAACGGCTTGTCGCCCCCGGCCGTGATCAGCGGATACAGATCACCGACCGGGATCAGATCACCGAGCCGCAATTCGTCGCGGTGGTCGGCGAGCAGTTGCCCCATCAGCTTCATACCCGTCCTGTTCCGCTGGAGCGCGGAGGAGACGTGGACGAGCGTGTCCATGAAGGCGGGGGAGAAGGGGTACGTCAGCCGGAAACTCTCCTCGTCGGCGCCCACCCCGCCGGTGCCCCGGTCCGACCCCAGCAGCGTGTCCCAGACCTCCTGGCGGATCTTGCGCGTCTTCTCGAACTCGGCGGTGACGAGCGCCGCCGACTCCGTGTCCTTGGGCCGCAGCAGGCGGGCGTGCGCGACCTGCGGCAGATTCCGGTCCTCCAGCGTGATCTTGTCGAACCGGCCGGACGCCAGGTTGAGGGTGTCCTGGATGGACGACTCGGCCGCCCCGGACACCTCCTCGCCCACCAGCTCCCGCAGGTCCCGCTGACGGGCGATGAAGGACACCACGGGAACGGCGCGGCGCGCGTCGCCGCCCTCCACGAAGTTCGTGATCTTGCTGGCCTCGCGGGCCACGAACTTCTGGTCGTGGATGAGGGTGGCGAGCCACAGGATCAACTCGTCCATGAACAGGATCAGTCCGTCGTACCCGAGCGACTTGGCGTGCTCGGCGATCACCGACAGACCGGCGTCCAGCGACACGAAGCCGTGCTCGTCCTCGGCGGCGTTCTTCGCGAAGCCGGGCAGCAGATTCGTACTCGCGTCCTGGACGAGGCGCGCCCGCAGCTCGGCCGGGGCGGACGGACTGACCAGGTTGAGAGCTTGCCCCGACTCGTGCACCTCCTCGGCGGCGAGCGCGGTGTCCAGCAGATCCGGCGCCCAGGCGAACCCCTCGCCCCACTCGTCCTCGTCACCCTCGACGGCGTCCTTGGCCGCGAGACCGTCGATGATGAACTGGTCCCCGTGCCGGTCCCGCAGGGACCGGATGCTCTCGAAGAGCGCGTCCGTCCGGTACACCTGCGGTGTCGGAGCCTCCGGATGCAGCTTCTTCACATGGCTCACGTAGCCGCCGAGGACCCGCTGCTCCAGGGCCTTGGCCCCGAGCATGTGGTATGGCACGAGCAGGAACCGCTTCCCCCGCGTCCCCAGCCACTCGTGCTTGGTCAGCACCGGATCCAGGTCGGCGCGGGCCCTGGCCGCCGGGCTCGCGCTCAGCAGCGCGTGCAGCACCGCCATGAAGTGCGATTTACCGGAACCGAACGACCCGTGCAGATAGGCCGCCTTGGACGCGTGTCCGTCGACGGCCGCCTTGATGAGGCCCAGCGCCTCGTCGAAGTTCTCCAGCAGCCGCTCCGTGACCACGTAGTCGCGCAGCGCGTGCTCGGCGCCCGCGGGGGTCGTCGCCTCGGACAACTGGAGCACGAAGTCCGAGGTGGAGATCGACTCCTTGATGTCGATGACATCGCGGAGCAGGGGCGGCTGCTGGGCCATTGGACGGTCTCACTCTCCGACGGGGCGGTGGCGTGGCGTCGTCCGATCGTATGGCGTAGGTCCGACAACGACCCAACGGTTCTCCGATCGCGCCGTCAGACGAGGGCGGTTGCCCTGACCCCCGCCTCGGGGTGGATGAGCGAGCGCAGCTTGTCACGGGTCTCGGGATCGGTGGAGTAGATCATCGTGCCGACCATTCCCCGGGTCAGCAGCACCTTGTACGTGTTCCGGACAAGGCGCCCGACCTCGTCGTCCGGAGTCGCCTTGGTGAAGACCGGATCCTTCGACGCCGTGCGGTCCACCACCCAGCGGTCCGTCCGCCACACCAGATCAGGCCCGATGATGATGCCCGACCAGTCGTACTCGAAGCCCTGCGCCGTGTACACACAGCCCACCTGACCGAAACCCGCCGGATCGGTCGCCCACAAGGAGGACGACGGCGCACCGAGCACCGACCGGTCGCCGTACAGGTTCCACGGCCGGGACCAGTCGCCGATGACGACGTCGGCGGGGAGCGCGGTCATCTCCGGTGTGATCTTCGTGGTCCACTTCCAGCAGTATCCGGCCGCCATACGTGCGCCGTATTTCTCCGCCCGGCGGGCGACGAGGAAGTCCTCCAACTCCTGAGGACTCCCGGCGGTCAACAGCTCTACCTTGCCGTCGGGTTCCCAGGCGATGGGCCCGTCGCCCTCCAGCCCCAGCAGGTTCGCGACCCACTGCACGTACGCGTCGCTGCCGCCGCACCGGAACTGGTCGTCCAGTTCCACCACGGTGCATTCAAGCCCCTGCGCCGCAGCCGCCTCCCTGATCTGTTCCTTGGTCCCCATCTCACCGGGGCGCACCACCTGATGCTGATCCAGCAGGAACACCGGCACCCGGGCAGCGTCGATCAGTTCCGCCACCTGTGGGCGGCCGGTACGCAGTTCGGCCCTTGTGTAGCGGTTGGCGGAGGTCTTGCGGAGCCGGTGCGCCTCGTCGCAGATGAGCACGTCGAGATCGTTCGGCTCGGCTGCCATGAAGCTGTTGAAGTACATGAACAGCTTCTGCACCTCGGGCTTCCGGGCGCCCGCCACCTTGCGCATCGTCTTGGTGAACGACTGTGACCCGGTCGCGTGCAGCGCGGTCACCCCGCGCCGGTACAGCTCGCCGAGGAGTGACAGGGCGACCACGCTCTTGCCGGAACCGGGACCACCTGTCACCACGATCACCTGCTTGTGGTTCGACCGCCGTGACTTGCGCACCGCGGAGAGCACCGACTCGTAGGCGACCCGCTGCTCGGCGAGGAGCACGAACTGCTCGCGGTCACGAATCTCGGCCGCCGCGACGGCCATCAACTGCTTCGACGGGCGCACCTTGCCCTGGAGCAGCAGGTCGGCCGAGTGGGCGCCGGACTTCGGAGCGAGGCGCGAGCGCAGGAAGTCGAGGAACGCGCCGCGCTGTTCGGCGGTGTACATACGGCCTTGCGAGTCCTCCGGGACCTCACGCAGTGAACTGACGTCGAACTCGGTCGCGTTGTGCAGAAACGCGACTCCGGCGACCGACTCCGGGATGCGTTCCAGCGCGCCGTTGAAGGACGTCAGGTAGGAGCAGTAGCCCCGCACCTGTTCAATGGGGTTGAGCACGGCGCGGGGGTACGCCTCGATCCGGCAGAGCAGCGGCGCTCCTTCCTCGGCGAAGGCCGCGCCCCACTGCTTCAGTTCGACCACCACGTACGACGGCTCACCGGTGGTCGGGTGCACTCCGGCGAGCACGACGTCCGCGCGCTTGCTGGTCAGGGGGAGTGCGTACTCAATCAGCATCTCGACCTCGCCGAGGCCGGCGTCGAGCAGCGCGCCGGTGAGGGCGGGGATGCTGCGCTCCCAGGACCGCACTTCGGATGTTCCGGGCCGACGACGGTGCGCGTGAACGAAGTTCTCAATGAGGCGCAGCGACAGCGATCCTTCGAGGTTGCGGGCAGCAACGGACACGGCGGAGTCGCGGAACAGCACGGAATGCCCCAGGCAGCACGAAGTTGCTCGTGCGGGTGGGGGCATGTCCTCTAAGTCCGCTGTCGCGGAGCGGAAACCCGTCGGGCCGCTGAGATGATCTGTTTCATCGTAGGACAGCGGGCGGATCGGCCGGAGGGGATTCGGGCGCGGACTTGGGCGGGGCCGGTCGGAAGGTGGTGCCGGTCTGTGGGGGATCTGCGTCGGAGTGTTCTGTCGGCAGTGTGTGCGGAAACGACGGCCTCAGGCTTGCTGTCCCCTGCGGGCGTTCACCTCGGCGAGCTGAGCGTGGAGAGGTGCGGGCTGGCTGAGTGGTAGGCCGTGGGCGGGGCCGTGTCGTGGACGGTGTCGCCGATGCGGAATCCGGCGGGTGGTGTGGGTGGTGCGGGCGGCACGCCCTCCGGCGCTGGCTGCGTACCGTCTGTCACCGCCCGGCCCCGTCCACGATCACGGCGGCGAGCGCGAGGGCGACGGGGGCGGAGCTGACGCCGAGATGGATGAGGGCGTGGCGGGTGGCGCGTCCGGCGTCGCTGTCGTCGGTGATCGGCCACGGGGTGCGGACGTCCAGCGAGGGCAGTTGGATGCCGGCGGTTGTCAGGGCTGCCGCGAGCGCGTCACGTGCTTCGACGGTCTCCTTGATCTTGTCGGGAGCGATCAGCCCGTCCGGGGGGATGAGGGTGTCGGGGGCGCGGTCGGGAGCGGTGGCTTGCGGGGTACGGCGGGGGAGGGGCGGCTTGGCAGGGTCGGCGGTCATGGGGGGCTTCCTTCGGCTGGTTGTTGCGCGGTTTCTCCACCCGGGGCGCATGGTCTGAATTACCGTGCGTGATGGGCTCATTACGAGAATGCGCCCACGGGGAAGCGGCCGACTCCGAGGACGGGGGGTGCTTCTCTGTGCGACGAAGCACGTTCCACACCTTCCACGGAGGGCAGCGCCATGCCGACGAGACGAGTGGTCACCGGTCGCAGCAGGGACCCCCGAGCACGGTTCGCGGAGGAACTGCGCTCACTGCGCGTGGCGCGGGGCGAGAGCCTTCGTCAGCTCGGTGAACGGCTGGGCTGGGACTGGTCGTTGTTCGGCAAGATGGAGAAGGGCGAGACGCTGGGCGGCCCGGAGGTCGTCCAGGCACTGGACACGTATTACGGGACGCCGGGGTTGTTGCTCGCGCTGTGGGAGCTGGCGGTGAGCGACAAGTCGCAGTTCAAGGAGCAGTACCGGCGGTACATGTCGTTGGAGGCGGAGGCGACGAGTCTGTGGCACTTCGCGGTGAGTGTGCTGCCGGGGTTGTTGCAGACGGAGGCGTACGCGCGCGAGGTGCTGGGGGCGAGCGGACTCAAGGGGGAAGCGCTTGATCAGCAGGTTGAGGCGCGGATGGGGCGGCGGGAGTTGCTGGAGGGGGATCACGCTCCGCCGTTCCGGACGATCCTTTCGGAGGCGGCGCTGCGGACGCCGTTGAGGGATGTCGGGGAGTGGCGGGAGCAGTTGGGGTACTTGGCGGAAGTGGGGGAGCAGGGGGAGGTGACCGTGCAGGTGTTGCCGCAGAGTGCTGGGCAGCACGGCTTGGTGAGCACCGACGTTTGGTTCTTGCGCTTGCCCGAAGGGCGGCCCGTCGCTTACACGGAGAACGCCTACTGGGGCGATCTCATCGAGGAAAACCCCAGGGTTGAGCGTTTGCAGCGTGCCTACGATGTGGTGCGCGACCTGGCTCTGTCCCCGCCCGAGTCGCGGAAGTTCATCCTGCGCCTTCTGGAGGAAGTGCCGTGCAATTCGAAAACCTGAGCGCTAGTAAGTGGCGCAAGAGCAGTCATAGCAACCCGGACGGTGGTGCTTGCGTTGAGGTCTCTGACGACTTTGCCGCCGTCGTTCCTGTACGCGATAGCAAGAACTCGCACGGTCCCGTAGTCGTCTTTGGTGCCTCCGGCTGGGCGTCGTTCGTCTCGGCCGTGAAGGATGGCGCGCTGGACGCCTGACGCGTCTGATGTACGAGACGGCCCCCGCCGACCGGTTCTGCCGGTCGACGGGGGCCGTTCGCGTTACTTCTTGACTGCTCGGCGTCCTCGTGTCGCGGCGACCGGGCGCCAGGCGCGCAGGTCTTCATCCGAGAGGCCGTGCTCGCCCTGGACCATCTGCCGGTCGCCCCGGAAGAACGCGGCGGGAGAGGACCCGAATGCCGCGTCGAACTCGTCGTGCCACTGCTCCAGCCACGGCTGGAGTTCCAGCAGGCCCGCGAGGAACGGGGTCAACTCCTCGGAGGTTAGAGCCTCGTGAGAGGCGATGTACGCGTCCAGCGCGTACGCCTGATCCTTGTGGTCCCAGCCGGCCCAGCCGTACAGCTCCGGGGTGGCGACGTTGCTCTGCCCGTACGAGATGAACCGCTCCTTGGGCACGTCGAGCTTGCCGCGCGCCCGCCAGAAGGAGGTGCGCAGGAAGTCGGCGGAGGTGTACTTCGGCGGTACGGGGATGGTGTCCCGGATCTTCCGCTTGGCAGGCTCGTCGGGCGCGGCGTCCTCCGCACGCTGAAGATCCCAGACGTGCTCCCAGTCGGCGCGCTTCTTCAGGCCGGAGGGCTTGTAGCGGAGGGCGGAGAGGAACGGCACATGCTCGTCGGTCATCAACTCGCTGACGACAGTGTGCAGTTCCTTGTGTGGGGCGTAGATCTTGGCGACGGAGACGAAGTCCTCGTCGCGGGAGAGGACGTCTGCGAGGCGGGAGAGTGTGACGAGCGCGGGCTGGCCGTTCTCGTCAAACCAGTGATCCCGGTTCTCGATCCGGTCGAGCAACCAGGACTTGAGAGCCTTCTCCTGGAGGGCGTCCCATCCTTCGGTGGCCCAACGCCGCTTGTACTCGGGCCGCTCGATCATGCCGATGGCCCGACTCGATTCGATTGCGTCGATCCGCTTCTGCACGACCTCGCGGTATGCGGCGGGCCAGCGCGTGGGAATCTCAGTGATGGGAGTCGACCCATGCCGCTTGAACCACTCGTCACTCGCCTCGCCTGCGGCGACGCGCCGTGCAAGCACGATTTCGAAGGCGCGCTCTCCGAGAGCCAGTTCGGGGAGATCGGTGGAGTCAGGGTCCTCCGAGACGCGGAGGTCTTCAGTATGCAGCTTGTAGAGCGGGTAGACCTGCCAGTCCAGTTCCTCTTGCAGAGCGATCATGCGTGCCCGAGTGGACTCCCAGGTGACTTGGGCCTCGCGGAGGGTGCGTGCGGTAGGCGTGGTATTCGATGCGAGAAAGGCGGGGTTGGCGGCGGCGAGACGTCGGGACAGGGACTCTAGCATTGTGCCGAATTCGGTCGGATAGGAAGAGGGAAGCGGGAACTCTTCCAGCTTGGTGCCCGTGAATTCATAACTCCAAGACCAGGGTTGATCTGATTTGCCACCGCCTGACTCTGGGCTGCCACCTTTTTTGTGGCTCACCATTTTAAGCCAGAATCCGGCAGTGGAACTGTTGAGTAGCCCAAGCAGTCGCAGGTGCTCCTCCTCGCTGGTTCCCTCTCGCAGTTTAATCACGGGTGCGGTTTGCTTGAATACTTTCCCGCCGCGGTCCAGGGCGAAATGATTATGTGTGGAGACGAAGGGAAAAGCGATGCCGAACGGGTTAGCGTACCGCTTCGGAAAGAACATGCTGTGGTCAAACCATCGCAACCCTCGTTCGGCAGGCGTCTGGCCGAAGTCAACGCGCGATCGTAGACCGGTGCGATTGGCCCACAGGAATTTAGCTTCCTGTGTTCCGACTTTGCGCACTTGCCCGCGCGTGTCGTACGGGAATTGCGTCCAAAATGGGGTGGTGATTTCGAAATCTCGAATGCCATCTCCGAGGACGACTGGAACACAGGAACCATCGAGCTTCAGCGTCTTAGCTGCCGCCTTTGGGACGTAGAAGGCATCGTCCATCCCGGTGTGTGTGGTGCGCCCAATGGCATCGGTCATAGAGCCAAGTGTGGCAGTGGAGGATTTATTGATCTGTTCGATCATTTCAAGGCCCCCAGCAGCCAGAATCCATGGCTGACTACCAAAGTTGTGGCTGCGCTCCAAGTCATCCACGGAAACCCATCGGCTTACAGATCCGGGCTCGTCGATCTGGTTCACAATGGCGTTCCAGACCAATCCGTTCTCTCCGCTGTCCGGAGCGGCTGGCTCCCCCTGAACGCTACGGACCGTGCGGACGGTGGGGTAGCGCGTGCTTCCTTCGCGACGCTTGCCCACCAGGATAACTGTTGGCGTCCCGTGCCCAGGGATGTAAGCACCAGAGGTGTCAACCACCTCCGTCAGCTCGACGCGATCACGGAAGTAGCTCTCGATCAGCTTCGAGCCGAACTCTCGTTTCATGAAAGAATTCGCAGTGATCTGACCAACCATTCCGTAACCAAGCCCGTCATCCCCGCCTCGCTTAGCCAGCTCGAAAAACCGCTGAGCGAACGGAACTGATAGTGCGTATGTCCCCCCGCAGGCGTCGTAGAGATCGCGATAAAGATTGTTAAGGCTGCTGTCCTTCACGGTAATGTAGGGAGGATTTCCTACCACTACGTGATATCGCCCCTGCTCCAAGATTCGAGGGTGCTCGTGCACGTCCTCCGTCGCGTACGCGAAATCAACCAACCGCCCGCCTGACTCCTCGCCGATCAGCTCGAACTCCAACTGCCGGTCCTTGATCAGTGAATCGCCCACGGCCAAATGAATCGGCCACTCGTACTTGTTCGCCTCGGCCAACGTCCGCATGTTCCCCGCTGCCATAGCGGCCATCAACAACCGAAACCGCGCCACCGCCACAGCAAACGGATTCAGGTCCACCCCGTGAACCGAATCCAGCGCCGCCCGTACCCGCTCGTGCACATCCCGCTGCGGCTGCCCATCCGCCCACAACCGCACCAGCCGCCGAAACGCGCCCAGCACAAAGTGCCCCGACCCGCACGTCGGGTCGATCATCTTCAGGTCTTCGTAGCCGAACTCCCGTACCGCCGGGTTCATCGTGCGGTCGAGGATGAACTCCTCAACGAACTCCGGCGTCTGAAGCAGCGCGTACGTCTTTCGGGCCGCCTCGCTCAGGTCCTGGTACAGATCCCCGAGGAACCGCGTGTCCCACCCCTTCGTGCCGTCCCCGTCGACCTCCAGCGGGTCGGTGAAGTCGTGCACCAGCACGCCCTCCTCGTCCCGGCCGCGCCAGAAGTCGACCAGGTCCCGCGCCCCGTCGTGTGAGAGCGGGATCTGGTACAGCGGGTTGTGCTTCCGGTCGAACAGCAGCCGGCCCGCCTGCCCCGCCCCCAACTCCTCGAACGACGTCTCCAGCCAGCCCCGGTACGTCGGGTCGTCCGACGTTGCCACGTAGTCCTCGTACCGCGCCAGCGCCAGGTCCCGGCGGTCGTCCTCCGGGGCTGTCAGGTACGGCTCCGGGATCAAGTGGTTGTCCTCGCAGAAGCGGACGAAGACCGTGCCCAGTACCCATGCGACGCCAACCTGCGTGACGCGCTCGTCGAGCCAGGAGTTCCACGTCGCCGCCGTACGACCGAGCTTCCGCGCCTGGTCGTACTCGGCGCGCAGCCGCGTTCCCACCTCGTCAACGGCCTTCACCTGCCGCGCGAGATCCGTCTCGACCGCCTTGACCTGCTTCTTCAGGTCATCCAACAGAGCCTTGCGGTCGATCACTTGACGTCTCCCTCGTGTGCTTCGGCACCGTTGCCGTGTACTTCGCCGGCCCGGTGGGAGTTGCGGACCCACGCGTCCGGCAGTTCGATCCACTCGCCGAGGCCCGCCTGGTAGGCGACCGCGACCTGTCCGAGTTTGGGCTCGCGCGCCGGGTCGCTCTGCGGGACCAGGAGCCACAGGCCCCGCCCGCCCTGCCGCGATGCCTCGGCCAGGCGGTCCAGCACGCCCATGGCGTCGTATCGCGCGAAGGCCGTGGCCTCCGTCAGCAGCAACGGGGCCGCGCCGGGACCGCCGTCATCGAGCAGTTCTCGTATGCGGGGCTCCACCGTGCCCCACGCCGTACGCGCGTACTCCGCGAACTTCCGCGCGTTCGGGGAGCCGGGCGTCGCCGCGTCCGCCTTGAGCAAGGTCTCCCACGTGGGCTTCTTCCCCGGCGGGACCAGCGCGCGGAGTGCTGCGAGGAACAGCTCCGTCACGGACACCACGTGCGCACCGATCCGCCCGTCCACGCCCAAGTCCGCCCCACCCAGCTCCGCGATCGCCTCCCGCGACAGTTGCTGATCCACCGTCAAAACCCGGTACCCGTCCCGCCGAGCCGACGCGGTCAGCCGCTCCTCCGTGCGTACCGCCTCCGCCAGCAGCGGATCGTCCGCGTACCGCGTCACCGCGCCGATGTCCGTCGACCGGCGCCAGGCGCCGGTCGTGAGGTAGCTGGACGCGGTGTCCATCCGCGTCGGCAGGTAGCGCAGCGTCCCGGTGTCCTCGCGCGTGGAGAGCGTGAGGTCGAAGCCCGCGTTCCGCAGCGCCTTCGTCAGCGGGCCGGCCGTCGGCAGGTCGCGCGTGGAGCCGCCGTGCCCGTCCGGCACGACCAGTTCGGGGAACCGTGCCCGAACCCGCTCGTGCACGTCCGCGCCGGTCAGCCCCGGCTGCCTGGCCTCCGGTACACCCGGAATCAGCCGTACCAGCCCCGCCTGGGTCAGCCGCAGGGCCCGTACGAGGTCCAGGTCCCGGGGGTAGATCTCCAGGCGGGGGGTCGCCGCCGCGTTCACGGAAGCGGCTGCCGCCAGTTCGACCAGCCGGCGTTCGTCCCACTCCACCGCTCCCGGCGCCGGGGGCAGCGCGGTCAGTTCGCCGAGGACGGTCGCCGCCGTGGGCAGGGTGTCCAGCTTCGCGAGTTCGTCGGCCGCCTCTCCGAGCCGCATCGCGTAATCGAGCAGACCGGGCGCCGTGGGGGTGTCGGGCGGGTCGCCCGCCGTCCCCGATTCCTCGTCGGCCTCCCGCACGTCCAGGGCCAGCAGGCCGGCCCCGAGGGAGTCCTCGGTGGCCTGACGGTTCGGCTGGTGCAGGAACTCGGCCAGTTCCGGGACGAGTTGCTCCACCTCGACGACGGCCCGGACCGCCGCGAGCGCCAGTGCGCGGCGCTGCTCGCGCTCGGAGAGCAGCGTGCCGCGCCGTACGGCGAGGGCGTCCGCGATCTCGGCGGCGGAGGCGACGCGTACCAACCCGCCGAGGAGGTCGGTGATCTCCGAGCGAAGCGCCAGGACGGCCGGGTCCTTCTTCCAGCGCTTGCGTTCCTCTTTCAGCAACTCCGCGACGCGGTTGGTGGAGAGGCCGAGGGCGTCGGCGACATCCCTCGGCCGGGGCCAGGCGCCGATGTCCGGGAGCACGCCGTGCTCGTCCGGGAGCCGCAGCAGCAGCCGTACCATCTCGACCTTGCTCCGGTTGGAGCCGTTGTTGTTCAGCTCGGGGACCAGGATCGTGGCGAGCGTGTCGAGGCTGACCGAGCGCAGCGCGGGCGTGGAGAGCCCGGCGGCTTTGCCCTCGGTGGCGAGAGCGTCGACCACCGCCGACTCGTTGACGGTCAGCTGCTCGAGCTCTTCCTTGGCCTCTGCCCGACCGCGCGGTGTGAGCGGCGACAGGGGTGCCTCGCGCAGCAGTTCACCCCACTCGCGCTGGCGTTGCTGAATTTCGCCGCGGGTCTTGGCGCCCAGGCCCGGCGCGTTGAGGAGTTTGCGGCGGCTGTGGTCGAGGAGGCCGCCGACCGTGGTGAGGTGGAGGCTGTAGAGGAAGGACTCGGCGGCAGGGGTGAGGCCCGCCTGCGACAGGTGTGTCTCGCGGGTGACGGCCTTGGCCAGTTGGTCGCGCTGCTGCTCGGCGGTGAGCGGCTCGGCGTCCGCGATGGCGGGCGTGTCGCCTTCCGCGCGCTCCGTCGTCACTGTCCCGGCGGCACGAGAGCGGCTGGACGGCACGGCCAGGGTGGCGTCCAGGAAGATCTTCCGCCAGGCGTCGCGCATGGGCTTCAGCTCAGGGAAGCGGTGGGCGACGTCCCGGTGCAGGGCCTTGTGGAAGAACGCGACGAGGGCGTCCCGCAGGACGGGTTCGAAGGCGTCGCGCGCGACGACGGGGTGCGGGTACTCCTCCGGGTCCGTCTGCCGGGGCAGGACCGAGCCGTCACCCCACTTGGGCAACTCGCCCGATGCCATCTGGTGCAGGGTGACCGCGACCGCGTACCGCTCGGCGTGCGAGTCGTAGGCCGTGCGGGTCAACTGGCCGATGAACGGGTCGAGATACCCCTCCGTGCCCGCCTCGAACTCCCGCGCCGGATAGCCGGCCAGGGAGAAGTCGATGAGGACGAGTTCGCGGGTGCGGTTCGGGCGGACGCGGATCGCGATGTTGTCGGGCTTGATGTCCCGGTGCCAGACGCTCTCGCCCTCCAGGAAGTCCACGGCGCCGAACAAGTAGTCGCCGTACGCCTCCAGTTGATCCATCTGAAGGCGGCCCCGGTCGCGCAGCTGGCGGGCGACCGTCTCCTCGCGGCGGCGCGCGCGTTTGCCGGTGGACTCGGGGCCTTCGCTCGGCTCCTCGCGCTCGTCGCCCACGTACTCCAGGGCCAGTACGGTGCGCTCGGCGATCGTCAGCGGTTCCGGCTCGACGAGCCGGATGACGCGGGAGTCGGGGCGCAGCCGCCCCATGATCTCCGCCTCGCGCCGCAGGATGTCCCCGCGGCTGTCGGACAGCGCCACCTTCAGGACAGCCAGGGGGCGCGTCCTGCGGGCCTCGGCCTCCCGGTCCCTGACGAGGAAGGCCCGGCTGGTCGAGCCAGTGCCGAGGCGGCGGCGGACCTCCCAGCGGTCCCCGAGCACATCACCCGCGACGGCCTCCAGCGGGTCCTTCTCGGGCACGGGCCCGGTCCCGGAGGCGCCGGGCGGGGCGGTCAGGACGTCCTCCACCAGCTCCAGCGTCTCCAGGAACTCCAGGACCGTGGTCATCCGGGCCCGGGGGTCGTAGGCGGTGGCGGACTGGACCAGAAAGTCGATGTCCTCGGACAGACCGTCCACCAGCGAACTGGGGCGCAGGCCCTCCCCGTTCTCCAGCCGGGTGTGCAGCTCCGACTGGCTCGCGGCGGGGGCCTGGCCCGTGACCAGCAGATAGGTCAGGACGCCGAGGCCGTAGACGTCCAGGGACACCGGGTCGGCGCTCAGGGCCCGCAGCTCCGGCGCGAGATAGGCGTCGGAGCCGTCGGCCAGGTGTGTCGTGGACAGCGTCGTCGGGGCGAGCCGGGGCGCGCCGGGCGTGGCACCGCCCGTACTCCCGCGCTGGGTGGCGATCTGCCAGTCGGAGATCTCCAGGTGGGGGGTGAGCCAGGTCGCCTCCTCACCCACCGCCTGTCCGCGCCGGCCACGGTCTCGGGGCACGACGTGCACGGAACGCGCGGTCAGTGCGCGGTGGAAGATCCGGGCGGAGTGGGCGGACTTCATGGTCTCGGCGAGTTGCCGTACGAGCGCCATGCGGCCGAGGATGTCGAGCTTCTCCCCGTACTGGAGTAGGTATTCGTCCAGCCGCAGGGTCTCCGGGTGGTAGCCGAAGATCAGGGCGGGGCCCGCAGGGTGCCCCGACGGGTGGTACTGCTTGAGATCCACCACTCCCGGGTGCCTGAAGCGCTGGAGGACCGCGGCCTCACGCCGGGCCGCGTTCTCCACCGACTGGCGGATCGAGGCGTCCGCACCACGCTCGCGCAGGTAGATCCGGACACGGGCCGTCTCGGGCAGTTCGCTGTGTTTCGCCTGGTAGTCGGACCAGGTCTGTCCTGAGTCGAACGACTTCCGCTCCAGCTCGTACGGGCCCACCAGGCGTGCGGCCTCGCTGGGCTTGATGCCCACAGACTCCAGCGCCTTCTTGATGCCGCGTGCGTCCGGCGCGGTGATGCGGTGCCGCGCGTCACGTGGCGGCTGCTTCAGCATCGTGACCAGCTCATCGATGCGGTACACGCCGTTCTGGTCGTGCGCCGGGAGCCGGATGTGCAGCGAACCCTCGGTGAAGCAGACGGCCTCACCGACCCATACGCGCCTGCCGTTGCGGCCGAGCAGCCCGGCCAGCTCCTTCGCCTTCTTGTTGACCAGGTGCAGCGGATTGCCGTGCGGGCGGCGCCTGTTGCCGGAGATGGTCTGGACCCAGGTGCCGTTCTCGCTGGTGAGGGAGCCGTGCCAGTTCTTCAGCTCGATCATGCAGACGCCGCCGGGCGCGATAACCAGGAGATCGACCTCCCGGACGTGTCCGGTCGTGGCGGTGAAGGTGAAATTCGACCACGCGCGCCACGGGTCCGAGTCCGGCAGCCTCTCCCGGATGGCCTCCAGCCCTTGGCGTTCATGATCGAACTCGGACTCGGTGACCGTGGTCCACCGGCCTTCGCGCATGCGCTGTCCCCGCCCCTTGTGCCCCGTGCCCTGCTGGTTGCCGACCGCCCCGTCCGTCTGCCGGTCCGCGGACGATGAAGGCGTGGGGGAAATCCTAACGGCGGGACGGGAGCGCGAGGCGGTACATGATGAAGAACGCACGAGGTGCGGGCCATCCGGCGAAGAGCTTCAACACCGCGCCCCGACAGCCAAGATGATCACTCCGGTGCTGGCCGGAAAGCCTCGTTGCTGTGTTCGCTCCGCTTATGGTCGCGCTACTTGGCGTATGCACCATAGGGTGCCGCGGGTTGCGACGGAATTGGGAGCGGGAATGACCAAGGAGTCCGGGCTGCCGTATCCGGTGCCGGAGTTGCTCACGGCGGTGCGTCTGGAAATCGCCGCGGAGTTGCGCAGCGACGGCAAGGACAGCGCGAAAGTCTCCCTCTCCGCGGGCCGACGAATCTCAGCCTCCGACCAGAGATACGAGTATCTCTACGCGTGCAGGAAATGGCTGGCCTCACTCGACGGCAAGCCCGCGTTGGTACGTGCGTCAGGATCCAGAGGCGAGTGGTCGCCGGCCGACGTCGCGCGTATGCCCGACGGCAAGGTGCGCGTCGTCACTGCCCTGGACCTCGGAGGAAGTCCGGGCAATGTCCAGATCCGGGAGGACGAGTCGGCGTCCTCGCGAGTCCTGGCGGAGCGGCTGGAGACTGTGGGGCAGCCGCAGCATCCGGTGCGTCTGGAGAGCGCCGGGTGGGTGGTGGGGCGAGGCACGCCGAGCCTCGGCAGGACGGGAAGCGCCGCGCGTTGGGTGGCGAACTGGCCTTCTCTGCCGCTCAATTCACGACAGCGTCAGGCTGTCGAGCGAGCGCTCGTGGACGATGTGCTGTTTCTCTGGGGGCCACCGGGGACAGGCAAGACGGACGTCATCGGACACATCATCGAAGGCAGCCGCCGTCAGGGCCTCTCGGTGCTCTTTCTCGCGCCGACCAAGGTCGCCGTGGACCAGGCTCTGATAAGGATCTGCGACCTGCTCGCCAAGGAAGAAGGCTTCGACGACGGGCTCGTGCAGCGCGCCGGAGAGATCACCGTTCCCGCTCTCCGCGAGAAATACGGGGACCAGGTCGACGGAGGGCTTGTCGCCGCCCGGTTGAAGGCCCGCCTCGACGACTCCCTCGCGCAACTCGCCGATGCTCTGCGTCGTGCGCGGGAGGCCGTCGCGATGCACGACAAGGTGGCGGGGCTGCGCGCGGACCTCGCCTCGCAACAGCGGATCCACGTCGAGGCGGCGAGCGCGCGGACCACGCACAACGCGGCACTGCACGAGGGACGTTCCTTCATATCCGCGCAAGAAGCGGTGATCGCGAAGATCGGACTACCGAGTGGTCTGTTCGCCGGCCGGAAACAGGCCCAGCTCGACACCGCGCGAGCTGCCGCGACGCAAGCCGGATTTCAGGTCCAGCAGGCGGCTACGGGCCTGGCTGCGGCGGACAACGCCTTGCGCAGGGCAACCGCTGAAATCACGCGCATCCGGGGCTCACTGTCGGCCGAATTGCCGAAACTCGACGGGCTGCCGCCCCGACAGGCTCTTGCTGATCAGGCCGAGCACCTTCAGCAGCAGATCAACGGCCTCGAAGAGCAGCGCAGAAAGATCGCGCAGACCGTCCGTTCGAAATGCCACGTACTCGGTGCGACGGTCGCGAAAGCCGTCCAGTCCCGAAAGCTGCTCGACAGCGTCGATGTGGTCGTGATCGACGAAGCGGGAATGGTCGATCTGCCGTCGGCCTGGTACGCGGCCGGTCTGGCCGGAAAACGGCTCGTGATGGCAGGAGATTTCCGGCAACTGCCGGCGGTGACGAAGGCAAGCAGTGACCGCAGGGCCACACCGGACGAGCGGGAGCACGCCGAGCGGTGGAGCGCGCGGGACGTGTTCCAGGCGGCGGGTCTGGTCACCGCCGGCGGCTCCGTGGTCAACGATCCGCGGCTCGTCGCGCTGGATACGCAGTACCGCATGCGCGGTGCCATCTGTGATCTTGTGAACACCGTTGCCTATCCTGACGCGCCGCTGGTGACGGGACGCGGCGACGGATCCCGTATTCCCTTCAACACCCTGGTCGACGTGCCGGTGATGCTGGTCGACACCTCGCGGCAGCGCATCCCCGGCCGTGATCACCAGACGAACACCGTGCACGAGGCCGCCGTGCACGAACTGGTACGCGGCCTTCAGTACGAAGGCGTGCTGCCCGGCCGGAAGGGAGAGCAGGCGTGTGCGGGCGAGCGCGCCACCGACCGCCTTGCCGTGATCGCTCCGTACAAGGCACAGGTGAAAGCCCTGCAGAGCAGCCTCGGCTACCGCTTCGGCGAGCGGTTCGAGGGACTGGTCGACACGGTGCACCGGTTTCAGGGAAGCCAGCGCCCGATCGTCATCCTCGACACCACGGCCGGTGCCGGAAGGAAGCCCGGGTACTTCTACGAAGGCACGGGGCTCTCCTCGTCCACCTGTCGTCTGCTGAATGTCGCCCTCAGCCGCGCGCAGGATCACCTCGTCGTCGTGGCGGATGTCGAACATCTGCGGCAGCACCTGCCCCCGGCGAGCGAGGCACGCCGCATGCTCGACCATCTTGAGGCGCACGCCCAGTCCCTCTCCGTCGACCAGCTAATCCCGGTCCGGGAGGCCGCCCAACTCGCTTCACTCACGGACGAGGAACTCAGCCGTCCGGCCTTCTTCCCGGCCGACGAAGTGGCCCGAGCGGTGCAGTGGGACATCCGCCGTGCCACCCGGAGCATTGAGATCTACTGCCCGTTCCTTAACCAGCAACCCGTGCGAACCTGGTCGGGGCGGTTGGCCGAACGGACAGCCGATGGGGTGGAGGTGATCGTGCGCACACGCCCGCCGGAGGAGCAGACGTCCGACGCCGCTGTCGAAAGCGTCCAGAAACGGATCGAAGAGTTGAGGGCGGCTGGCTGCCGCGTCGAGTTCCGTGAGCGTATGCACGAGAAAGTCCTCATTCTTGACGGCACAGTGCTGTGGCACGGATCTCTCAACTTGCTTGCCAGCCCCGGCCCGACCGATCTGATGATGCGGCTCACGGATCCCGCCGCCTGTGAGCGGGTAGGCCGCGTGATCGAGCGAGCACGCAAAGGCGGGGCGGCGTGGAATCCCCGTTCTTCCGGGCCTTCGGCGCGTGGACCCGAGGATCACGGCGGAAAGAGGCTGTATTTGAACGTCCCCTTCGCGGAGAAGGACGAGGCGAAGCGACTGCTGGGTGCCCGTTGGGACAAGGACCGGCGCAAGTGGTACGTGGACGCCGCACAGGTCGATCGTGAACAGGCGGCGCGGTGGATGCCGCCTTCGTCCTGACGAACTGTCGGGCGTTGGCTGGCTGTTCGTCGCCGCGACCAGGGCAGGGGACGCACTCACGATCTCGTGGAACGGGGAACCCAGCCGTTTTCTCCGTCCTCTGCAAGCCGTAGGTCACTGAACGGAAAACGGGCATCACGCACAGGAGTGGGCACCGGTCCGGAACAATGGCCGGTGATGACAGCACAGACTCCCGGCCACGAACCCGTCGACTACGGACCCTTCGCCCACCTGACCACTCCGAACTCCGCCCTGTACCGGCAGGTGATGCGCACCTTTCTGGCCGCCAAGGAGCGGTTCGCGGTGCACCTGCGGCCGGAGGACGTGCACGCCGCTATGGCGGCGGGGAGCAGGCCGGCCGACGTGGAGCCGGTGGTGAAGGCCCTGGACGCTCTTGTCGCCTGGGGCAATCTGCGGGCCGATCCGGACACCGCGCGGGTGACGGCGGTCGAGGACTTCTACCGCAAGCGGTTCATCTACCAGCTCACGCGCGCCGGTGAGGCGGCCGAGGCCGCCCTGGGAACGTACGACACGGTGCTGGGGCGGCGCGGCGAACTCCAGGCGGTCGCGCTGCACGACATCGTCACGCAACTGCGGGCGCTGCTCGTGATCGCGTCGGACGATGAACCCGACCCGGCCAAGGCCCATCTCGCCCTGTCCGTGCTTACGGCGCGCTTCACCGACCTCGCGGACAACGCCCGCGCCTTCATGGGGTCGCTCCAGCGCACCATCGACCTGCACGACATCGAGGTCGAGGCGTTCCTGTCCTACAAGGACCGGCTGATCCAGTACCTGGAGCGGTTCATCCAGGACCTCATCACCCTCGGCGGCCGGATCGCCCTGTTGATCGGGGAGTTGGAGGCGCAGGGCAGGGTCGGCCCGCTGCTGGGCCTCGCCGCCGCCCGTGAAGCCGCCGACGCCGCTCCCGAGGACGCCGAACACGCGGAGGCGGCGGCGCGGGAGAAGTGGGCCGCTCGATGGTCCGGGCTCGCGGAGTGGTTCGTGTCGGCGGAGGGACGCGAGTCGCAGGCCAGACTGCTGCGTGGGCGGGCACTCGGGTCGATCCCGCAACTCTTGGCGGTGGTACGGCAGTTGAACGAGAGGCGGGCGGGGCGTTCCGACCGCTCGGCTGATTTCCGTGTGCTGGCACGTTGGTTCGCGGGGGCGCCGGACGACGAGGCGAGGCACCGGCTGTGGCGGGTGGCGTTCGGGCTGTACTCATCCCGGCACCTCACGGTCGACGCCGACACCCTCGCCGAACGGACCGCCGATCCGGAGCCGGCCTCGACCCCGTGGGCCGAGGCCCGACCGCTGCGGATCAGCCCCCAACTGCGCCGCACCGGCAGCTACGAACGGCGCGGCAAGCCCCGCAGAGTGGCTGACCGGAGCGAGGCGAAGCGCAGGCTCGCCGCGATCGCCGCCCGTCAGGCGGAACAGGCAGGCGCGGCCCGGTCCCGTCTCGCCACGGGCGGCCCGGTCCGGCTGTCCCGACTGGGAGAACTCGACCCGCTCGCCTTCGAGTTGTTCCTCCGCCTCCTCGGCGACGCCCTCTCCACCTGGCGGCCGGGCATGACCACTACCGCCGCCACCAGCGGGGACGGCTCGATGGAGATCCGGCTGACCGCGCTCGACGACGGCTCGACGGCCGAAGTACGCACGCCCGACGGGGTGTTCAGCGGACCGGACCATCTGGTCGACATCATCGACCTGGCCGGGACCATCGGCATCGGACCCAGGAGCGGGCGGGACGGAGTGGCTGTCGCGTCCGCAGGTAAGGAAGAGGCGGGGTCGGCCGGGCCGGTGCCCGCCCCTGTGCGAGACGGGGTTCTGGAGGGCGGAACGGCGCGGCGCGGCAGGTACGGGCCCCGGAAGGCCCTCCTGCCGCGGGATGGGGAGGACCGATGACCGGACCCCTGACCGAGGTCCTGGAAGGCCAGCGCGAGGCCGACCTCCAGCGGGCCGCGCGCGCCCTGCTGAAGGAGCCGTTGCTCACCGCCGACGGGCCGCACTCCGACGCGTTCTGGCTGGTGCGCCGGCACGCCGCCGAACTGCGGGAGTGGTTCGAGCGCAACGTCGGCTGGACACTGCGCACCGACGCCGAGGCCGCACGGCTGCGCAAGACGCCGGGCACCCTCACCGACGCCACCCACGCCGCACGCGAGACCGGCCGGGCCGCCCTGCCCTTCACGCGCCGTCGCTACGTCCTGCTGTGCCTGACGCTGGCGGCGTTGGAACGGGGTGAGTCGCAAGTGGCGCTCGGAAGGCTCGCCGAACAGGTCGTCCTGGCCGCGGCGGACCCCGAACTCGTCGCCACCGGGATCACGTTCACCCTGGAGCGGCGGGACGAGCGCCTCGACCTCGCCGCCGTCGTACGACTGCTGCTGCGGCTCGGTGTGCTGCGTCGGGTGGCCGGCGACGAGGAGGCGTACGTCAGCGGATCGGGAGACGTACTGTACGACGTACGGCGGCGCGTACTGGCAGGGATGCCGACTGTCCGGCGCGGCCCCTCCCTGATCGAAGCACAGGACTTCGATGAACGCCTGGTGGAGATGACGGCGCAGACCGCGCTCGACAGCGACGAGCTGAGGTTCCGCGCGATCCGCTGGAAGCTGACGCGCGTCCTCCTCGACAACCCGGTGCTGTACTACGACGACCTGACCGACGACGAACTGGCCTACCTCACCCGGCAGCGCGGTTTCATCACGGCGCGCATCGGCGAAATGACCGGACTGGTCGCGGAGGTGCGCGCCGAAGGGATCTCCATGGTCGACCCCCTGGACGACCTCACGGACGTACGGATGCCGGAGCAGGGCACGCACGGGCACATCACCCTGCTGCTCGCAGGACACCTCGCGCGGGCCGACGGGCCCGTCGAGCCGGCGCAACTGGCGTCCCTGGTGCGTGAACTGGCCCTGGAGCACGGCGGTTTCTGGTCGAAGTCGGCGCGAGAACCAGGATCGGAAACCGAGTTGGTGGAGCAGGCGCTTCAGAAGCTGGTCGCGCTGGGGCTCGCCCTGCGAACGGAACGGGGCGTGCTGCCACGGCCGGCCCTCGCGCGGTACGCGGTAGGAGACCCGGATGTCAGAGAGCCGGCGCGCGCCCCGTCGGCCGCACCGCCCGGCATGACCGCGAAGGACGAGAGGTGAACCGCGTCTTGACCATGCTCCCCACTCCCGCGCCGGGCCGGTGGCGGCCCCTGCGCATCGGGCTCGTCGACCTCTTCCACTACGACGTCGAGGAGTTCTGGTTCCGCGACGGCCGGCTGCTGCTGCGCGGCAACAACGGCACCGGAAAGTCGAAGGTGCTCGCCCTCACCCTGCCGTTCCTGCTCGACGGTGACCTCTCCGCGCGCCGGGTCGAGCCCGACGGCGACCCGGGCAAGCGGATGGAGTGGAACCTTCTCCTGGGCGGTGAACACCCGCATCCCGAACGGCTCGGCTACACCTGGATCGAGTTCGGACGGCTCGACGAGACCACGGGCGAGGCGCATTTCCGTACCCTCCTCTGCGGGCTCAAAGCGGTCGCCGGACGCGGAATCGCACGCCACTGGTTCGCGGTGACGGACCAGCGGATCGGCGCGGGCATCGACCTGCTCGACGCCACCGGTACGGCCCTGTCCCGGGACCGTCTGGCGGAGGCGATCGGCGCCCGCGGCATGGTGTACGACACCGCGAAGACGTACCGCAGAGCGGTCGACGAAGCGCTCTTCGGTCTCGGCGAGCGGCGCTACGGGGCACTGGTCGACCTCCTGATCCAGCTGCGCCAGCCACAGTTGTCCAAGCGCCCCAATGAAGCGGCCCTGTCCAGGGCGCTGACAGAGGCGCTGCCGCCGATGGACCAGGCGGTCGTCGCCGATGCCGCAGAGGCCTTCAGATCGCTGGACGAGGAGAAGGAGGAGCTGCGGGCGGCCCGCGAGGCGGAGCAGGCGTCCTCGGGGTTCCTCGACCATTACCGGCGCTACGCCCGTATCGCCTCCCGGCGCCGGGCCCGGCTGCCGCGCACCGAACACGCCCGGTACGAGAATCTCCAGCGTGAACTCCTCAAAGCGCAGGGCGACCGCCAACAGGCCCAGGATGACCGGAAGAAGGCCGGGGAAAGGGCGGCGGCCCTCGACGAGCGGGCCGCGCGGCTGAGCGCCCAGGACGCCACACTGCGGACCGGGCCCGAGATGCGCGACGCCCGCGCGCTCGAACAGGCGGCGGCCGACGCCTCCCGCACGGCGGGGGAACTGACGCGCGCCGAGGGGGACCGCCGGACGGCGGCCGAGACACACACCCGGGCCTTGGGGCGGCTCGCCACCGCCGGCAATCGGCTCACCGTCGCACAGGAGACGCTGGAGGCCGTCCAGGGCCGCCTGGCCGAGAACTGCGCAGCGGTCCGGCTCGATGCTCCTCGGACCCATGGGGCCCCCGAAGTCGCCCTGCGTCGGGAGGCGGACGAGGCGACGGCACGCAGGCGGCGCGCCGTTGAACATGTCGAGGAACTCGCCACGCGGGCCGAGCGGACCGGGGAGGCGCGCAGGGCCGCCCAGTCGCGTGCCGACGAGGCCGAAGAGGAGGTCGTGCACAGCGGGGAGCGGCTGGCCGAGGCCGAGGAGAGCGTCGCCGAGGCGGGCCGGGCACTGGTCACCGCCGCGCGGGAACACCTGTCGGGCTGTGTGGAGTTGCGGATTCCCGGGCTGCCCGGAGTCCTCGACGCCGTCCAGAACTGGGTGGGCACTCTGGACGGACCGCACCCGGCCCGTGAGGCGGCGGCCGAGACCCATCGCACGCTCGCGTCCCACCTGGCCGACCGGGCCGCCGACCTGGCCCATCGCGAGGCGGGGCGGGCGCAGCGACAGCGGCTCGCGGCGGAGGAGTTGACCACGCTCGAAGCGGGCGGGCAGCGCGGTCCGTCCGCCCCGTACACCCGCACGCCCGATGTGCGGGAGAGGGCTCTCGGCGCCCCGCTGTGGCGGCTCGTCGATTTCCGCTCCCACGTCACCGAGTCCGAACGCGCGGGACTGGAAGCCGCACTGGAGGCATCGGGGCTCCTCGACGCCTGGGTGCGGCCGGACGGTTCCGCGGTGGCGGCGGACGGCGATGACGTGCTGCTCGACCCGGTGAGCCCGCCCGGCTCCGAGAGCCTCGGCAGCGTGCTGTGCCCGGCGGTGGACCACGCGGACGCGGGGGCCGCCGCCGTGGGGGAGCCGACGGTCGAACGGCTGCTCGCCGCGATCGGGCTGGCCGGAAAGGACGGCGGCAGCGCCGAAGAGACTTCCGGAGGCTCCGGCGGCAACGACACCTGGGTCTCCACGGACGGGCGGTTCCGCGTCGGTGCGCTGACCGGAAGCTGGACCAAGGACAGCGCGCAGTACGTGGGAGAGGGCGCGCGGGAGCTGGCACGCCGCGCCCGGATGCGCGAACTGCGCATCGCCCTGGGGGCGTTGGAGGCGGAGCGGGATCAACTGGCCGAAGAACTGCGCACGATCGGCCGACGGCGTGGCGTACTGGAGGCCGAACTCGCCGCGGTACCGGGCGACGACGACCTGCGTCAGGCCCACGCCCGCGTCACGGCCGCGGCCGACGCGACCCACCGGGCCCGTGCGCGGCACGGTGAGCGGGCCGCCGATCTGACCCGCGCGACCGGGGACGCCGACCGTGCGGCGGCCGAACTCACCGGGACCGCGGCGGACATGAACCTTCCCGCGGAAAGGGCCGGACTGGGCTCCGTACGGCAGGCGCTCGCCGACCGCACAGCCCACCTCGCGGCGCTCTGGCCGGCACTGCGTGAACGCGCCGAGGCCGAGCATGCCGTCACCGGCGAGCAGGCGGAGAAGGACCGGGCCGAACTCCGGGTTTCCGAACTCGCGGAGCGCGCCGCGGCAGCGGTCCGCCTCGCCGCCGCCGCAGACGAAAAGCTCACCACCCTCCGCTCCACCGTCGGAGCCGCCGTCGCCGAACTCCAGCGGCGACTGGAGGAGACAGCGGCGGCCGTACGCGCCTGCGCGAGCGAACAGCGGCGGGCCCAGGACGACTTCGGCGACGCGGACCGGCGCGCCAGCCACGCCGAGGGACGTATCGAGCGGCTGGCCGAGGACGTCACCGAAGCGACCGCCGCCCGCGAACGCGCCATCGCGGCACTCCAGCGGTACGTGTCCACCGGACTGCTGGCGGTCGCCCTTCCCGACGCCGTCGTACCGGACGGCGACGGCGGGGCGTGGGCGGCGACCCCGGCCGTCAACCTCGCCCGCGCCATCGAGTCCCGGCTCTCCTCCACGGACGACTCGGACGCGGCCTGGGAGCGTGTGCAGAAGCGTCTGAGTGAGGAGTTCGGCAGGCTGCAGGACGCGCTGTCCCGGCACGGCCACACCGCCACGGCCCGTCCGAGTGAGGACGGCATGCGGGTCGACATCGTCTACCAGGGCCGTGAACGGGCTGTTCCCGAACTCGCCGAAGCCCTTGCCACCGAGGTCGCCGAACTGACCCGGATCCTGTCCGCGCACGAGCGCGAGATCCTTCAGACCCATCTGATCACCGAGGTCGCGGGGACGCTTCAAGAGCTGATCGGCGCCGCCGAAAGGCAGGTGCGCGCCATGAACAGGGAACTGGAGGAGCGCCCGACCTCGACCGGAATGAAACTGAGGCTCGTGTGGAGGGCGTCCCGGCGCGCCCCGCAGGGACTGGCGCAGGCCCGTGAGCGGCTGCGCCAGTCCGCCGACGCGTGGTCGCCCCAGGACAGGGCCGCGGTCGGTGCGTTCCTTCAGGAGCAGATCGCGCGCCGACAGGCCGACGACAGCGCCGGCAGCTGGATGGAAGACCTGACCGCCGCCCTCGACTACCGGACCTGGCACGAATTCGGTGTCGAACGCCATCAGCACGGCAAGTGGGTGCAGGCCACCGGGCCCGCCTCGGGCGGCGAACGGGTACTGGCGGCGTCCGTGCCCCTCTTCGCCGCGGCGTCCTCCCACTACGCGAGCGCGGGTGGCGCGTACGCCCCACGCCTGGTCACGCTCGACGAGGCGTTCGCCGGAGTGGACGACGACTCCCGCGCCAAGTGTCTCGGCCTGCTGCGCGCCTTCGACCTCGACGTCGTCATGACCAGCGAACGGGAATGGGCCTGCTACCCGCAGGTCCCCGGCATCGCCATCGCGCAGCTCTCCCGCGTCGACGACATCGCCGCCGTCCTGGTGACGCGGTGGGAGTGGGACGGCAGCGACCGACGCCGCGGCACGGAGCCCGGCGGGCCCGTCGCCGGTCAGGAGCGGGCCGGTGTCGAGGACAGCACCGGAGATCAGGAGTCCCTGTGGACGTGAACCCTTCGGCGACCGCGCCCTCACCGACCGAACGAGGGCCCGGATCGCGGAAACCGGTGGAGCGCGCCGGACCGACGGACGTCGTGGCGGCGAACCCGCCCGCGACGCCGCGCGAGGGCGGACAGGACGTAGGGCAGATCGACGCCGAACGCCTCGGCCGACTGCTTGGCGACCCCGGCCTCGCCTGGCTCGTCGAACGCGCCCGGCACCGGATGGCGCGCGGCCGACCACTCACGGGTACGGTCGCCCTGTCACACCCGGATGAAGCCCAACGCCGCGCTGCTGAGCGCCTGTTGGGACGCCTGCCGCAGGCCGGCCGCTCCCTGACCGTACGCCTCGACACCGTGGACGCGATCCTGCGCCGCTCCGGTGTCAGCCCTGACGGACTGGCGCCCGCCGTGGTGGCACTCACCGGCCCCGTCACCCCGCACGCGGAGGCGCGGCGCGGCGAGGAGCGGGCATGGGAGGAGGCATTCGCCCCGCTCGGCACCCTGGACGCCGGGCTGGCCGACTGGGCGGGGCAGATACGCAGGGACGGACTCGTACGGCGACTGGCGCGCACACCGGAAGCCGCCGGACCCCTGGTGGAGGCCGCTGTGAAGGCGCTGCGCTCCCTGCCCGTCGTACCCCCGATGTCACGCGCGACGTTCGCGGCGCGGCATCTCTCCGGTGCCCACTGTCTGGACGAGGGGGCACCGCTCGCCACTCTGGTCCTCTCAGGTATCCGTGCCCTGACGGGCTTCCCCGACGGCGCCGGTGCCGCATGGCGACGAGAAGCATGGGCGTCGGTGGGCCTGCTCAAGGACGACGTGTCGTCGACCGTCCTGGCCCTCAACCTGCGAGGCACCCCGGCCCTCGACTGGATGGCCGACGCGGGTGAGCCCGCGGTCCTGACGCTGCGCTCCCTCACCCGGCTCACGCCGGCCCCCGCCGTCCCGGCGACAGGAGTCGTCCACGTCTGTGAGAACCCGGCCGTGCTGTCCTCCGCCGCCGACACCTTCGGCCCGGCATGCCCGACCCTGGTGTGCCTCCAGGGACAGCCGTCGGCCGCCGCGCTCACTCTGCTGCGTGGTCTGTCCGCGCAGGGGGCCGACCTTCTCTACCACGGCGACTTCGACTGGGGTGGTGTGCGCATCGCCACGGCGCTACGGCGAAGTGTCCCGTGGCGGCCGTGGCGCTACACCGCCGCCCACTACCGAGCAGCGGTGGGCAGGGTGGCCGGGGCCCCGGACCTGACCGGCTCACCCGCGGAGACTCCGTGGGACCCGGCCCTGGCCGCCGCTCTCGCCGAGCACGGTGTACGTGTCGAAGAGGAGGCGGTTCTCGACGTCCTGCTCGCGGACTTGCGGACGCAGGCTCGTTGAGCCGGTGGGGAAGGACTCCTGACCGGCAAGTCGGACCTCACCAGTCGTGGACAGTCCCGTCCTGGAGGCGGTTGACGCTGAAACGATGCTCGTCTGTCGCTCGTTCTGATGGGACGTCAGGCGCTCTGCGCCGGCCAGACGGTCTGCCGGCTGCGCTGCCCGCCTCCTGAACGACACGATCAGCTGGTTCGGCCCGCTGATCCACAAGTCTTGACGACCGCTCGGTTCAGGGCGCTGTGGTGACCGGCGCCGGCCGGCTGAGGGGCGCGCACCGGCGGCGCTTGTCGGGAAGCAGTTGGGTGATGCCCTGACCGTCGCAGTGCTCCAGCAGGGGGACGGTGACGCGTCGGGTGGTGCCCAGGGCGCGGCTCGCCGTTCCCACGGTGAACGGCTGGTCGAGTTCGCTCAGCCGGTCGGCCGCCAGCCGAGGGGCGTCCGGTAGCAGCACCACATGCTCCGCGAGTTGCAGTACCGCTCCGTGGCGGACCGCCGAGGCGAGCTCGCGGCGGCCGAAGCCGAGTTCCGCGAGCTGTTGGGCGTGGGGCGCGGCGAAGGGCCGACGGGTGAGTTCCGTGGTGAGCCGGTGCACCGCGTCCGCCACAGCGGCGGGCAGTGCCGCGGGCCCGGCGGTCACGCGCCCGCGGCTCATCCGCAAGGGCGGCGTGACCAGTGCCTCCACCAGAGAGACAGCCGGCAGCCCCAGACGGTGCCGGGCGGCCTCCACCGGCATGCCCTCCTCGGTGGGCCGCCGGGAATGGTACGCGGTGACCAGTTCGGTCAGTTGGGCGCTCAGGGCGGTCCAGTGGGCGGGGTCCGCAAGCCAGTCGCCCGCGACCGGTGTGGTGTGGACGGCCACCCCCATCGCGGTCAGCTCCCCGCGCCTGACCAGCAACCGACGCCGTAGCTCGGCCGCCTCGTCCGGAGTGCCGTGAGCGTCGCCGAGCTCTGCCGCGCGGCGTGCCGCGGCGCCGCGGCGCCGCAGTTCCGGTGGCTGGGGGTCGAGCACCTCCAGGCCGGCCAGCACACGCCGCAGACCGGGATCGCGCAGCACCGCGCGGTCACCGATGCGCAGCGGCAGCGGCGCCGGCAGGGTCAGCCGGACGATGTCCGCACCGAGCGGCCGTACGCGTACGGGCACGGCCGCCGAGCCGATGTGGGCGACCGCGGTGCGGGGCAGCGCCGCGGCCGGTGTTCCGCCACGTACGCGCACGTCGCAGCGGAGGCAGGGGAGGAAGCTGTCGGGGGTGAGCAGGGCGTCGCCGCGGCCTGTCGACTCCTTGTCGAGGTCCCTGAGGTTGACGGCGACCCGGGCGGTGGCCCGCACCAGATCGGTCTCCTCGCCGAGCGCCTGCAAAGCCCTGACGCGCACGGGACGGCCGGTCCGGGCGGTCACCAGGACGTCGCCCCGGCGGATCTGCCCCGCACCGAGCGTGCCGGTGACCACCAGCCCGCTGCCGCGCACGGTGAAGGACCGGTCGATCCACAGCCGCACCGGGGAGCCGGCGTCCCCGTCCGGCAGCCGCGCGGCCAGCCGGTCGAGGGCGGCGCGCAACTCCACGAGGCCCGCGCCGGTGCGGGCGCTGACGGCCACGGCCTCGACGCCGCCGAGGGTGCTGGACCGGATCCGGTCCCTCGCCTGGACCGTGGCGGGGCCGGGGTCGGCCAGATCGCAGCGGGTGACGGCGAGCAGTCCATGCCGTACACCCAGGGCGTCCACGGCGGCGAGGTGCTCGGCGGACTGCGGCTTCCAGCCTTCGTCGGCGGCGACGACGAACAGCACGGCGGGTACGGACCCCACACCGGCCAGCATGGTGGGGACGAACCTCTCGTGTCCGGGGACGTCGACGAACGCGAGCCGCTCGCCCGACGGCAGATCCGTCCAGGCAAAGCCCAGGTCGATGGTCAGACCACGGCGCCGCTCCTCTGCCAGCCGGTCGGGATGGCTGCCGGTGAGCGCGTGGATCAGTGTGCTCTTGCCGTGGTCGACATGCCCCGCCGTCGCGATGACCCGCATGATCACAGTCCCGCCGCGCGCAGCACCGCGGCAAGGATGTCGCCGTCGCACGCCTGCGGTACGCACCGCAGGTCCAGCAGCAGCCGGCCGCGCACCACCCGGCCGAGCACAGCCGGTTCACCGGTGCGCAGCGGCCTCGCCAGGTCGTCGGGGAGGCTGAGCGCACAGGACGGCAGGGCGGTCCCGGGGGCGCCTCCTCCTCCCACCACCGCCTCGCAGGGCACGACGTGCGCGTCCAGACCTCGGCGCGCCACGTCCTCGGCCAGGCGCAGCGTGCGGATGCGCAGCTGCGACAGCGGCATGTGCACCGCCGCGTGCACGGGTGGCTCGGGACCGCGCAGTGTCGCTTCCAGCGCGGCCAGGGTGAACTTGTCCACGCGCAGCGCGCGGGCCAGCGGATGACGGCGCATCGGCTCCACGACGGCGGCCCTGCCGAGGACCAGCCCCGCCTGCGGACCGCCGAGCAGTTTGTCCCCACTGGCGGTGACCAGCGCGGCCCCGGCGCGCAGGGCCGTGGCCGCGTCCGGCTCGTCCGGCAGCACCGGGTCGGGCGTGAGAAGGCCGGAGCCGATGTCGACCACCACGGGCAGGCCCAGCGACGCCAGTTCGCGGGCGTCCACGCCCCGGGTGAAGCCGCTCACCGTGAAGTTCGACGGGTGGACCTTGAGAATGAAGCCGGTGTCCGGGCCGACGGCGTCCGCGTAGTCGGAGAGGTGGGTGCGGTTGGTGGTGCCGACCTCGTGTATCCGGGCGCCGCAGGAGGCCAGCAGCTCGGGTATCCGGAAGCCGTCGCCGATCTCCACGAACTCGCCCCGGCTGAGCAGGATGTCGCGCCCCGGGGCCAGCGTCACCGCCGCCAGTGCCAGGGCGGCGGCCCCGTTGTTGACCACGTGCACATCCTCCGCGGCCGGCACCGCTTCCCGAAGGGCCGCCATGGCACTTCGGCCCCGCGACGCTCGTCTGCCGGTTCTCAGGTCCAGCTCGACGTCCGTGTATCCGCCGGCCGCCGCCATCGCCTCCAGCGCGGACCGCGACAGCGGGGCTCGTCCCAGATTGGTGTGCAGCACCACGCCGGTGGCGTTGTGCACGGGGCCCAGCCCGGCCGCGCGTGCGGGGAGCGCGGCAAGAGCGGCATGGACCGCGTCTCCCGGTCCGATCCGTCCGTCGCGTACGGCCTGCTGGGCGGTGGCGACCGCGGCCTTGACGATGGGCCTGCCCAGCCGTGCAGACGCCTCGCTCAGCCGGGGATCGCCGAGCAGCACCGTGGCGCTCGGCACCTGCCGCCGGGTGTCCTTCGGCGGCTGCCGCATCTGGTCCGCCACCCGTGCACCCCGATCGAAGTCAGCGGAGGCGGACGGGAATCGAACCCGCCTGGCCCGGTTTCCGGACCACACCGATTTTGAAGATCGGGAGGGGCACCAGCCCGCCCAACGCCTCCGGAGCAAGATTGTGATCGCCGCACGCTGCCAGGGCAAGAGGTGAAATGATCGTCGTATGACGACTGTTGGCCCCGCCACCGGATCCGCCGCGCCCGTACGGCTGACCCGGTACGCACGCGGCGGCGGCTGCGCCTGCAAGATCCCTCCGGGGGAGCTGGAGGCGATGGTCGCGGGACTGTTGCCGCCCCGGAGCCCCGGACAGGCCGCGGGCGACGACGAGGACCGGCTGCTGGTCGGACTCGACGACGGCGACGACGCCGCCGTGGTGCGCACCGGCGACGGCACCGCCCTGGTATCGACGGCCGACTTCTTCACGCCCGTCGTCGACGACGCACGCGACTGGGGCCGAATCGCCGCGGCCAACGCCCTGTCCGACGTCTACGCGATGGGCGGCCGGCCCCTCGTCGGGCTCAACCTGCTGGGCTGGCCCCGTGACGTACTGCCCGCGGAGCTGGCCCGTGAGGTCCTGGCGGGAGCGCTCGACGTCGCCCGTGGCGCCGGCTGCCTCGTCGGTGGCGGCCACAGCATCGACAGCCCGGAACCGCTCTACGGAATGGCCGTGACCGGCCTGGTGGATCCGGACCGGCTGCTGCGCAACGACGCGGGCAGGCCGGGTGTGCCGCTGACCCTGACCAAACCGCTGGGTGTCGGGATACTCAACAACCGCCACAAGCGGACGGGCGAGGTCTTCGCGCACGCCGTCGCCGTCATGGCGGCGCTCAACGACAAGGCCAGTGCCGCTGCCCTGGAGGCCGGCGCGGTGTGCGCCACCGACGTGACCGGATTCGGTCTGCTCGGCCATCTGCACAAACTGGCGCGGGCCAGCGGCGTCACGGCCGTGGTGGACGCCGCCGCCGTCCCCGTGCTCGACGGCGCCCGGGAGTCCCTGCGGGCCGGGTACGTCAGCGGAGGCACCCGCCGCAATCTCGACTGGGTGCATCCGCACCTGGACGCGGGACGGGCGAATGACGACCAGCTGCACTTGCTCGCCGACGCGCAGACCTCCGGCGGACTGCTGGTCGCCGGAGAGATACCCGGACATCCGGTCATCGGGGAACTGGTGCCCGCCGTGGCCGGCACCACGCTGATGATCCGCTGAGCGAAACGACGGCCGTGGGATCGAGGGGCTCGCCCTCGGTCCCACGGCCCGGCCGCTACCTGTAGCGGATGTGCAAGTGGTTGTCGTGGTTCGGGTAGCTCGTGGTCAGTCCTTCCGAGATCAGCTGCGGATCGTTGAAGAAGATCAGCTGGACATGGCCGGGGGCCTTCGCCCGGATCTCCTGCACGAGCCTGCGGGTGGCCGCGCGGTCGTAGGTGCTCGACTGCCAGGTGATACGCCCCGCGGTGCACTGCGCCGAGTCGGTGCGGATCGGCCACACGTCGATGTCCATCCCGACCTGGTGGCTGCCGTGGCCGGGTATGGCCCCACCGTGCTCGAAGCCCGCGTCGCCGACCGGCAGTCTGCCGTTGCCGGTGGTGGCGAACGTGGCGGCGGCGGCCTCCAGTTGACCGACGGCGCCGGCTGTCGCCCAGTGGGCGCCCGCGTTGCCGTCGGGGCTCTGTGCGCACATCGAGCCGCCGCCGAAGTTGATGTTCTCGTAGTGCCACAGCAGGTTCTGCCAGGTGGCCGGCCCGACGACGCCGTCCGCGCCGATTCCCGCATGGGACTGGAAGGTGCGGACGGCGGCGTCGGTGGCGGGTCCGAAGGCCCCGTCGGCCGAGAGGCCGGCGCTCCGCTTGGCATTGAGCAGCGACTGGACGGCCTTCACCGCCGGCCCGTTGTCGCCCTGTCGTACGGTGAGGGCGAGCGCGCCCCACGTGGCGGGCCCGACGATGCCGTCCGCGGCAAGGCCCTTGGACTGCTGGAAGCCCACCACGGCGCTCTGCGTGCCCGAGCTGAAGACGCCGTCCACCGCCACAGCACGGCCGTGCGCGGCGAGCAGGTGTTGCAGCGCGACGACGTCGGAGCCCCGGCTGCCGCTGCTCGTCAGCGGGAACGCGGCCTGTGGGAAGGCGTGCGCGGGAACGCCCAGTCCGAAGAGCAGGCCCGCCATCGCGGTGAACAGCGTGATGATGCGTGCGAGTCGTCTCACGACTGACTGCCTCACTTTCCTGTTCGCTTGTCGGCTCACTGTCCTGCTCACTTCCCCGACTGAAGGGCGGCCCAGGTGGCCGGCCCGACGATGCCGTCGGCGCCCAGCCCGCGCGAGGACTGGTAGTCGCGTACGGCCTGGGCGGTGCCCGAGCCGAAGACGCCGTCGATGGCCACGGTCCGCCCGAGCGCGGCGGTCAGGGCGCGCTGCAGCCGGGTGACGGCCTCTCCCGTCGAGCCGTTCTGGACGGTCGGGGTGGATCCGCGGGACAGCAGAGCAGTCCAGGTCTTCGCGCCGACCACACCGTCCGCCGTGAGCCCCTTGCTGGTCTGGAAGTTCCGGGCAGCGGTGGTGGTGGCGGACCCGAAGATCCCGTCCGGGGTGCCCGGGTCGAAGCCGGCGGCGTCGAGCAGGCACTGGGCCGCCTTGACCTGGTCTCCGGACGAGCCGCTCTGGACGGTGTTGTACCCGGTGAAGTTGTAGTTCGCCCCGGTGCAACTGGGCGGGGGCGGGGTGCCGTTGCCCACGTCCAGGTAGTCGCGGTCGATGTTGATCGAGTAGCCGCCGTAGGACTCCGTGACCTCACCCGCGTACTGGTGGATCCGCTGGTGGTTGGACCAGTAGGTGGCCGGTACGTAGGAACCGGTGTTGGTGTCGGCGGCGCCGTTCCACCACGCGTAGAAGAGGTGGTCGACGCGCGTGTAGGCGCCGTTGTTGTACTCGCTGGCGGCGTCCTTGATGCCGGAGGCGGCGCTGGAGTAGAGGCCCGAGAGATAGCCGCTGGTGTGCAGCCGCTCGGTCCAGCCGGACAGGTACGACATCACGGACGCCTTGCAGGATGCCGTGGAGGTGTACGCCTCGATGTCGCTGTAGATGGCGCTGCCCGCCGGGATACCGAGGTTCGACGCGGCGGTGATCGCGCTTGCCGCTGCGGTGACACCCTGGGACTTGGCCGTGGCCGGATCGGTGGAGATCTTCAGCGAGTAGCTGGTGCACGGTGCCTGGCGGCCCACGTCGATGGGGAACAGACGCCAGCCGTTGCTGGTCTGGGCGGTCACCCAGCTCGCCGTCAGATTCGGCTGGGAGCAGGCCCGGAAGGAGCCACTGATGTAGACGCCGACCGCGCTGTACGGCGAGCTCGTCTGCCAGGCGTTCATGGCGGCTTGCGAGGGCGCGGCACAGGCGTCGAAGCCCTTGCCCAGGTAGCTGCCCGGCTGCGGCCCGGCCGCGGCCAGGGGGGCGGCGTCGGACCGCTGCGCCGTGCGGGGCAGCTCGGTGCGCTCGGCGGCCTCGGTGAGGTCGGCCGAGGCGAGAACGCCGCGCACCAGGCTCTCGGTCTGCGGGGTGTGGGCGGCGGTCACCAGGACGCCGGCGTCCTCGACCGCGATCTGGATGGTGTCGTTGCTGGACGCGGCGGTCGGGGTGGTGGCCTTGCCACGCTGGGTCCGCGCGGTCGCCGCCGTCGCCTGGCCTGCGGAGCGGGCGGTGATGGGCTCCACGACGATGCCCGCCGTACGGCCGACGACTCCGGAGGGGCAGTCGTTCTGATCGGCGGGCTCGCCCAGGTAGACGGCGGGTCTGTCGAACCGGAGGCAGGCGCGTGGGTTCTCGGCCAGATCGACCACCTGCCATTCGGCGGGCACCTCGATGCGGTAGCCGTGGTAGGTGACGGTCCGCAGGTTCTCGGGCGGGGAATCGGCCAGGGCGGAGCCGGGGACGGCGAACGCGCCGATACTGGCGAGCACCGCCAGCAGGGCCGTTCCGGCGCGGGCGCGCCAGGGGGTGCGGGACGACATCAGGGCACTCCTACTCGTAAGTGGGGAAGAGAGCGTGGGGGAGCGGCGCGGGGAAGGTGGACTGCTGTGCGCGGGGGGACTCGCCGGTCAGACGCCGCAATTGGGCGCGGATCAGGAGCGGTTGGTGCGTCCGTCCACGTGGGCGTGATCGTTGTGGTCGGCGTGGCCAGGGCCGAAGAAGCGGCCGACGCCCGGATGGCGGGCCCGCTGGGCGAGCCGGCTCAACGACGGGCTGCCGACCGGATCGGCGGCGTCACCGTACAGATGCCGGCTGTTCGATGCGCCGCCCACCGCGTTGTTGTGACGCATGGCCCCCAGCTCCTCGTCGGCCTGGGGCGGGGCCACCGTGGCCCGTATGCCACCCGCGGTGGCTGCCGTGGTCATGACAATAGGGACAAGAACAAGTCGCGTGGTACGCCTCAACATCACGCCTCCGTTATGAGTCCTTCCCGCGTTCCCGCGCGAGGGCCGAGGCGAGTTTGACCTCCCTCACCGTTGCGTGTCCACACCGCCACCATCTGCCACAGGACCAGACCTCCGGCACAACCGGCCCGCAGGCCACGGTCGTTGCGCCACGTGGTGCGATGCGGTGTTCAGCCCCGATGCGGATTCCTGCTCAGGGAAGCCCCGCGGCCGGCCCCGCGGCCGGCCCCGCGGCCGGGAGAGGACAGCGTCACGACCACCATCCCGGCGGGGCCGGTTCGTGCAACCTCCGTGCCCTGTCACGACATCGGGCGATGACGCTATCGGAGGATCGCGCAGGCGGCAGCGGCGATCAGCACGGAGCACAGGACGGTCATGCCGCTCAGCCGCCGCGCGAGCAGCCCGTCCCAGCGCTCCCCGTTTCCGGAGAGCCTGCGCAGAGCCGGGGTGAGTGCCCGGCCCGCTCCGAAGCCGAGCCCGGCAGCCAGGGCGGGCGCGTAGGAGCCCCCGGACAGCAGCACCGCGATCGCCATCGCGTACGGCGCACTCGCCGAGACGTACGTACGCACACCCGTACCGAGCTCGAAGCCGAACCGCAGGGCGCCGCGCGCCAGATTGCGGCGCAGTACGTCCTGCGGTATCTGCCTGGCGTTCTGCGGCAGCCGTAGCGGCAGCTTGCCCGCGTCGCGCAGCGCGGCGAGCAGCGCGACGGCCACGACCAGCCCTTGCCGCACCTCGGCCGGAAGCGGTGTGAAGAGACCGGACAGGAGCCACAACACTCCGGCCGTCAGCACCCCGCCGACCAGCAGGCCCACGGTGAACACGCCGAGGACCAGCGCCTGTCTGTACGTTGCCCGCCAACCTGGCGAAGCCAGCGCGAACGCGCTGTTACGCGTTCAAACGGAGCCGGAGAGCGAGTAGCCGGCCAGACCGCCGGTGATCGCCCAGGTCAGCATGGGGGCGTAGAGGACCGCGGCGATCGCCGCGATCCCCAGGGCCGCCACGGGCAGGGCGGGATCGGTGAGCAGCGCCCGTACGGCACGGGCGCCGCTCGGCCGGGCCGCAGGACGGCCGGACTCGCTCATCTAGACCGTCCCGGTCAGCGTGAGCCAGGTGTTCTGACCGACCACACCGTCGGCGGTCAGGCCGTGCAGGGACTGGAACGAGACGACGGCCTGCCGCGTGAGCGAACCGAAGTTGCCGTCGACCGTCAGCGCGGAGCCGTGCTTGTTGAGCTGCCGCTGCGCACCGCGCACGGCATCGTTCACGTCTCCTTGGCGCACGGTGACGACCAGGACCGGCCAGGTGGCCGGGCCGACGCTGCCCGTGGGGCTGAGTCCGTTCGCCGACTGGAACTCGTCGACCCGCGTCTCGGTGTCCGCCCCGAAGATGCCGTCGGCAGCCGTCGGATGACCGTGGTGGGTCAGCAGGTGCTGGATGGTGTGGACGTCGGGCCCGGTGGCGCCGCGACCGAGGGTCGGCCAACTGATGGAGCCGGGGCAGTCGCAGTCGGTGGTCCAGCGGCAGATGGACTTCACCCAGCCGGAGCCGGTGTTGCGGTACCCGTCGTGGCAGCGCCGCTCGATACCGCAGCCGCAACTGCCGCAGGCCGCGCTGTAGCGCCACAGCCAGCCGTCGTAGGTACCGGCGTAGCACTGGTTGGGCCGCAGCGTCCAGGTGACACCGTCCGACCGGTGGAAGCCGGTGTTCGTCCCCGAAGTCACGCACGCGTCGGCGTAGATGGTGCTGGGCCCGCAGCCCGGGGAGCAGTTGTGGTCCTCGGCGTAACTCGGGCACGCACCGGTCCAGATGTCGTAGCCGTCGGCATACGCCTGCCGGGCGGCGGTGAACACCCCCAGCGCGGCAAAGCCCGCGGCGGTCGCCGCCTGCAGCACGGTGCGCCTGGACGGCGCGAAGGACGGCAGCGCCCCCCGCCCGGTCCGGGATCGGCGGCCACGGGTCCCGGAGCGGCGCAGCGTCGGCACGTCGTCCAATGAAGTCACGGCAGGCTCCTCGGCGTTGCGGGTTGGATGTCGTCGAGCAACCGCAACAGCGCGGTGGGTGAACCGAGCGGCTCCGAACGCGCGATCCGGCCCTCCGGATCGATGGCCACCGCATACGGGGTGGCGGGGATGTCGTAGGCCGTGAACAGCTCCGGACGGTGATCCCTGACCGGGACGGCGCCTTCGTCTGCCTGTGGCCCGGCGCCCGCGTAGAGCCCGAGCAGTTGCGGGACGGCGGCGGAACCCTGGCGGACCGTCCAGGCGGCGGCCTCGGCGAGCACCTGTCCGCAGGTGCGGCAGTCGGCGTCAAGGAAGAGCAGCACCGCGGCGCGGCCCGGCGTGAGGAGGTCGTCGAGCCCGGCCGGATCGAGGCCGGGCGCCGGCGCGCCGGGCGCGATGCCCACCCGCCCGGGGCGGTGCGGCTGCGTTCGTGACAGCTGGTGCACCTGCCTGATCAATCCCGAGACGACCAGCGCGAGCAGCGCGATCGCCGCCCACGAGGCGATCACGGCGCTGGTGGTGAAGTCCATCGCGTCGACACTCCTTCGGCAGTCCGGTGCACGGTGGTCTCGGCCGGCTGGTGGACAGTGGCCCTGATCGGCAGGTGAACGGATGCCGCGGTCGGCTCCCGCATGGCAGCGGGCAGGGACCACAGCAGAACGGTGCAGGCAACAGCTGCGAGCATCAGTGTGATCAGCTCCGCCGTGGAGAGCCGTACGGGGCCGGCCCCGGCGATGACCGCGCCGGCCAGCGCGAGCCCGGCGAGGGCCACGGCCCGCCGGGTCACCCAGCGGCTCAGGGGCACATCCTCGTGTGAACAGCCGCACGGCCCCCCGCGGCCGAGGGCGAGGACGTGCCGTGTGTAGCCGGCGTAGAGCCCGAAGAGGACGGTCCCCACGGCGAGTACGGTCTGCAGCCCCCGCTGGTGACCCGTCAGCAGCGCGGCGGCGCCGACCACCCCCAAGGCGCCCTCCGCGAAGGGCAGTACGGCTGCCGCGAACCGGCGGAACCGCGGGCCCAGCACACCGTGCACCCGCAGCGCCTCACCCAGGGCAGCCGGACGGGCGGCGTGAGAGCCCGCACCCATGAAGAGGGTCAGTATGACGATCGAGGCGGTCAGCCCGCCGTAGAAGCCGATCACCGCCGGCTCACCCGTTGTACCGCAGCGCGAGCCGCCCGGCGAGCTCGGGCACCCGCTCGACGGAAGTCGACGCCAGTGGCACCAGCGTGGCCCAGATCTCGGTGGAGGAGAGCACGAAGAACGGGCTGCCGTCGGAGAGTGTGTCGCGGAACAGCTCACCGGACGCGACCGACACCCCCTTCCAGGGCGGAAGTTGGGCGGTGTGCTCCTTCGTCCGCCGGGACAGCTCCAGCAGCCCGAGGCCGGGCACCTCCTTGATCAGCGTCGCGGGTCGCGCGAAGGCGCTTCCGGCCGACCGATCGGGCTGGAGGGTGAGCCCGTACTCGCTCTCCGCGATACGCACCGACCGGAGCAGCACGAGGACCTCGGCCACGCTCAGGCCGTACAGCCGGGTCACGAGTGCGTGGCGCTGCCCGCGCCACACGACAAGCGACGGTCGCTCCACGAGCCCTGAGCGCGGCTCGCGCTCGATCGACTGGAAGATGCGCAACGTGCCCTTTTGGAAGGTGAGTTCGGAGTCGGGTGACGCGATGCCCAGGGAAGCGGCGACATCGTCCCCCAACGAGGCCGGCCCGGCGGTGAACTCGACCAGCCGGCCACCGACCACCACCTCGACGGCCGACGTACACGGCGACTTGAGGTCGAGGTCGCCCTCCAGGTGATACGTCCCGCCGTCGAGGGCGCGATGAGTGACGAACGATGCGACCATGTGCATCCTCCCGGGGAGGGCGGGGGTCTGTGTGACACCGCTGCCGGAGGGCAACCTAGACAATAGTCATGCCCCTGTCAATCGCCCGCCCGGCGGGCGGTGTGCCCCTGGAGGTTCTGGTCATCGCGCCCTGCGGCCGTCAGGTTGAGAGGCTCAAGAAGCAGTTGACTCCGACGGTCGGTTCGGGTTCCGCCCACCGGACCGGCATGGCGTCCGATTTGCGGCTGGGCCCGCCATGGTGCGAAACAGCCGCCTACCCTCCGGCACAGGCCTTGCTCTATCTATCGAGATTCGATAGATTTCCATCGTAGGTCGATGGAAGGATGAGTCATGGGGAAGCTGACAGTACGCGCGCTGCGCGCCGTGCTCGGGGTCGTGCTCACCGGCACCGTGTTCGTACAGGCATTGATGGTGTGGGCGTTGGTCAGCGGGAGTGACCCGGAGGACGGGTCGCTCCCGCTGACCCCGCTGCGCGTGATCACGATCCTGGGCATCGGGACGGCCCAGGTCGCCCTGGTCTGTGTATGGCGACTGGTGACGATGGTGCGGCGCGGAACAGTGTTCTCCCACGCCGCCTTCCGGTACGTGGACGTCATCATCGGCGCCATCGTTGCGGCTGCCCTCGTGTGGTTCGCGGTCACGGCCCTGAACGCGCCCGGCCAGCGGGACGACCCGGGCGTCACCCTCATCATGGGCGGGATTGGCCTGGCCATCCTGGGAGTCGCGCTCATCGTGCTCGTGCTGCGGATGCTGCTCGCCCAGGCCGTCGCTCGCGACGTCGAAGCGGCAGCCATGCAGGCCGAGTTGAACGAGGTGATCTGATGCCGATCTCCGTCGACATCGACGTGATGCTGGCCAGGCGGAAGATGTCCGTGGGCGAGCTCGCGGACCGCGTGGGGATCACGCCCGCCAACCTGGCGGTGCTCAAGAACGGCCGCGCCAAGGCGGTGCGCTTTGCGACGCTCGCCGCGCTCTGCGAGGTGCTCAAGTGCCAGCCGGGCGACCTGCTTCGCTGGGAGGCCGAGGACACCGCGGACGAATGAACCGTGCCTGAAAAGGACGGCACGCGACTTCGCCGAAGCCCTGACATCCCGTCAGGGAAGCATTTGAGCCATTGCCGCACCAGCGGCTGATTCGCCTTGGTCCGCCGTGATGTAGTGGGCGTTTTTGTCATGGAAAAGGAAGCGGCGTCGAGGGTCTGTGAAGTGCTGGGACAGGCAAGTAATTCAAGCCAGACATACGTCGGCGTAACAACCTGACCTGCTCGTCTCGGACAGGTAAGGGAATTTGTATATCTTTTTCAGCCAAGCCTTGATCGCCCCATTGGACTCCAGTAAGCCGGCGAGGAACTGACCGGCGCGAAGAACGCCGTCGGCAAGACCTTGGTGATCGTGGACCGTGGTTGCCGCAGCACGGGTCCAGTCGTCCCGCACCGTCACATGGGCGCCGCATTGCCCGTATTCGCTATTTCCCAGACCGAATCGCGCCCGCTTCGGGTTGATGCACCCGCCGAGGCAATCCTCGCGCCTGGCCAATTAGGGGAATTCGGGATGGGGAATTACATGACGCTCAAACCACCCAAGCCGGGGAAAGCTTGATCGTCGAAACCGAATCTTGAGCAGCTTGAACATCCGCCGGCGCTCCTCGGTGCCGGGCTTGATTCCAGCCAGCTCGCACCGCATCGTTGACACGATTGGAGGGCTTCACCCAGACTCAATTCCGGTACGGCAGATTCCGGGTATGCGAAACCCGCACGGCAAAGTGAGGAGGGAGGTCAAGAGGTGTGATGGCGTGTATACACCATGCTCAACACATTGATGAGTGTTTATTGGTTCAATTCACGAGCGACGGGCTTTCCAGGTCAAAGGGGGAGCTTCACCCCGGCCATGAGAGCACGGCCATCACGATCCCGCTTCCGCGGCGAACGATGTCCCGGTGGCGCACCACGGGCAGACCCTGAGCCGACCAGGCCCGAACCCAGGTCAAGTTCGATTCCAATGAGTTCTCGGACGGTTCTCCGCGAATTGCGGAAAATCGGAGCCGAGTCCCGATGAGCCCTGCGCTGGTGCCTAGCATTCGTTCTCCCGAGCGGAGAAACTTGAGGCCTGAATGGACTGGTTCAATTGAGTGGATCTAACAGATGGATTGTGCTCATCGGCTCGTTCGTGGCCTACATGTTCGACGCGCTGGAAATCTTGCTGCTGTCGTTCACGTTGCCTGTGATCCGCGCCGATCTGGGACTCACGACGACAGAGGGCGGCCTGCTCGCCACGGCGACGTTGCTCGGGATCGGTGTGAGCAGCGTAACTGTCGGCTGGCTCGCCGACAACTACGGCCGCAAACGGGCGTTGATGGTTTCGCTCGCGGTTTTCGGCGTGTTCACCGCGGCGATATTGGTGGTTCAGAGTTTCACGGTGTTCCTGGTGCTGCGTTTCGTGGCGGGTATGGGACTCGGAGGGGTCTGGGGAGTGGTGTCGACCTACGTGGTCGAGACGTGGCCGGCTGCGCAACGGGGTCGTGCGGTTGCGTTCGTGCTCAGCGCGTTCCCGATCGGCGGGGTGGTTGCCGCACAGTTGTCGGGTTGGTTGCTGCCGGACTGGCGCCTGTTGTTCTTCATCGGCGGGGTGGGCGTGGTGATCCCGCTGGTCGTCGTCGGACTGTTCTTCCGTGAGTCGGCCGAGTGGGTTGAGCAGAAGACCACGCCGGTGAAGGTGACGGAGATCTTCGCTCCGGAACTGCGCAAGAACACCTTGCTCGGTGCGACCGTGGCAACGCTCGCGATGTTCGGGGCGTGGGGCGCGTCCACGTGGCTGCCGACCTACCTGCAGGCCGACAAGGGCATCCCGGCCGCGACGGTCGCGACGTTCCTGACGGTGCTCAATCTCGGGATGTTCGTCGGCTACAACGTCTTCGGGCTGATCGCCGACCGGATCGGCCGCAAGAACGCACTGGTGCTCTCACTGGCCGGTGTGGCGCTGACCTTGCCGCTGTACGTGGTCGCCGCTGACCGCACGACGTTGCTGTGGCTGGGTCCGATGTTCGCCTTCTTCGCGGCTTACGCGGGCGTCTTCGGCGTGTACCTGGGTGAGTTGTTCCCGACCAGGGTGCGGACGACCGGTGCCGGATTCTGCTACAACATCGGGCGCGGAGTGTCCGCGTTCGCTCCGCTCACGCTGGGAGTGCTGGCTGTCAACTCGGGGTTCGGTGCCGGTCTGCTGGTGTGCGCGGGCTTCATGGCTTGCGCGGCGATCGCCATGACCTTCCTGCCTGACCTGCGCGGCGCGACCAAGCTGCGAGTAGCAGCGGCACGCAGCTGACAGCCGGCTGTGAGCCCAGCCGGAAGCCGGTGGCGAGACCGGCGTTCGTCGATCTGCCGAACGCCGGCGTCGCGCACGTACAACCAGCACCGGCGCCTCGTCAGTCAAGTGTTTCAACCGGCTTCATCTCGCCCTGCGCGGAACAGATGAGCCGCCACTTCTTGTGGCGGCTCAGGCATCTCACTTCCGGTCCACCGGATGACTGTCACCGGTCCGCCACAGGTAGCTGCGCACCGAGAGAGACGCGGCGCGCATGGCCGCGCGGATGTCGTCCAGGTCTTCGCCGGCGAGCTCGCCACGCGCCGGGGTGAGCGTGGGCAGCATCAGCCTGGCCGCCTCCAGCAGGCACAGCATCGCGTCCAGCTGTGCGCTGGCCGGCAGCTTGCTCAGGTCCTCGTACAGGGTCTGGATCAGGGCGTCCGGTTCTGCCGGCGCTGCGGTCCTGGTATCGGGCGCGAAGTTCGTCACGGCCGTTCCTCAAAATTTGGAGGGAATTCCGAGGTGGACGGAAATTGACGGGTTGCGACGGAGCAACAGTGACAAAGAATGAGGGGTCCACCTAGAAACTTATTCTAGTGCTTCTCGCTCTGTATTTCTCCGGTTACGGTCCTGGTCTAGCCGGCTGTACGGAATGGATGGATGCCATGGATAATGATCAGAACGGCTGTGAAGCGTCCCAGCCGGTCGGTGGCTGGGTTCTCAGCTCGGTGCAGGCCAGCGTCCTGGAGGGTGTTGCGGCCGGCTTCTCCAGCGGGCGACTTTCGAGAGAGTTGCACCTCAGTTCGAAGACTATCGACTATCACGTCCGCGTCATGTCCGACAAGCTGCAGGCGCCGAATCGTGTCTCGTTGGTTTCGAGGGCGTTCGTCCTCCAGATTCTGCGAACGGATTCGTGGCCCCCGCGCATTGCGAGTGAAATTGTGGATTAACGCTCGGTGGTTCGCGAGATCGTAACCCGTGCGTTCATGCGCGAACTGCATTTTGTGTCATGTTCCGTTCCCGTGAACCGACCAGGTGCCGGGGTCGTCGATGCCTGCCGACGCCGGTGCGGCGTCGAGGCCGGTCAGCAGCTCCACCACGACCCTGGTGATGTTCTGCGCGGTCAGCCCGCAGGCGGCGGGCACCTCGGCCCCGGAGCCGTGACTGAGGAACCGCCTCGGGATGCCGAACTCGCGCAGCGGGGTATGCACGCCCGCGTCCCGCAGCGCCTGCGCGATCGCCGAACCGACGCCACCCGCGCGCACAGTTTCCGGCAGCGTCATGTTGAACAGTGCTCCTCACCGGGTGGGGTGGGGTGGGGTGGGGTGGGCGGCCGAGGCCGCCCTCTCCGTCAGTTCGGGCCGACTGCCCGGCGCGATGCCGGTCCGGCCGACGGCCTCGTGTGCCGGCTGACGGTCACGGCACGTCCGCCACTCCGGTCAGCCGCGTGGGCGGGGAGAACACGATGTCCTCGGTCGCCACCCGTTCTACGGACGTGTCCGCGTAACCCAGTTCAGCGAGCCGGTCGAGCAGCTGGTCGACGAGGATCTCCGGCGCGCTCGCCCCGGCGCTCACGCCGACCGTGCTCACGCCGGCCAGCCACGTGGGGTCGAAGTGGGCCGGTGAACCTGCGCTGGAGCACCGCGATGATGTCACCGTGCGCGGAGAAGACACACACCGCGCCCTCCGGCACCTCCTGCTCGGAGTCGACGAACCGGACACCCCGGCGCTGGAACTCGCGCACCACGTAGTGGTTGTGCACGATCTCCTTGCGGACGTAGATCGGAGCACCGGGCTGTTCCAGCGCGAGGTCGATGATGGCCATCGCTCGGCGTACACCGGCACACAAACTCCGTGGCTCGGCCAGCAGGACCTGCTTACCACCACTCATTCCCACTCCGTTCCGTGCCGGCTTAATAGTCGGACTCGAATACGGCCTTGGTGCCGCCCAGCAGCTATCATTCCGCAGGTTAGTCCAATCCAGGCCTTACGCCGTCTTCTTTGGGGTTTTTCCTAAAGTCGAAGATGCTCACGCTGCGTCGTTGACACGACCAGGGTCGTCCTCCAGGATGGAATCCAATAGCTGCCACTCAATTTCAGGGCGACTCAAGATTCCGGATCATGAGGGCGGCTCTGCATTAACGACCAAAGCAGGCCATTCGCCAATGTCGTCGGCATCCGAGCTCTGGAGGAGTGACCGTGTCAAATCTGGATGAACTTTCAAGTTCGCCTCAAACAGCGCTGGAGCCTCAGGATGAGGTGAAAATAGTTGGCCAATACTACGACGACAAAACGGCCAGGCTTGTTCGCAAATACGGGCCTGGACCGAAGATTCACTATCATGTGGGTTACTACCCTTCCTCCGCAACGCCACTGAATGTTCACGAGGCGACGCCGGATGATATTCGCCGCAGCATACGGCTTCATCAAGAGGGTCTGCTGCGGTATGCGGCCAAGATCTGGGGCGCTGAACACCGGCTGTCGGGGAGGATCCTGGATGTCGGCTGCGGTCTTGGCGGGGGCTCGCTCTTCTGGGCACAGGAGTACGGCGCCGACGTCACGTCGGTCACCAACGCGCCGGAACACGCGCCGATAGTTGAGGGGTTCGCGCGGGAATGCGGTGTGGGCGGGCAGGTCCGGACGCTGGTCTGTGATGCGATGCATCTCCCGCTGGACGGCCCCTACGACGCGGCGGTAGCAATCGAGAGCAGCGGATACTTCAACCGCCCTCAGTGGTTCGAGCGTCTGGCGCGCGTGATTCGTCCGGGCGGGAGTGTGTGCATCGAGGAAGTATTCATTACACGCCCGCGCGGGGCCGATGTGTGGGCCGAATACTTCTACACAAAACCGGCTACGGTGCTCGACTACGCAAAAGCCGCGCAGGCTGCGGGTTTTGAATTGGTCGATGACGTCGACGCCACGTCAGAAACCTTGCCGTTCTGGGAGGAGAGTGCCGCCTGGACGAAGGCGGTACTGGACAGTGACAGCAGTCTTTCAGCAGTTGCCCGCAGGCAGCTGAGGATATCCCTGATGGCGAATCAGGCGCTTGGCACTGAGTGGGCAGCAGGGGGCTTGCGGCTGGGTTTCTTGCGCTTCGAGCTGAAGTAGGCAAAGAACGTGTTGGCGGATTCTCGGGGTCCTCGCAACACCTGATGGCTCACGTGGTTGTCAGTGGTTGTCGGTAGATCGCGCAGGCGCTCGGCTGGGGTTGCCCAGCCGAGCGCAGCGGGTTTCCGCCCGCCTTTCGATGTGACTGCCGACTTCCCGCCACCTTCACAACGATACGGAGTTCCTCATGACGCTTCAGCAGTTTCCCGCTCCCAGCGACGTCGCCGGCATGTACGACGGGATCGGTCAGATCTACGGTTCCGCGTGGGGCCCCAACAAGCACTACGGCTACTGGGAGAACGACGCCGACGACAGCTCCGTCGAGGAAGCCACTGACCGCCTGACCGACATGATGATCTCTGGTATCGCCGCCCAGGCCGGCCAGCGGGTCCTGGACATCGGCTGCGGCATCGGCCATCCCGCGCTGCGGCTCGTCCGCGCCAGTGACGTGAACGTGTTGGGCATCTCCGTCAGCCACGTCCAGGTGGCGCGGGCCAGGGAACTCGCGGCCGAGGCCGGGCTCGCCGACCGGGCCACGTTCCAGTTCACGGACGCGATGGACATGCCCTTCCCCGACGGCTCGTTCGACGCGGCCTGGGCGTTCGAGTCGATGTGGCACATGCCCGACCGCGGCCAGGTGCTCTCCGAGACCGCCCGCGTCCTGCGCCCCGGCGGCCGCCTCGCCATCGCCGACGTCATCGAGCGCGGCCCGGTCAGCCCGGAGGGACGCGCGGTCCTGGACCACATCTGCGAGAACTACGCGGTGCGCTCCTTGGGCACGGTGGACGAATACCGGACGGCGTTGGCCGTCAACGGTTTCGTCGACGTGGAGATCCGTGACATCAGCGACAACGTCTCCCGTACCCTCGCGGAAATGGCCGACGCCGTGGACACCGTCCGCGACAAGCTGGTCGATCTGGTCGGCGAGGAACAGGCCGCCTCGCTCATCGACTTCATGCGTCTGTCCGCGGTCACCCCGGAGAGCGGCTACCTCTTCCTGACCGCGGTCCGCGCATGACCGGGGGGCGCTGTCCCTGAATTTCAGCTCGGCGTCCCCCGTGGCCTGCCTCACGCCCTGGCGCAGGCCAAGCAAGCCGAAACGGCCCGTCAGTCGAACTGACGGGCCGTTCGGACAAGTGAGTCACCTGAGTTCTGTAGGGGCCGACGTGTCGTCCACATCTCCCGACGACCGCCCGGATATCCGTCCCTGCTGCCGCACCCGCAACTCGGTCAACGCCCGAAGAGGAAACACCGGCCGGTGACGTGGCGGCAGTCCTGGCGCCAGAGTCAGACCCGGCATCCTGGTGGCGACGGCCTGTATCGCGATCTCCAGTTCCAGGCGGGCGAATCCGGCTCCGAGGCAGAAATGGATGCCGTGCCCGAACGCGAGATGCGTGGCAGACCCACTGCCTGGACTGAACCCGGCCGGACATGCGTGGGACTGACTGTCCCGGCCGGCCGCTCCGTACAGCAGAAGCAGCCGGCTCCCCGCGGCCAGGTGGACGTCGCCGACCACCACGTCGTTGACCGCGCTCCGGTACATGCCCGCCAGCGGACTGTCGAACCGCAACCCCTCCTCGACGAGGTCCCGTGTGGCGATCGTCCCGTCGACCACCTCCGCCCAGCCGCCGGGTGACTGAAGCTGCTGGAAGAGGATCGTGCCAAGCGCCTCGGCGCAGGTCATGTGTCCCGCGAAGATCAGTGTGGGGATCTGGACGGAAGCCTCGTCGGCGGTGAGCGTCTGGCCAGCCTTGCCGTCGTGGAGCAGTTCACTGATCAGGTCGTCTTGCGGTGAGGCGAGCCGCTCCCGCACGAGTGATCGGGCGAACGTTCCGAAGTCCATCAGCCCGCGGGCGCATTCACGCAGCCGGTCAGGATCGGTGTAGCGCTGCAACATCATGAGCTCGATGCGTTGCTCGGACCACATGCGGCAGCGGTCGAGGTACTCGTCCGGGATCCCGAGGCGCCGGCAGATCACTTCAAGCGAGTACGGAACGGCGAAATCCGTGATGAAGTCGAACTCCGGCGCGACCGCGGTCCGTTCGACGAGGTCGGTGGCGATCGCACGGATCGTGGGTTCGAACGCTCTGACCCTGGCCGGCGTGAACCCGACATTGAGTACTTCCCTGATCCTGGCGTGCTCGGGAGGGTCGAGTGAGCCGACGGCCAGAGCACCAGCACCGCGCCATGTGCGGAGCATCCGAGTCACGTCCTCGGGCAACGCGACCTTGGAGCGGGGGTTGTGGTCGCGCGCCGAGAAGTTCCGGTCGTCTCGTAGCACGGCAACCATGTCCTCGCGCCGGGTGACGCACCACGCGTCGAGCAAAGGGGCGTAGAACACCGGCTGTGTGTCTCCGATGTCGGCCAGAAATGAATACGGGTCGTCGCGATGTGCGCCATACGGGTCGAACGACCTGCCTCCATGCAATTGCCCAGAATCAACTGACATAGCCATTCCGCCTCTCAAGCTTTCAGTGAACCATTCCCGGTAATGATCAGTGACGTTGTGTGAGGTCGGGGGGAAGGTCCAGTGCCTCCGCGTCGGCAACCGTCTCGACGATGTCTCCTGGTGCACCTTGGCCACCAGGAGGCAGGTCGCGTCGAGCGCGTCCAGCCCGCGTACGTCCGCGTCGGAACGCCTGGCCCGCGTTGCCGAACAGGGCATCCGCGCCGGTCGGTAGAGACCGAGTCCTTCTCAGGAAGTCTTGTCTGCCGTGGGGTGCCGGCTTAATAGCCGGACTCGAATAGGGCCTTGGTGCCGCCCAGCAGCTATTATTCCGCAGGGTAGTCCAATCCAGGCCTTACGCCGTCTTCTTTGGGGTTTTTCCTAAAGTCGAAGATGCTCGCGCCGCGTCGTTGACACGATCAGGAGAGGTCGTTCAGGATGGCGGTCAGAACGGTCACGGGGCAAGGGCTGAGAAGCTATTTACGCAACATATCCAGCGCAGTGATTTTCAGTGGTGCAATTCGCGAACCCCATACGCGTATGTTCTGACCAGGAATTGGGAAGGCGTGCGACCGGAGGAGAATCTCGATGAGCGCACTCGACACCTCGTCGACCGGGCTCCAGGCCTTCCTGTCGCCGAGGATGGTGCAGTCCACGGTATGGCCCGTTATACGGCAGCAGACTTCCGCACTGGAGCCGACCCTGGCCCGGATCTGCTCCTACCACCTCGGCTTCATCGACGAACACGGTGACCCCAGCAGTGCGGAGGGCGGCAAACTGACCCGCTCCGGCCTCATGATGGCGGCGGCTGATGGGGTCGGCCTGCGGCCGGAGGACGTGCGGTGCCAGGCGGCGGCACTGGAGTTGCTGCACAACTCGACCCTGATCCACGACGACATCATCGACGCGGACGAGCTGCGTCGCGGTCGCCCAGCCGCGTGGAAGGTGTTCGGCGCCAGTCTGGCCATCCTGGCCGGGGACGCGTTGCAGGCTCTTGGGCTGCAGATGGTCGTCGACGACCCCGGCCCCGGCCGGGCGGAAATCTCCAGCGTGTTCGCCGAAGCCCTCGGTCTGGTTCTCGCGGGCCAGGCTCGCGAGTTCACCGTCCGGCTGAGTCCGGGCACCGGCATCGCGGAGTACGACCGAATCGTTGAGGAGAAGACGTCCGCGCTGCTGGAGTGCGCACTGGTGACGCCCGCACTGCGGGCGGGCAAGCCGGAGCACGTCCTGGCTGCCCTGCGCGGCGCGGGCAGGCATCTGGGCCTCGCTTTTCAGATCTTCAACGACGTCGAGGACATCTGGGGCGACCCCACAGTGACCGGCAAGCCCGTCCGGAGCGACATCCTGCGGCGCAACCCGTCTTTTCCGGTGCTGGCGGCCTTGTCCACCGACAGCCCGGCCGGCGAACGACTGCGCCGGCTGTGGCACGCCGACGGCACCACGGCAGCGCACCTGCAGGAGATGGCCGACCTCGTCGAGGAATCCGGCAGTCGGCACACAGCCGAGCAGCTGTCCCGCAGCCATCTGGACTCGGCTCTGGAGTACCTCGGACGAGCCGAGCTTTCCCCGGCCGCGTCCACCGAACTGACCGCGTTGTTCGACCGCATCGTCAATCGCAGCAGGCCGACTACGTGACCAGGACCCAGGACCCGATCAACCCGCCGCTGGGCGACTCTCTGCCCCGACAAGGTGGTCTGAACCTCGATTCCGGCGGAGGCCGTCAGTGAGTACCCCAGCTCAATTGCCTTTCGAGCAGACGAATGTGCTGCAACTCGCGCCGGAGCTGCGCACGCTCCAATCCCAGGGCGCGGTCCATCGGGTTCGTACTGCCGAGGGCGACGAGGCGTGGCTGGTCACCGGTCATGCCTGGGTGAGGCAGTTGCTCGACGACGACCGGCTCAGCCGCTCCCATCCCGATCCTGAGGCCGCGGCGAAGGACAGCGGGTCGGCGCTTCTCGCCAGCCTGCTGGGCGACTTCGCCACCGACCACGCTCGGTTACGTGCGCTGCTGGAGCCGCACTTCTCACCAGAGCGGCTGCTGGCGCTGCGGCCCTACGTCGAAAAACTGACCGGGCAGCTCCTGGACGGAATGGCCGGGCAGAAGCCACCGGTGGACCTGCGCCCGGCGTTGGCGCTGTCGCTGCCGATTCAGGTGATGTGCGAGTGGTTGGGCGTGCCCCAGGAGGACAAGGAACAGTTCGGCAGCTGGACCCAGGACGCCGCCAACGTCGGGGACCCGGTCAGATCCAAGCAGGGGCTGGGCGAGTTGTTCGGCTATTGCAGGCAACTCGTCGCCGATAAACGGCAAAGTCCGGGCGATGACGTGATCTCCAGGATCTGCGCGACCGAGGGGATCAGCGACAACGAGGTCATCGGGCTGACGGCGTTGTTGCTGTTCGGTGGTTATGAGACCACGGTGGCCCGGATCGGTACCTGTGTGTCGCTGCTGTTGGCCAACTCCGAGCAGTGGCAGGCGTTGCTGCGCGACCCGAGTCTCATCCCCGGCGCGGTTGAGGAAACGCTGCGGATGTCGATGCCGAACCCTCACAACGGCGGCATGCCCCGTTATGCGGTGACGGACTTCGAGATAGACGGGGTCACCATCCGGGCCGGCGACTTCGTGCTGCTGAACATCATCGCGGCCAATCACGACGAGACGGCCTTCGCCGATCCCGGCCGGGTCGATGTCACTCGCGACACCACGGGCAGCCTCATGTTCGGGCACGGTGCGCACCACTGCGTCGGCGCGATGCTGGCCCGGATGCAGCTGCAGGTGGTGCTCACCCAGCTCGTCGCACGATTCCCGACCATGCGTCTGGCTGTCGGTGTAGAGGAGCTGAGGCTGCGCCACAACACGCTGATCGGCGGGTTGATCCAGCTTCCGGTGACATGGTGATTGGATCCTGATGCTGCACAAGATATCTACGGGCGTCGTCACGAAGAGCCCGGTTTCAGTCCGCGCCTACCTCCTGTTGATGCGTCTGGACAGGCCCACGGGGTACGTGCTCTACCTGCTTCCCGGGCTGTGGGCTGTCTTCCTCGCCTCCGGGCAACGACCGGACCCGCTGACGGTGGTGGTCGTCGCTGTCGCCGCGGTGCTGGTGCGTGGCGCGGCCTGCGCGGTCAACGATGTGGTCGACAGGGACGTCGACGCCCGAGTCGCCCGCACCGTGTCGCGTCCTGTCGTGTCGGGGACGATCACTGTCGGGAACGCACTCCTGTTCGCCGCCGCACAGGGCGTGGCCGCACTGCTGGTCCTGTCGGTGGCGAACGTGGAGACGGCCCTGGTCGCCGCGGCCTCGTACCCGTTCATCGTCGCGTACCCGTACATGAAGCGCATCTTCGTCTGGCCCTCGGCGTTCCTGGCGCTGGTGATGAGCGCCTACGTGCCGGTCTGCTGGACGGCGGCGACCGGGAGCGCCGACTACCCGCTCGCGGTGTACGGCCTGTACGCCGGCGGGGCCCTCTGGACCCTGATTCACGACGGGATCTACTCCCATCAGGACAAGGAGTACGACCGGAAGATCGGTGTCAGGTCGTCCGCTCTGCTGTTCGGCAAGGCCACCAAGGCGTGGCTGGCGATTTTCGGCGTGCTCAGTGTCGGCGGCGTGCTGTGGGCCGGTTCCCGGACGCCGATCGGGTGGGCGTTCTACCTGATCGTCGTGCTCGCCGGAATCTTCCTGTCCTATCTGGTCGTACGCGTGGACCTGGATGATCCGAAATCGTGCTGGGACGCCTTTGTCGCCAACACCTACTTCGGTTGGATCATTCTCGCGGCCGTGGTCGCCGGGCAGTTCACATGAAGGACGAGCGACGTGTGACAGATTCGATGTGGCACGGGAGTGGCGTCGACCTGGACGCCTATCTGGCCCGCGTGGGCTACCCGGGCGACGTGGCTCCGGACCTCTCCACGCTGCGGGGCCTGCACACCGCCCATGTCGACGCGATCGCCTTCGACAACCTCGACGCGCTGCTCGGGCGCACGGCGGTGCCGCTGGACCTGGACAGCGTCCAGGAGAAGATCGTGCGGCAGGGCCGCGGCGGCTGGTGCCTGGAACAGGTCGTGCTGATGGCGGCCGTGCTGGACCGCATCGGGTTCACGTTCACGGCGTTCGCCGGCAGGACGCGGATCCGCACCGGGAGCAAGTTCGGACCGGCCCTGCACGTGGCCCTGTGCGTGGAGCTCGACGGCGAACGCTGGCTCCACGACGTGAGTTTCGGTGGCTACGGGCCGCACGAGCCGATTCAGCTCGCGGAGAACGCGCGGCTGGACGGCGACTGGTCGTTTGATCTCGTGCGAGAGCCGACCGGTGAACACGTTCTGCGGTTCCTGCGGCCGGAGGGACCGGTGGAGCTCTACGGCTTCACCACGGACGTGCGCTATCCGTCGGACTTCGAGCTCCTCAACCACTTCTGCCTCACGCATCCGCGCTCGCCGTTCAACCACCGGATGGTCCTCCAGCGCACACAGCCCGAGGTGAGGCACGTCCTCGCCGGCAGCACTCTCACGGAAATACGTCCCGCGGAGCCGGCGACCTTCCGGGAACTCGATGTGGACGAGATGCTTTCCGCTCCCGAGGAGATCTTCGGGATCACCTTGGAACCGGCAGACGTCCAGGCGCTGGGGAAAATCTTGGACGGTCCATGATGCGTACCTTGCTGCTGGACAACTACGACTCGTACACCTTCAACCTGTACCAGTTGATCGCCGACATCAACGGGCAGGAGCCCGTCGTCATGGTCAACGACGATCCGATGTTGTCCAGCCTGCGGCTGGAGGACTTCGACAACATCGTGGTCTCACCCGGCCCCGGACGGCCGCAGAACCCCCGCGACGTCGGCCTCCTCGGCGATCTGCTGCGCCGTACCACGCTGCCCGTGCTGGGCGTCTGCCTCGGCCATCAGATGATCGCGCACCTGGCAGGAGCGTCGGTGGTCGGCGCGCCCGAACCGAGACACGGGCACCTCGCGAAGGTCTCCCACGAGGGAGATCAGCTGTTCGCCGGAATTCCGCGTGAATTCGTCGCGGTTCGCTACCACTCGCTGTGCGTGCGGGAGCCCCTGCCCGAAGACCTCGTCGCCACCGCGTGGGCGGACGACGGTGTGCTCATGGCACTGCGTCACCGCGAACTGCCGCAGTGGGGCGTGCAGTTCCACCCCGAGTCGATCGCTTCCCAGTACGGGCGTGAGATCCTCCAGAACTTCGCCGAACTGACCCGCAGGACCCAGCACGGACAACGGCCATCCGACGCTGCCAAAGACACCGACGCCGACGCCGACGCCGACGCCGACGCCGACGCCGACGCCGCACTGTCCGACGACACACCCGGCGCGGTCGAGGGACTGGGAATCATCAGCACGGTCGTGTCGACCGCCGCCGATTCCGAGGCCATTTTTCTCAAGCTCTTTGACAACATCCCGTACTGCTTCTGGCTGGACAGCAGCCGGGTGGAGGAAGGCCTGTCCCGGTTCTCGTTCCTCGGCGACACGTCAGGTCCGCTCAGCGAGGTCCTGACCTACCGCACCGGCAGCGGGACAGTGGAAGTGCGCGATGCGAACGGCGTCCACATCGTCACCGGCAGCGTGTTCGACGTCCTCGACCAGCGGCTGCGCGAACGGCGCATCCCCGACTCGGACCTGCCCTTCGACCTGACCGGCGGCTACGTCGGCTACTTCGGCTACGAACTCAAGGCCGAATGCGGGGCCACGGCCCGCCACAGCGCCGAAACGCCGGACGCCATCTGGATGTTCGCCGATCGCGTCATCGCGGTCGACCACCAGGAGGGACTGACCTACCTGGTGGCCGTCCACGACGAGAAGACCCGGCGCGACGCGCAGGAGTGGGTGGAACGGACGTCCGCGCTCCTGGTGGGCCTGAACCCGGCCTACGCCGAGCCGCCGCGCGAACCCGCCGCCGGCCCGCCCCCGAACGCCGAGGAGTACCTCGGCCGCGGCCGGAGCCAGTACCTGGCGGACATCACGGAGTGCCGACGGCAGCTGAACCGGGGCGAGAGCTACGAGATCTGCCTGACCAACATGTTGCACATGCCGTTCCACGACGACGACACGTCCTTCTACCTGCGGCTGCGCCGGGCGAACCCGGCACCGTACGCCGCGCTCCTACGCCTCGGCGACGTCACGGTGTTCAGCTCATCGCCGGAGCGGTTCCTGCGCATCGAGAGGGACCGTACGGTCACCAGCAAGCCGATCAAGGGCACAGCCCCGCGCGACGCCGACCCGGTGCGCGACGCCGAACTGGCCGCCACCCTCGCCTCAAGTGCCAAGACCCAGGCCGAGAACCTGATGATCGTCGACCTGTTGCGCAACGACCTGGGCCGGGTGTGTGAGGTGGGCAGCATCGAGGTCGACCCGTACCTGGCCGTCGAGAGCTACGAGACCGTGCACCAACTGGTCTCCACTGTTCGTGGACGGCTCAACGACGGGGTCAGCGCGATGGACTGCGCCCGGCAGTGCTTCCCGGGCGGGTCGATGACCGGGGCGCCGAAGCTGCGCACCATGGAGATCATCGACCGTTTGGAGACGGAGGCCCGGGGCGTCTACTCCGGCACCCTCGGCTACTTCGGCCTCTCCGGCGGTACGGACCTGAACATCGTGATCCGCACCGCGATCCGCGTCGGTGACCGGTTGACCATCGGAGCCGGCGGGGCGATCGTGCTCGACTCCGACCCGCATGAAGAGTACGAGGAGATGCTGCTCAAGGCGGCAGCGTCGCTCCGTGCCTGGCGTGCGCCGGCGGTGTCGGACGTGGGCGGCTCCCCTCGATGAACACAGCGATGAACACAGCGATGAGCACAGCGTCCGCCCAGGGCGTCCGCCGGTGGTGGGACGCCGATGGCGGATGGTCGACGGCCGACGCCGCCGGGCCGGTGCTGGTCATCGACTCCTGGCTGGTGGACGAGGGGCGGGTGCGGGGACTCGACCGGCACGCCGAACGCTTCGGTTCGGCCTGCGACCGGTTCCCCGGACCGGGGGCGGAACAGACGAACCGGTTCCTGCGGGCGGTCGCCGATTCGTTGCCCGCGCGAGGCCGATGGTTTCCTCGCGTCGAACTCGTGGAGACCGGGCCGGGAACGCGGCTGCGGATGTGGCTGCGCCCCGCGCCACCGCGCACCGCGACCGTCCGGTTGTGGACCGCGGCGGGCCCCGACCGTCGTCGACTGCCTGCCGTCAAGGGCGCCGACCTGGACCACCTGGCTTCCCTGCGTGCCGCCGCGGCTACGGCGGGAGTCGACGAGGCGCTGCTGGTCTCGACGGAAGAGCACGTGGTCGAAGGGGCGTCGACGAGCATCGTCTGGTGGCGGGGCGACACGCTGTGCGGACCGCCGCCCGGCCCCGGCCTGCTCTCCGGGATCACCCGCGCCCTGCTCGGCGAGCTCGCGGGCACGGCAGGGCACCAGGTCGTCACCGAGCAGGCCACGGCATCGGATCTCGCCGGCGTGCCCGTCTGGACGCTGAACGCCCTGCACGGCATCCGGCCGGTCACCGAGGGGCTGGGCCGGTTCCAGGACACGGACGCCGCGGTGGCCGAGCGCTGGCAGTCGCGCCTGGCCGCGCTCGCCGTTCCGGCCGGCGCCTCCCTGATTCCTGTGGTGAACCCATGAAGGAGGTTTCCCGATGACCGCGGTACGTGAAGCGCCCGAGTACGAGCGTGACTTGCTGGTGCAGTTGACGCTCCGCTGGGGGAAGCGAGTGGCCGTCAAGAAGGACGAGCTCGACCTCGACGGTCACTTCGACGCGGCGTTGCCGGACTTCCCCGAACACCTCGTCCCGGTGCTGGCCCTGCCGGGTGCCGACCGGCTCGACCGGGACGCTCGCGAGCGCATCCTGTCCGCGGCGTGGATCGCGTACAACGCCAAGACCGCGGCCGTCGAGGACGAGATCATCCTGCCGGCCTGCCGGTTGATGCTCCAGGAACGGATCCCCGTCCGCCGCGACGACGTCGCCGTCGACGCGCTGCACCAGACGATCATCGATGAGCACTATCACATCCTGATGTGCCACAACGCCGTCGGCGTCACCCGCAGGCGGCGCGACCTGGCGGACGTGCGGTTCGCGCCGGGCGTCTGGTCCGTCGTCCAGGGACTGCACGCGGTCCGCGCCGGGCTGTCAGGGTTCGACCGCGACATCGTCGAGATCGCGTTCTCCCTGGCCGCCGAGACGACGATCAGCGGGTTCCTCTCCGCACTCGCCACCGCCCGGGAGATCCAGCCGATGAACCGGATCACCACCGATCTGCACCGGCGGGACGAGAGCGGACACGCGGTGGTGTTCCGCGAGTTGTGCGGCTCGCTCTACCGGAACCTGGACGGCGCACAGCAGCGGACGTTCCGCGAAGCACTCGTCACCGGGCTGACCGCGTTCCGCTCCGCCGACCTGGACCCCTGGGTGACCGTGGCGGCCCAGGGCGGCTTCGAGATCGACACCGGTCAGCTGAGCGAGTGGGCCGCGTCCCGTCCCGTGCCGGCGCGGGACACCGGACCGTTGCAGCTGCTGCTCGACGACCTGGGCATCAGCCACGACCTCGTCGAGATGGTCCAGCGCTGACGGCCCCGCACCGTTGAGCCATGAGAAGCGGACGGAGATCATGTTGACCCTCACCGGCGAAGCCGCCGCGCACTGGCGGACACTCGTGGCCCACCAGCGGCCGGAGTGGCCCAGCCCGGCTGAGCTCGGCGACGTGGCGGACCACCTGGCGGCCTTGCGCCCGTTGGTCACGCCACAGGAGTGCGACACGCTCACCGTACGACTCGCCCAGGCGGCAGAGGGCAAGGCGTTCCTGCTGCAAGGTGGCGACTGCGCCGAACGTTTCGACCGCCTCTCGACACAGGCGATTCACAGCAAACTGCGCCTGCTGGAGCAGATGGCCGTGATCCTGGCGTACGCGTCGACGGTGCCGGTGGTCAAGGTGGGACGGATGGCCGGGCAGTACGCGAAGCCCCGATCCCGGCCGACCGAGACCGTCGACGGGCGCACGCTCCCGGTCTACCGGGGCGACGCGGTGAACGGCATCGGCTTCAGCCAGGCCGAGCGACGGCCGGACCCGGCCCGGCTGCTTCGGATGTACGACGCTTCGCGCTACACCCTGGACGTCATGCGCGCATGCGCCCGTGGCGGCACCGACCTGCGCCAACTGCACGAGGAGAACCAGGACTTCGTCTCCCGCTCGCCCGCCGTCGAACGCTACGACGGACTCGCCGGTCGAATCGGCCAGGCACTGTCCCGCGAAGACGCGTACGGCGGCGATCCGTTGCGCACCACGGAGTTGTTCGCCAGCCACGAAGGACTGCTGCTCGACTACGAGGCCGCGCTGACCCGCCACAACCCGCGTTCCGGCCGAAGGTACGCGGGCAGCGGCCACATGCTGTGGATCGGCGACCGCACCAGACAGCTCGACGGCGCCCACGTCGCCTACTTCGCGACCATCGACAACCCGATCGCGGTGAAGCTGGGCCCTGCCGCCACACCCGAGCAGGCGCTGGCCCTGATCGACCGCCTCGACCCCGACCGGCGGCCGGGCCGGCTGACGTTCATCGTGCGCATGGGGGCGCACCGCGTGCGGCACCTGCTGCCGGAGCTCGTGGAGAAGGTCACGGCTTGCGGCGCGCCGGTGGTGTGGGTGTGCGATCCGATGCACGGCAACACCTTCGAGGCGCCCAGCGGGCACAAGACCAGGCGGTTCGACGACATCCTCGCCGAGGTCGCCGGCTTCTTCGAGGTGCACGAGGCGCTCGGCACCCACGCCGGCGGACTGCACGTGGAGCTGACCGGCGAGGACGTGACCGAGTGCGTCGGCGGCGGCGCCGAACTGGGCTTCGACGACCTGCACCGCAGGTACGAGTCGGCGTGCGACCCGCGCCTCAACGGAGACCAGGCGCTCGACCTGGCCTTCCTGGTCGCCGAGATGTTCACCCCGGGAGCAACCGGCGTCGTGGCGCCGGACGCAGCGGCGAATGCCGCGGCCTGGGGCGCAAGTCACAGCGATTCTCCGCCTCGTTCGGCGCGTGAAACCAACAACATTTTCGAGGATGCGCCCATGGATCAGGATTCCACCCCTCTGGAACTCGACGACGCGTTCGTGCAGGACCCTTACTCGGTGTACGCGAAGCTCAGCGCCGAAGGCTCGACGCACCGGGTGAAGATGCCTCCCGGAGTCCCCGTGTGCGGCGGACTGCCGGTCTGGCTCATCATCGGATACGAGGCGGTGCGCTCCGCACTGGCGGATCCCCGGTTGAGCACCGATCTGAACAGGATGGACAGGCTGTTCGCGCAGAACGAGCCGGACAGCAACAGGCGTGCCGGTTTCTCACCGGCCATCGCCAGCCACATGCTGAACTCCGACCCGCCGGATCACACCCGGATGCGCAAGCTCGTGAGCAAGGCCTTCACCAGCCGCGCTGTCGAAGCGCTCCGGCCGGAGATCCAGCAGATCACCGCCGGGCTGATCGATGCCCTCCCGGACGACGACACGGTGGACTTGCTGGACGCCTTCGCGTTTCCGCTGCCGATCCGGGTGATCTGTCTGCTGCTGGGTGTGCCGATCGAGGAGCAGGAGAACTTCAAGTCCTGGTCCAAGGCGCTCGTCTCCGGCGACTCCCCCGAAGCTGCCGCCGCCGCCACGACCGAGGTGGTCGAGTACCTCCGCGAACTCATCGAGCGCAAACGCCGCGAGCCCACCGACGACGTGCTCGCCGCCTTGGTCTCGGCACACGACGCCGACCACCAGCTGACCGAGACCGAACTGGTCTCGACGGCCTACCTGCTGTTCATCGCCGGTTTCGAGACCACCCTCAACGCCCTGGGCAACGGCACGCTCCACCTGATGCGGAACCTGGACCAATGGGAGGCACTGCGCGAGGACCGTTCCCTCCTCCCCGGCGCGGTCGAGGAATTCCTGAGGGTGGAGAGCCCGCTGAAGCACGCCTCCTTCCGGTGCGCGACGGAGTCCCTGACCATCGGTGACGTCGAGATCCTGGCCGGCGACTTCGTGCTGCTGGCGATTGCGTCCGCCAACCGTGATCCACAGCGCTTCGACGATCCGCGTTCGCTGGACGTCCGCAGGCCCACTGACGGCGGCCATCTGGCCTTCGGACATGGCATCCACCACTGCCTCGGGGCGCCGCTGGCCAGGGTGGAGTTGCGGGCGGCGTTCGGCGCCCTGCTCGAAGCGTTCCCCGCCATGAGGCTCGCGGTCGAGCCGGAGGAACTGCGGTGGCGTACCAGCACGATCATTCGCGGGCTCCACTCACTGCCGGTACGGCTGAACCGCCGCTAGCGGTGCGTGAACGACATTCCTTCCGACTGCCGGATTCCAGGCCGCTGTGCGGCGAGAAAGGTGTGGCTGACCACATGCTCATATGCGGGATTAAGGCATCGCACGACGGCGGGGTCGCCGTCATCGAAGACGGCCGCCTTCTCTTCAGTTACGAGATCGAGAAGCTGAACAACGGCGAACGCTACAGCTCCCTCGGAGACCTGGAACGCGTGACTGAGATCCTCGCCGCAGAGGGTCTGGCACCCGCCGACATCGACCAGTTCGTGGTCGACGGCTGGTACACGAAAGACGCCGCGGGTGAGCCCGCAGTCAAGGTGAACGCCGGCGGGCTGCCGGTACAGTTCCGGGTCGCACCGTACGTCGAGAGCCCCGGCGGCGACGGACCGCTGCAACGCCGCACCTTCAGCGGCCACGGTTTCGACGACTACGCCGGCTACACCCACGTCGCCAACCATCTCATCGGCCCGTACTGCTCAAGCCCGTTCGCCGCCAGGGGCGAAGACGCGTTCGTCGTGGTCTGGGACGGCATCATCACGCCGCGCCTCTACCAGGTGCGGGCCGCGACCCGTGAGGTGACCTTCGTCGAGGCCCTGATGCCCGTCTTCGGAGGCAGTTTCGCGGCCTTCTGCTCGCGGTTCGAACCGTACTTGCTCAACACCGACGACGTTACGTCGGACACGTACATCCGCCAACACCTCTCCGTCGCGGGGAAGGCCATGGCGTACGCGGCCAAAGGCCAGGTCGAGACCGGTGCCTTCGCCGTCTTCGACGACCTCATGGCCGAGTACCGCGACCTGCCCGTCGACAAGGTGGGCGTGCTGGGCGACAAGGTCGCCGCGAACCGGGACGAGCTGATGCCGGGCCTGTCCAACGCGGACCTCATCGCCACCTATCAGGCCTACCTCGGCCACAACCTGCTCGCGCGGCTCACCACTGCGGTACGCAGCCGCTTCCCGGACGGCGGCCACAACCTGGTGCTCGGCGGCGGCTGCGCGCTCAACATCAAGTGGAACACCGCGATCCGGGCCAGCGAGGTCTTTCAGGAGGTCTTCGTCCCGCCCTTCCCCAACGACGCGGGGGCGGCGATCGGAACAGCGGCGTGTGAGATGTTCCGGCGCGGCCGGACGGCGCTGGAGTGGGATGTCTACAGCGGACCGCGGATCACCACCGGCACACTTCCCGACGGGTGGCGGGCACAGCCCTGCGACGAACGGCAGTTGGCCGCCCTGCTGCACTCCGAGGGCGAACCGGTGGTCGTCCTTTCCGGCCGGGCGGAGCTGGGCCCGCGCGCCCTGGGCAACCGGAGCATCCTGGCGCCCGCGACCGACACCCGGATGAAGGACCGGCTCAACGACATCAAGAACCGAGCCCCGTACCGGCCCGTCGCGCCCATCTGCCTGGAGGACCGCGCGCCGGAGGTCTTCGACCCCGGCATGCCCGACCCGTACATGATCTTCGAGCACCGCATGCGGCCAGGCTGGGCCGAACGCGTCCCGGCCGTCGTCCACCTGGACGGTACCGCTCGGCTCCAGACCATCGCGTCGACTCAGGACACCGACACCGCTCGTATCCTCACCGCCTACGCGGAGATCAGCGGAGTACCCGTGTTGTGCAACACGAGCGCCAACCTTGGGGGACGGGGTTTCTTTCCCGACGTCGAGTCGGCGGCCAGTTGGGGCGGGACTCGTTACATCTGGTCCGAGGGGACGCTTTACACGACCCCCCGCGTGGGGTGATGCTCCCTTGCCGTTCCGTGCACAGGCCCGGCCGAGAATCGCCACCTGATCACCGGGACACGTCCGTCACCTATGACACGCGGAGATCACCGTGCGACTCGCGCAAGTAATGGCACACACCTTTGAGCGCTTTCAGGACCGGCCGGCCGTCGGTGAGCGTGCGAGGGAGTTCGTGCGGGACGCCCGGACCGGGCGCGTTTCGGCCCGTCTGCTGCCGCGCTACGAAATGACCACCTACGGGCAGTTGTGGAGCCGTATCCGCGCGGTGGCGAGCGAATGGCACCACCACCCGCGGTGTCCTCTCGTCGCGGGCGACCGTGTGGCCCTCCTCGGCTTCACAAGCCTGGACTACGCGACGGTGGCCCTGGCGTGCGGCCATCTGGGCGCCGTCAACGTTCCCTTGCAGATCAGTTCACCGACCGAGGACCTGACGTCCGTCATGGCGGAGACCGAGCCGTCCCTCGTCGCCGCGAGCGTCGAGCGACTGGACGCCGCGGCCGAGCTGTCCCTGCGTACGCCCTCGGTCCGGCGGCTGCTCGTGTTCGACTACCAACCGCGCGTCGAGGACCAGGCGGAGCGATTCGCCGCCGCCCGCGACCGCCTGGCCGAGGCCGGACGGGACGTGGAGGTGGTCGCCCTGTCGGCGGTTCTCGACCGCGGCGCCGGCCTGCCCGAGGCACCGCTGTACGTTCCCGGCGACGACGAGGATCCCCTCGCGATGCTCATCTACACCTCGGGGAGTACGGGAACGCCGAAGGGCGCGATGTACACCGAGCGGCTGGCCAGGGTGATGTGGGAGGACCGGACGAAGCGGACCGGCACGGACACGGTCACCATCAACTACACGCCGCTGAGCCATTTCGCGGGCCACTTCCTGCTGACGAACGTACTGGCCCGCGGCGGCTCCAGCTGCTTCACCGCCAGCAGTGACCTGTCGACCTTCTTCGAGGACATCGCTCTCGTGCGGCCCACCGAGCTGTACCTCGTGCCGCGCCTGTGCGAGATGCTCCACCAGCTCTACCAGAGCGAGCTGGACCGGCGGACCTCCGCGGGCACCGACCCGGAGCGGGCCGCGACCGAGGTGCGCGAGCAACTGCGCGAGAAGGTCCTCGGAGGGCGCGTCGGCTCGGCCAGCGCCGGCTCCGCGCCGCTGTCCGCCGCACTGACCGAGTTCACCGCGGCGCTTCTCGGCGTTCCCCTGCACAACGGGTACGGCTCCACGGAAGTCCCGGGCATCGCCGTCAACGGCCAGTTGCTGTGCCCGCCGGTGATCGACTACAAGCTGGCCGACGTGCCCGAGCTCGGCTACTTCCGCACCGACACCCCACACCCGCGCGGCGAGCTCCTGCTGAAGGCCGACGGCATCCCCGGCTACTACAAGCGGCCCGAGCTGACGGCGGAGCTCTTCGACGAGGACGGCTACTACCGGACCGGTGACATCGTCGCGGAGCTCGGTCCACGCCGTATCGCCGTCGTGGACCGCCGCAAGAGCGTCCTGAAGCTGTCCCAGGGCGAGTACGTGGCGATAGGCAGGCTGGAATCGGTCTTCGCCGCCTGCCCGTTGGTGCGGCAGATCTTCCTCTACGGCAACAGCGAGCGCTCCTACCTGCTCGCCGTCGTCGTACCCACCCCGGACGCCCTGCGGCGATACGGGGACGACCGGGGCCGTCTCGAACAGCTGCTGAGCGAATCGCTTCAGCGGATCGCGAAGGACACCGGTCTGCGTTCGTACGAGATCCCCAGGGGTCTGCTGCTTGAGGCCGAGCCGTTCAGCCAGGCCAACGGACTGCTGTCGGACCAGCGAAAGTTGTTGTGGCCCAAGCTCGTGGAGCGTTACGGCGAGCGACTGGAGCAGCTGTACGCCGAGATCTCGGCCCACGAGACCCAGGAGTTGCTCGACCTGCGCCGCACCGGCGGCGACCGGCCGGTGCTGGAAACGGTCCAACTGGCCGCGCGGGCGCTGCTGGTGGGCTCGATGACAGAGGTGAGTCCCTCCGCGCACTTCCGGGACCTCGGCGGCGACTCGCTGTCCGCGGTGTCACTGTCGAACCTGTTGCACGACACCTTCGGTGTCCGGGTACCGGTCGACGTCATCATCAGCCCCGCGCACGACCTGCGGCAGCTGGCCGCCTACGTCGAGTCCAAGCGCACGGCCACCGCGTCGCGACCCACCTTCGCGTCGGTGCACGGCGAGGACGCCACCGAGACGCACGCCAAGGACCTCACCCTGGGCCGGTTCATCGATGCGGCGACTCTCGACGGCGCCCGCCGGCTCCCGCGCACCGCCGGGGAGCCACGCCGCGTTCTGCTGACGGGCGCGAGCGGATACCTGGGGCGCTTCCTCACCCTTGAGTGGCTCCACCGGCTGGCCCCGGCCGACGGCAAACTGATCGTCGTGGTCCGCGGCAAGGACCCGGACGCCGCCAGAGCGCGACTGGCCGATGCCTTCGGCAACGACGACTCCGAACTGACGGGCACCTTTGAGGAGTTGGCCGCAGAGCACCTGGAAGTGCTGGCAGGAGACATCGCCGAGCCGAGGCTGGGCCTGGACGAGGCGACGTGGGAACGGCTGACCGGTGAGGTGGACCTGATCGTCCACGCGGGCGCCCTGGTGAACCACGTGCTGCCTTACCGCCACCTGTTCGACGCCAACGTCCTCGGAACCGCGGAGCTCATCCGGCTGTCCCTGACCGAACGGCTCAAGCCGTTCACGTACATATCCAGCGTGGCCGTGTCCAGATCCCGGAGGGGGCAGGCTCTCGACGAGGACACCGACGTACGCGCCGCGCTGCCGGTCCAGCCTGTCGACGACGGGTACGCCGGCGGGTACACGACCAGCAAGTGGGCAGGGGAGGTGCTGCTGCGGGAGGCGCACGACCTGTGCGACCTGCCGGTGACGGTGTTCCGCTCCAACATGATCCTCGCGCACAGCCGGTACACCGGGCAGCTGAACGTGCACGACATGTTCAGCCGACTGCTGTTCAGTCTCCTCGCGACGGGCGTGGCCCCGAACTCCTTCTACCGGACCGACAGCGACCAGGGGCCGCGGGCCCACTACGACGGCCTGCCCGTCGACTTCACCGCGGCATCGGTCGTCACACTGGGACGGAGCACCTCCGGGTACCGGACCTTCAGCCTGGTGAACCCGCACGACGACGGCATCTCACTCGACACGTTCGTGGAGTGGCTCATCGAGGACGGCCACGGTATCGAGCGGATCGCGGACTACGGTGACTGGCTCGTCCGCATCGAGGCCGCCCTGCGCAACCTGCCCGAGGCACAGCGCCAGTACTCCGTCCTTCCCCTGCTGCAAGGCCTCCAGGAACCGGGCGACGCTGTGCCCGGTTCGGACGTCCCGTCGGTCCGCTTCCGGGAGGCCGTCCAGGAGGCCGGCATCGGACCGGACCGGGATGTGCCGCGCCTGTCCCGATCCCTCATCCGCAAGTACGTGACGGACCTGCGGCGCCTGATGACCGCCTGACCGGGTGACCACGCCTGTGGTCACGTGGCCGCGAGATGCTTGGTGATCAGCGACCGCAGTTGTTCGGCGTCCTCCGGAGCACTCAGACCGCGTTTGGGGAGGACCATCACTCCGGTTCCCCAGATGTCCGGGGTGAGCAGCACGAATACCCGTCGGCTCTCGAAGCTGCGCCCGTAGAACGTCCAGTTGAACTGATTCGTATGCCGCTCGGAAACGATACTGATCCCGTCCGCGTCGACCGTCACGCGATGTTCGCCCAAGTGCCGGGCGTAGGCGAGCAAGGCGAGAGCGGTGAGCCAGCGGACGGCGACCATGAAGAGGCAGAGAGGCAGAAGGAACCTCCACGCTGCCCAGCCGACGGCATCAACACCTCTGTTCAACAGGGTGGCTGCGCTCACCACGCCGAGAAACGCGACCAGTCCCCACACGAGGCGATACATCCATCGTCCGACTGGGCTGTGGCGCATCTGAAACTTCAGTCCGTCGGATATCTCGCGCCATGTGACTACATAGGTCAGCTTCACGGAGCCGTCGACAGTCATACGTCATCCCTCTCGCATCGGTGTCAATTGGTCACCAGCCCGACCGGTGCGAACCCGCGCAGTGCCGCGCGGCGAATGCTTCTGGTGGGAACCGGGTGGTTATACACCATCAGATTTGACCCGGTCGAGCGGGCGGACATTGCGGGTGAACCGTCGTGGGCTGGTTCCGGCCGAGACCACGTCTTGGACGGTGAAGCTGTACGTCCCGGACGGGACGGTGTGGACGCGGCCCGCGTCCGGTCCGGGGCCGCCCTTGGGCAGCCGCACCTCGGCGGTGGTGTTCGGCGGCACAGTGACTGTCAGGCGGAAGGTGCCGCCCTTGAGGGTCCACTTGGACGTGACCTCGCCGTACGGGGTCCGGTAGCTGCCTTCGGCGTGGGTGAGATCGCCTACGACACGCGGGTCGATGACCAGTTCGCGGTAACCGACGGAGCCGGGTGCCTGGCGGATGCCGACGACGGCGCTGTGGAACCACTCCTCGATCTGGAGGAGGATGACGTGGTTCTTGGAGGCACGCATGTCCCAGTGCTCGGGGATGGTCGTGAGACCTCCGGGGTTGGCCGTGGTGGGGGCCATGAAGTGCCCGTAGCTGGGCTGGCTGTCTTCCTGGAGCACCTTCCACAGCACGTCGTCGCGTCCGGCGGCGGTGAGCGCTCGTACGGTCGGGGCGAGCCCGATGGTGCCGCCGCTGAAGTGCGGCCCGCCCCCGAACGGGTGGAAGTTCTCGATGAGTTCGACGAGCGCGCCGAGGACCCGCTCGCGCTCGTTCGCGGGGACCAGTCCTTCGTCGAGCGCGAGTGCCTGCGCGGCCTGTGTCGCTCCGGTGGTGCCGAGATCGCCTTCGCTCGTGTAGCGGCCGAGTGCCGAGTTGAAGAACGCGTCGTGGAAAGCGGTCCTGATGTGGCCGGCGAGGGCGCGGTACTCCTCCGCGTCGGCCTGTCGTCCCAGCAGCGCCGCCATCTTCGCCATGCGGTCGGCGATCTGGTGGTATCCCCACGTTCCGGTGATCCGGCCCGAGGTGGTCTCGGCGGCTATCCAGTCCGCCAGCGCGGCGTCCACGATGAACGCCGTCGCGCCCGTACCGGCCTTCCGCGTTCTGATGTACGTCATGAACGCCTGCATCTGCGGGTAGTAGCGTGCCATCGTCTGGGTGTCGCCGTATGTCTCGTACAGGTACCACGGGGTCAGGACGATCCCGTTGCCCCAGTTGATCTCGTCACCGAACCTGCCGGTGTAGCCCCAGTCGTAGACGGGGGTCTTCAGCGCGACGTTGCCGATGTTGTCTCCGGCCTTGGACTGGCCTTCGGCGAGATGGCGTTCCATCGTGCGCAGGTAGGCGGCGTACCCGAAGTGGCGGTGCAGCGAGCTGAAGGGCTGGAGGTAGTCGGCGGGGTAGGCCAGTTTCTCGCGGCCGGGGCAGTCGGTGAACGTGGACATCATGTTGCTCATGACGGAGTAGCGGGCCATGCGGTGAATGCGATTGATCCGCGCGTCGGACGTGGTGAAGGTGCCGGCCGCGGGCGTGTCCGCGTGAAGTTGCAGGCCGGTGAGCGTCTTGAGGGTCGGCTGGTAGTCCTCGGGGAGGCCGGTGACCTGGACCCATTGCATGCCGAAGTAGTTGAGTTCGGGGTGCCATCGCTCGCCGTCGCGGTCGCCGCGCGCGGTGTACGCGGCGAACACGTCGGTGCCACGGCCGGCGCCGCCGCCCATGATGGACGCCTGGTCGACGGTGCCGTCGGCGGCCAGTGACTCCGCCGGCTGCATTGTGACCGTGGTGCCCGCCGGTACGGCACGGTCGATGACGAGTTCGGGCCAGCCCGCGAAGTTCTGGCCGAAGTCGAAGACCCACACGCCCGGTTGGGGCTCGGTGAGGCCGACCGGGCGGATCCGGTCGACGACTCGCACCGGCTCGCCGGCACGCCAGACGAGTTCCGTCGTCAGGTTGGGGGGCGGCGCGATGCCCGCCTGGATCCATTCGGCGGGTGAGCCGTCGCGGCGTTCCGCCGACGTGCCGAGGTCGGCCAGGGGGCCGGTCCACCCGGCTTGTTCACGGCGCGCGTCGTAGTCCGTCCCGGAGTACCAGTTGTTGGTCGTCGTCGGGCCGAACGCCGTCTTCCACGAACGATCGCTGACGATCGTGTCGACAGAACCGTCGGCCTTGGTGATCTCCAGACGGGCGATCATCCGGGGTGTCACGGCGGCGCCCGCGCTGGGGTCGGTGCTCGCCAGTGGGTTCCCCGATCCGGTGACCAGCGCGTCTGCCGGGTGGGCGGCCTGGAGACCGGGCTTGAAGCTGATGCCCGTCCCCTCCGCACCGGGCGTGCCGATGGCGGTGATCTCGCGCGTCTCCAGGCGCTCTCCGCCGTTACCCGTGTCGATGTTGACCGTGCCGCCGACGTGGTAGCCGGTCACGCCGCTCACCTTGATGACGGTGTCCCCGGCCCCGGCCGGCGCGGACAGGGTCCCGCTGCCCTTCATCTGGCTCTGCCACCAGCTGTACGGAGCCGTACGCCCGGATACGGGATTGGTGACGGAGCGCGACACCAGCGCCGTACCGTGCCCCAGCTCGACACCCACGGTGTTGGCACCCGGCCGCACCAGCCGCGTCACGTCGTACACGCGGTACTCCGTGGAGAGCTGGTAGTTGGAGTTGCCGGGTGCGAGGACCTCGTCGGTGACGGACTCGCCGTTGAGCTGCGCGAGGTGCAGTCCCACCCCGGAGAGGAAGAGCCTCGCCTTGACGACTCTCGCGGCGGGCCGCTGTTCGACCTTGAAGGCGCGTGCGAACAGCGGCAGCGGATCGCTGATCTTCCGGGCCGGGTACTCGATCCACTGGGCGTCGCCCCAGTCGCCGCGCTTCAGCAGCCCCATTTCCCATGAGGAGGGCCGGCTCCACGGCGTCACTCGGCCACGGTCGTCCCACACCCGCACCTGCCACACCACCTCCTGACGGGACGTCAGGGAGCGTCCACTCCACGGGATGTCCGTCTGGGCATCCGACCGGACCTTGCCGGTGTCCCAGAGGTAGGGGCCCCGGACGAGTTCCGGAGCACGGTGCGTGGCCCGTATCTGATACGCGCTCTGCGCCCATCCCTTCTGGGTGCTCGTCACACGCCAGCCCAGTCTCGGTGCGGTGTCGTCCAGACCAAGAGGTTCGTCCTCCCGGCCGTTGACGGTGAGTTGGCCGACCGTCGCCGGCGCCGTCGCCCCACCGTCGTCGAGGGCGGCGGCCGTGCCGCCGGTTCCCAGGGGCAGCGCCGGACCGGCCGCGCCGGCGACGAGGATCCCGATGAGGTGTCTGCGGCTGAGGCCGGTCCGCGGCTCTGCGGGCATGCTGAACTCCTTGTTCGGTGTTCGGTGTTCGGTGTTGGATGGTGTTCGCCTGCGGTCGGAATCGTGCGGGTCAGGCTCCGGCCCGGTAGTCGGTGTCCATGTCCTTGAGCACGGCGGCGGCGTTGGTCTGGCCGCTGAAGATTTCCTGGAGGCCGCTGAGCATGGTCTGCTGCACCTTGGGGTTGGGCCAGAGCTGGTCCATGAACGGCACGGTCCTGTCGTCGTTGATGAACGTGGTGAGTTCGCTCAGCGCGGGGTCGGCCGCGTGGCCGGTGTCGGGGAGCGACGGCAGGCCGCCCTGCTTCTCGGCGAACGCGTTCATGCCCTCGGGGGACATCACGAAGTCCACGAACTTCAGGGCGAGTTCCTTGTTCTTGGCCTTGGCGTTGACGCCGTATCCGGCGCCGGCCGCGGCAGGCATGAGGAATCCGCCGGGATCGTCGGTCGCGGGAAGGGCCTTGAGGGTGAACTTGCCCTGCGGGTTCTTGCCCTTGAGCAGGGACACGATCCAGTTGCCCTGGACGATGCCCAGGGTCTTTCCGCTCGCGGCGAGTTCCTGGCTGGCCTCGTAGCTGGTGCTGAGCGGGCTCTTCTGGAAGCAGCCGGTCTTCTCCATCTCCTGGTACTTGGCCATCGCGGTGGTCCAGGCGGACTTGGCGAACGTGGCCTCACCGTCCTGCATCTTCTTGTCGAAGTCGCGGTCGGGGCCGTAGACGGTGGTGGCGACGAGCGCGTAGAGAACGGTCTGGGTGACCCAGTTGTCCTGGATGCCCAGGGCGAAGGCGGGGGTCTTCTTGGCGGCGGCCTCGCGGCAGAAGTCCAGGAGTTCGGTCCAGGTGCCCGGTGGGGTGAGTCCCGCCTTGTCGAGGGCGTCCTGGTTGTAGACGGCGCCGATGCCGTTGAGGCCGAAGACCGCGTTGTAGGTCTTGCCCTCGTACTGGGCGACGGTCTTGACCGCGTCGGGCAGCTTCCGCGCCCAGGGCCGGCCGGACAGGTCGAGCAGATAGCCGGGCTTGGCCAGGACATGGGTGGCGCCGGGGTTGCCGTTGCCCGGCCACACCGACATCACGTCGGGTGCGGTGCCGGAGGAGAGCTTCGTACGGATCTGCTGCTGGTACTGGTCGGCGCCGCTGGTGGTCAGGCGAACCTCGACGCCGGGGTTGGCCTTCTTGAACGCGTCGACGACATCCTGGATCGATCCCTGGTCGACCGAGGCGATCGTGAGGGTCTTGGAGTCGCCGCCGCTCGCGTTGGTGCCTCCGCTGCACGCGGCGAGCAGAGTGCCGGCCGTCAACGCGGCCGTCAACGCGGTCAGTTTGGTTGTTCTCATGATGTCTCCCGCGAGAAGAGGACCGGTCAGCTGTTGACCGGCGGAGCGTGGGTGTCGGGTGCCGCGGCACTGACGACGTAGTGGCCGGAGGCCAGGTGGAGCAGAGCTCCGGTGTCCGCCGGCTCGACCGCGAGCACTCCCGGCCGGACGGCGGCGGGTTCGCCGCCTTCCCGTACGCCGGCGGGGTCCGGGGTGGGCACTTCGAGCAGGGCGGTCGCGCCGGGCGGCACCGTGGCGGTGATGGTGAGCCGGCCGTCGGCGAGCGCCCATCCGCACTCGGCCCGTCCCCGCGCTGTCTCCTGTTCGGCGTGGGCCCAGGTGAGACGCCCGCCGGGCAGGGGCCGCAGAAGCAGTTCGCGGTAGGCCACCGAACCGGGCGTCTGGTCGATGCCGGCGACCCGGCCGAAGAGCCAGTCGCCGACGCTGCCCAGGCTGTAGTGATTGAGCGAGTTCATCGCGGGGGACTGGAAACCGCTCTGATCGGTCCAGCCGTCCCAGCGCTCCCAGATCGTGGTGGCGCCGTGCCGGATGGAGTGTCCCCAGGAAGGGAACTCCTCCTGGTGCAGCAAGGCGTAGGCCAGGTCGGCCCGACCGTGCTCCGCCAGTACCGGACACAGCAGCGCGGTGCCCACGAAGCCGGTGGTGAGGCGGTTGCCCCGCTTCTCGATGTCGGCGGCCAGATGACCGACCGCCGCCGGTATCAGAGGTTCCGGCAGCAGGCCGAAGGCCAGTGCCAGCAGATAGCCGGTCTGGGTGCCGCCCTCCACGGCGCCGTCGGCCGCCACATAGGACTCGATGAACGCCGACCGGACGGCGGTGTGCAGCGTCCGGTACTCGGCGGCCACTTCGGGCAGTCCCAGCACCTCGGCGCTGTGCACGACGATCTCGGTACTGCGGGCGAAGTACGCCGTCGCCAGCAGGTCGCGTGGCGTGGTGACATCGATCTGGAGCCAGTCGCCGTAGGAGTTGCCTGTACGGCGGCGCCATCGCAGGTCCGGATTGTGCCGCCGGATGTGATCGACCCAGGCGGTCATCGCCTCGAAGGACCGCCGCAGCACACGGCGGTCACCGTAGGTGCGCCACAGATGCCACGGGATGATCACTCCCGCGTCTCCCCAGGCCGGGGCGGCCTCGCGGTCGAGAGTGACGGCGGGCGCGACGTCGCGGAACGCGCCGTCGGCGTCCTGGCCGTCGATCACGTCGCGCATCCAGCGGGCGAGGAACGCGGAGACATCGGCATTGCGGCTGGCGGTCGGAGCGAAGATCTGCGCGTCCGCGAGCCAGCCCAGACGCTCGTCGCGCTGCGGGCAGTCGGTGGGCACCGCGACGAAGTTGCCCCGCTGACCCCAGACGATGTTCGACTGAAGCTGGTTGACCATCGGGTCGGAGCACTCGAAGGTGCCGGCACGGGGAACGTCGTTGTGCAGCACACGGGCCATCACGTCCACCGGCGACAGGTCGCCGGGACGGCCGTCGATCTCCACGTAGCGGAAGCCGTGGAAGGTGAACTGCGGCTCGAAGAACTCGATTTCGCCGCCGCCGGTGACGTACGTGTCGGTCGCTTGCGCGCGACGCAGGTTGTCGACGTACAGTTCGCCGTCCGCGAGGATCTCGGCGTGCCGCAGCGTGATCCGCCGGCCGGCCGCGGCGCCCCGGACGGTGAGCCGCACACGGCCGACCAGGTTCTGGCCGAAGTCGACGATGTACCGGCCGGGCCCGCGCGGACGCACGGCGACGGCCGCCACCCCGCGGGTGACCCGCACCGGAGAGTCGGGTTCGGCGACCAGCGGCCCGACGGCGCGGTCGAGTACGGCGACCGGGCGCCGGTCGGTGGTCACCGCTTCCGGTGTGTCCCAGCCGGGTGTCCCGCACCGGGCATCGACATGCTGGCCCATGAGGAGGTCCGCGGCGCGGACGGCTCCGGGATGTTCGGTCCAGCGGGAGTCGGTGGCCACCACCTGACGCGAACCGTCGGCGAACTCGGCCACGAGCTGCGCCAGATGGGCCGGTTCGCCGCCGTAGTGGTGTGCGGCCCGGCGCGGGTCGAAGCCGATGTAGCCGCTCCACCAGCCGTGCGCCACGATGGCGCCGAGCACGTTGGGGCCCTCACGGACCAGTGTGGTGACGTCGTAACTCTGGTACTGGAGGCGCTGGTGGTATTCGGTCCAGCCCGGCGCCAGCTCCAGGTCGCCGACGCGTGAGCCGTTGAGCCGGGGCTCGTACACACCCCGAGCCGTCGCGTACAGACGGGCCCGCACTGGAGTGTCCCGCAGCTCGAACTCCCGCCGCAGATACAGCGGCGGAGTGCCCCGGGACGGGTCCGGATCCTCGTCCCCGGGCGGCTCCACGGGTGGCGCGGTGTGGGGGTCGCGTCCCACCCATACCGCCTGCCAGTCGTCATGGTTGAGCAGACCGGTCTCGAACCAGGTCTGCGCCGGTGCGCCCGGTGCGCCCGTCTCGTCCCAGACCTCGACGCGCCAGTGATACCGGGTGGACGACCGCAGCGCCGCGCCGTTCCACGGTATGAGCAGCGTCTCGCCGGATTCGCGCCGACCGGTGTCCCACACCAGGCGGGAGGCGGTGTCGAGGTCGTCGGCCCGCTCCGCGGCGGTGATGCGGTACGCGCTCTGCGCGGCACCCCGCCGCTCGCTCCGCAGTTTCCACGACAGGCGGGGGTGCGGGTCGCCGACTCCGAGAGGTTCTTCGAGCTGTTCGGTCAGCGGTCCGTAGACCAGCAGCGAAGGGTGCGCGGTCGCTGTCATCCCTTGAGCCCTCCGGCGAAGCCGTTGATGATGCTGCGTTGCAGCGCGAAATAGACGGCGAGGATCGGCACGATGCTGATGGCCAGTGCCGCGAAGACGAGGTTCCAGTCCGTGACGTACTGGCCGACGAACCCGGCGATCGCGACCGGCATGGTCTGCTGTGCGCTGCCGCTGAGATACAGCAGCGGGGTGAAGAAGTCGTTCCACACGGCGACCGCGTTGAGCACCAGCGCGGTCACCGTGATCGGCCGGAGCATCGGGAACACCACGTAGAGGAAGCCCTTGAGCGGTGTGCATCCGTCGATGAGCGCGGCCTCCTCGAAGTCCCGCGGCAGGGCACGCAGGAAGCCGACGTAGAGGAAGGTGGTGAACGGCACCTGAAGACCGGAGTAGAAGAGGATCAGCGCCCACGGAGTACCGAGCAGACCGAGATCCCGCATCGTCTGGTACAGCGGCAGTGAGGCGAGCTGGAACGGCACCACGAGGCCCAGCATGATCAGCAGGAACATGCCCCGTGACCACCGCGCGGTGGCACGCGCCAGCGGATACGCGGCGAACGCCGAGAGGGCCAGGACGATGAAGACGCTGCACGCGGTCACCAGGACGCTGTTCGCCAGCGCGCCGCCGAGACCACCCTGCTGCCAGGCCTGGGTGAAGTTGTCCAGCGTGGGGGAGGTGGTCGGCCGCAGCGGTGAGGAGTTGTCCGACGGAGCACGCACGGCCAGGTTGACCAGGACGTACAGCGGAAAACCCACGACGAGGGCAACGGCGATCATCACCAGTTCGAGCCCGAACGTGCGGCGGCGGTAGCGGTTCACGAGGACGCCCTCTCGTTGCGGGACAGGAAGAAGTACTGGCCGGCCGAGGCGACCGCGACGATGATCGTGAGCACCACAGCGAGGGCGATGCTGTAGCCGAACTCGCCGAGGGTGAAGGCGTCCTTGTAGATCAGGGTCGACAGCGTGTCCGTCGCGTGGCCCGGTCCGCCGCCCGTCAGCGCGTACACCTGGTCGAAGAGTTTGATCCCGCCGATGATCGACAGCATCAGGTTGATCGTCAGCGCGGGAGCGAGCAGCGGACGCGTGACGGACCAGAAACGCCGGAAGGGGCCGGCGCCGTCGATGTCCGCGGCCTCGTAGATCTCCTTGGGCACCGACTGAAGCCCCGCGAGGAAGATGACCATCGAGTAGCCGCCGAACTGCCAGACGACGACGCCCACGACGGACCACAGGGCGATGTCCGGGTCCCCCAGCCAGTCCTGCTGCCAGGAGCCCAGTCCCACCGCACCGAGCAGGCTGTTCACCGCGCCGTCCGGGCTGAGCAGGTTGCGCCACAGATAGGCGGTGACGATGGGGGTGACCACGGCCGGTGCGAAGAGGAACACCCGAAGCACGTTGCGGGACTTGATGACGCTGTTGACCCCGAGCGCCAGCAGCAGCCCGAACCCGTTCTGGATGACGGTGACCGCCACCGCGATCAGCAGCGTGTGCCAGATCGCCTGCACCGCGTCGGGATCACTGAACATGGCACCGAAGTTGTCCAGACCGACGAAGGAGAAGTCGGGGTCGAGACCGTCCCAGTCGGTGAGGGCGTAGTACACGCCGCGTGTGCTCGGTACGAGAACGACGAAGGCGAACAGCAGCATCGCCGGCGCCGCGAACCACCAGGGCGGCGCGGTGTGACGCCGTCCCGACGGGCGGACAGGGCGATGTGCGGGCACGGAAGCCACCGGTTCCGGGACCGGGTCGGGAGGGGCAGTGATCACGGTGGGATCCGCTCTCTTAAAACGATTCAATCCAATGGGTAACGTTCCCCAAAAAGTTGCGGCAGACTCTAGGAGTGGCCCAGGACGGCGTCAATATGTCTGACACGATGCGTGGAATCAGCTGCGGGTACGGCGCCATGGAGAGCATTTAGACTCTGGGCAACGTTTCCTGCCCCAGGCCCTGTACGGCGGCAGGACCAGAGGAGGAACCCGCATGGAGCCCCCAGCGCGGTCGCGGCGCGTCACCATCGTCGACGTCGCCCGGCACGCCCAGGTGTCCACGACCGCCGTGTCCAAGGTCCTGCGCAACGCGTACGGCACCAGTCCGAAGATGCGGGCCAAGGTGCGCCAGGCGATAGCGGAACTGGGCTACCGGCCCTTCGCCGCCGCCCGCGGCATGCGCGGACAGACCTACACGATCGGCGTGATGCTGCCGGACATCCGCAACCCGTTCTTCCCGGAGATTCTCGACGGGCTGACCGACGCCCTGGACACGACGGACTATCAGGTCCTGATGGGACCGGGCAGCAACGGCGAGGCGGCGGAGGCCCGCGTCACCGAGGCCATGATCGACCGGGGCATGGACGGGCTGGTCCTGATCGCACCCGTCTCTCCCCGGTCACATCTGGAACAGGTGGGTCGCACCGTGCCGACCGTGGTCGTCGGACGCCACGGGCAGTCGGCCGTCTACGACACGGTGTCCGACGACGACACCGCCGGCGCCGCACTCGTCGTCGACCACCTCGTCAGCCTCGGGCACCGGCGGATCGCGCATATCGAGCACGCCGAGACCGACCCTGACCGGCTGAGGGAAATGCCCAACGCCCTGCGTGCCGAAGGCTTCCGCCGGTCGATGCGGGCACATGGTCTCGCGGACGACGCCGACATCGTCTCCACCACCTACACGCAGGAAGGCGGATACCGCGGCGCCCAGCAGCTGCTCACCAGAGCCCGCCGCCCGACCGCCATCTTCGCCGGCGCGGACATCGTGGCGATGGGCGTCCTCGAAGCGCTCGGCGAGGCCGGCGTCGCCGTCCCCGGAGACATCTCCGTCGTCGGCTACGACAACACCACCCTGGCCGCGCTCGGCCCCATCTCACTCACCAGCGTCGACCAGGCGGGCCGCCACATCGGCACCGAGGCCGCCCGTCTGCTGCTCGGCCGTCTCGCCGACCGGGCCAAGCCGTCCGCCCAGGTCACGCTCTCGCCGTCCCTCGTGGTCCGCCGCACCACCGCGCCACCGCGAGCCTGAGTCCGGCATCGGCCCTGACGCCTGCCCTCCGGGGGCGCCGCTCACGCGTACGCGGTGAACCCCTGCGCGGCCGAGCGCTGCCTGGTCCTCATCCGCCGGCCGATCACCAGGCAGATGACGCCGCCGACGGTGCCGAGTACGCCCAGAACCACCGTCAGGCCGAGAACCAAGGGCGCGGTGGCGCTCGCGAGCGCGCGGCCCTGGACGGCGGTGGTGGGCACGGTGCCCGAGTGCTCGGACAGGAAGTACCGCGAGTCGTTGGAGTTCTGCCGGTTGTCGCCCATCAGGAACATACGGCCGGGAGGGACCGTGACATCGAAGTCGGGGCTGGGCGGCCCGATGTCCGCCGGCTTCACGTACGGTTCCTCGACAGCGCGGCCGTTGACGGTCAGAGAACCGTCTACGGAGGCGATGCGATCGCCACCGAGCCCGATGACGCGTTGCATCACCGCCAGTCCCTGGTATCTGCTCGGCATCGCGTAGAGCACGACGTCGCCCCGCCGGACCGCGGTGCCGCCGATCCTCTCCACCGCCACCCGAGCGCCGTCGCGGTACGTGGGTTCCATCGCTTGACGGGCGGTCACCGTGGTGTAGGAGCCCAGGAGGGACACGAGAGCCACCGTCACCATGACGGGCCCGAGGGCCAGAAGGATCGTTCCCGCGATCAGCAGCCCACGACCAGTGGATGGGCGCCGCTTCTCCAGCATCGTCTCTCCTTACTTCTCTAGGCGGGGAGCGGGGCGCTGCATGTCGCCCGTCCGTACGGGCCGGTAGCCGTGGAGCGCTGGGCGTGCTTGCCGCGGACGGCTACGGCGCATCCGGCGTCGCCGCCCTTGCCGTCGAGCACGATGCTCACGGTGGGCTCGGTGCCGAGGGGGACCTTGACGTCCTTGCGCCAGGGGAGTTCGGAGCCGGACAGGGTCAAGGACTTGGCCTGCTTGCCGTGCGCGATGAAGTCGATCTTCACGGTGCCCGAACCGCTGACCTGGTAGGTGACCGAGGCGGTCGGCACCGGCTTCGCCTTCGGCTCGTCGGGGGTGGCGAGGACGCCGTAGGTGATCCCGCCCGCGACGAGCAGGAGGAGGGCAACGGCGGCGCCGTAGAGGGGGCGGCGGCCGAAACGCGGCTTCTCGGGGCGGTGTTCGGCCGGGTCGGTCCCGGACTCGGCGTCGGTGGTATCGGTGTTCAGGGTGTCGGTACTCATGGGGCGGGAGCGTCTCCGATACGAGAGGTGACCGGGGCGGGAATTGCCCGACCGGTCGATGGAGGAACAGCGAATTCGCAGGGCCGGACCATCGGTCGGAGTTCCGGACAGCTGCCCACGCGAGCTCCCTTCAGGAGTGAATGGCATTCAAATCCGCCTGGTTATACCTCACACCCGGCACCGCGCGAAACCCTGCGGACATTTCGCCCAACAACCGGTCACCGCACTGTGGTGACCTGCAGGACTTCGAGCGGCGTGCGGTGAAGAGTCCCAATAGTCCGTCCTGTTGACGACCCGTCACCTGGCTGTGTAGAGCGCGCTTTGATTCATTGACAGCGCTCCGATCCCGCATCCGATCGCGCCTTTGCCATGCCCGAAAGCAGGCCGGCGCGTCCGGAAGTGGGGACCCGGTGGCGTAAATGTGCCGCAAATGGCGCGATGAAGAGGGCGGATACTTTACGTGAGAACGCGACACCGAAGACTGCTCGCCGGTCTCGTCGCATCGGCCGTGGTGGGGACCTTGCTCCCGCCCCTGGTTTATGCGACGCCGGCGACTGCGGCAGCGGCCGAGTCGAGCCGCGACGGGGGTGGGGAGAGAAGCACTCTCGACACCGTCAAGGGATGGTTCACCGACGACGACGAGGAACCCGAACCGGCCAACGCCCTGGAGATATCCAGCCGCGAGAAGCTGCCCAAGGGAGCGAAGGCCCCGAAGCCCAAGCGGGTCAAGGAGCTGAAGAACCGGCGCACTCCGAGTGCCCGGTTCTTCGCCCTCTCGGACGGTCGCGTCGAGGCCGAACTGACCGCGGTACCCACCGCGTACCAGGACCAGAAGGACAAGACCTGGAAGCCGATCGACGTCTCCGTGCGGGAGTCGTCGAAGAAGGGCTTCGACTACGCCAACACCGCCAATCTCGGCCGGACCTACTTCGGTTCCACGCCGGGCGAGTTGGTGCGGATCGAGGGCGAGGGGGGAGAGTCCGTCACTCTGGGCCTCGACCCCGCGACATCTCGCGGCGGCAAGGGCCTCAAGCCCACGGCACGGGGCGCCAAGGTCACCTACCCGGACGCCGTCGGGGGCGCGGACCTCGAATACGTCGTCGAACCGGGCCAGGTCAAGGAGAACATCGTCCTGGCCGAACGCCCGGACGGACCGGTGAAGTTCAGCTTCACGCTCGACGCGGGCGATCTGACGCCCAAGTCGCGCAAGGACGGCTCCATCGCCCTGTACGGCGAGGGCCCGCAGACACCGGTGATGGTCATCCCCGCCCCGTACATGACGGACGCGGCGAAGGACCCGGCGTCACCGACCGGCGGCACCTACAGCACCGAGTTCACCCAGAAGCTGACCAAGGACGGCGACAACTGGAAGATCACGGTTGTCCCGGACACGAAGTGGCTGGCCGACAAGGACCGGCGGTACCCGGTCGTGATCGACCCGACGATCACCATCACCCCGGACGCGGCCGGTTCGAAGGACACCATGGTCCTCTCGGACCAGCCGACCACCAACTTCAACACCACCTGGAAGCTGTCGGCCGGCAAGACCGACCTGGGTCTCGCCCGTTCGCTGGTGCAGTTCCCGCTGACGGAGATCCCGGCAGGGGTGAAGGTCGACTCGGCCCGCCTGGGCATGTACTTCGACCAGTCGCACACCACCAACGCCAACGACGTGACCATCGGCGCCTACCGGGCCACCGGCACCTGGACAGAGGCCGGTGCCAACTGGTCCAACACCAGTGCTCTGGTCGGTGAGTTGTCCGGTACCACCGTGCAGATCGACGACGGTGACGCCGGGACGGCCGCCGTCGGCGAGTGGCCGAGGGTCACCACCACCAGTACGCAGAACATCGGCAGCGACTACGCGTACAACAAGAACGCGGCCACCGGCGAGTCCTACACCTACCAGCCGCAGATCCCCGAAACGGCGTCCTACCGCGTCGAGGCGCACTACTCGCCGCTGGCCGACAACACCACCGCGGCCCCGTACAAGGTCATTCACGACGGGCTCACCCACGACTACACGGTCGACCAGACGGCCGGGACCACGCCCACCTGGAAGGCCCTGACCACCACTCAGCTGGACTTCAACAAGGGCAACGCCGACAAGATCGTCCTCGGCGACACGGGTGACTCCACCAAGCGGACCATGGCCGACGCCGTACGCCTGGTGAACCCCGCCTCGATCGTCAAGAACACCGGCGAGTACAACCAGTGGCACAACTTCCCGGTCACCGACACCGTCCAGAAGTGGGTCTCGGGAACCGCCACCAACCACGGGTTCGTACTCAAGGCCACCGACGAGTCGGCCGGCGCGCCGATCGGCGGCCCGCGCTACGAGGCCGCCGACGGCTCCACGTACGGCGGAGAGACCGCGACCATCCCGCGGCTGACCGTCACCTACGGAAAAGTCGGCACCTCGCTCAACTCGCCGGAGGTCGTGCACTCCACCGGACCCGAACTGAGCTGGCCCGCCTACAAGAACGACAGCGGGGACAGCAAGCTCGACATCGCCGAGTACCAGCTGCACCGGTCGACCCAGCAGGCGTTCACGCCGTCGTCCGCCACCCTGGTGGCGCCGATCGCCAAGACCGCGACCGCGTACACCGACACCACCGCCACACCGTCCCCGAACGGGGCCGGAACACCGGAGATCGGGCGGTCGTACTACTACCAGATCGCGGTCAAGACGACCGACGGACAGGTGCTCGGCTCACCCACGCGTACCGTCGGCATCCCCAAGCCCGGCCGCACCATGCGGCTGCTCCAGGGCACCGACGACGTCACCGACACCACGCTCTCCTCCCAGCAGCCCACCACCAACCAGGACACCATCCAGTCCTTCGGGGTCGGCCAGAAGTGGCTGAGCACCGGTGACAACTCCGGTACCTACGGCACCACCCGCGCCGCGCTGAAGTTCAACACCGCGGCCATCCCCACCACGGCCACCGTCCTCGAAGGACGGATGTTCCTGTGGGGAGCGGAGACCACCAACACCTCCGCGGGCGCCGTCTACGAACTCCGCGGCCTGAACAAGGCCTTCGACGAGACCACCGCCACCTGGAACCAGTCGGCCACCTCGGCCCCCTGGACCACTCCCGCCGGTGACTTCTCGGCCACGGTCTCCGACACCGTGCCGCAGTTCACCGAAGAGGTCGGCCGCCACTGGTGGGATGCCACCACGCTCACCAAGAGCTGGGTGCAGAACCCCGCCAACAACAAGGGCGCCCTGGTCAAACTGGCCAACGACACCGACGCCACCCAGCAGGAACGCACACTGTGGCTCGCCTCCGAGGCCGCCGACTGGCAGCTCGGCCCGCTGCTGCGCGTGATCTACGTCGACTCGACCACCGAGGACACGTACTACGCGCCTCAGACCCCTGCTCGTATGACGCCGAACTCCACGTACACCGTGGACTTCACCGTCACCAACACCACCAGCACCGCGTGGGCCGCCGGTGAGCGCCAGCTGTCCTACACCTGGAAGCTGCCCGACGGCACCGACGTCACCACCGGTGGCAACCAGGCGGCCACCGCCATCCCGGCCCTGATCCCCGGCGAGTCCGCCACCGTCAAGGCCACGGTCAAGACACCGATCAACTCGGACAGCGGCAACAAACGCACCGAATACGTCCTCGGCTGGGACGTGAAGAAGATCGCCGACGGCTCCTGGCTCTCGGTCACCAACCCCGCGATCACGCCGCTGAAGCAGAACGTGGCGGTGGAGGACCCGACGTCCAACTCGCTGGGCATGGAGAAGTTCTACGCCTACGCGGGCAAGAACACCGGCGCCGGCTCGACGGTGATGAACAACCTCTCGTCGGGCAACAGCGTGTGGTCGTACAACGCGTTCAGCAACCCCGGCCGGGGCCTGAGCACGTTCGCCCGCTTCGCCTACAACTCCCTCGACACCTCCGACACGGTCTCCGGTCACGGCTGGTCGATGCAGGCCGCCGGCCCGATCCGGCTCGGCGCGCCGCTGGACTTCCACCCCAACCCGAACCCGACGGAGATCCGTCTCCCGGACGGTGACGGCACCACGCACGTCTTCCGCAAGCAGGACGACGGCACCTGGAAGGCTCCCGCGGGCGTCCACTACAAGGTCACGATGAAGGCGGGCCTGGACTGCAAGCCGAGCAGCGACCCGGTCCCCGACGCCTGGACACTGACCCGTCCCGACGGCACGCGCTTCCTCTTCGGCTGCGACGGCTACATGACGTCGACGGTCGACAAGAACGGCAACACGCAGCTGTTCACGTACGAGGAGCGGAAGTCCAACAACAAGCCGACCAAGTTCCTCAAGTACATCACCGACCCGGCGGGCCGGGAGTCACTGACCGTCGACTACTGGGAGAAGGGCCAGACCGGCTACCAGTACGTCAACGACTTGGGCGTGCTGACCTCGGACGCCGGCAAGCTCAGCAACTCGAAGATCTACGACCACATCCGCTCGGTCACCGACATCTCCGAGCGGAAGGTCGAGTTCTACTACACCGACAAGGGGCTGCTCGGGCAGTTCACCGACGGTGTGGGCAGCTCGCAGCCGAAGAACTTCAAGTTCACCTACGACGCCACGCAGGGCAACAAGAACGTCAAGCTGGTCAAGGCCACCGACCCACGGGGCAACAGCACCAAGGTCGACTACTACGCGCCCAAGGACGGAGACGACCCCAAGTACCACTGGTGGGCGCAGGCCATCACCGACCGTCTCCAGTCGAGGACCACGTTCGCGTACGCGGCGGACCCGGCCAACGCGATGTTCACGGCCACAACGGTCACCGACGCCGAGTCCCACGCCACGAAGTACGTGACGGACGACTACGGCCGGCCGGTGCAGACTACGAACGCCAAGTCCCAGACCACCAAGATGAGTTGGGACGCGGACAACAACGTCACCTATGTGGAGGAGCCGAACGGGGCGAAGGTCGCGTACTGCTACGACCAGAAGACCGGCTACCCGCTGTGGCAGCGCGACGCGGAGAACAACAAGGACGGCGTGCCGGCCCAGTCCGAGTGTGCTCCCGGCGTCCACCCTGCCAACTCCGCTTGGTACACCTACCAGACGCGGCTGGACGGCTTCGCCGCCGACATGTCCACCAAGACCTCCCCGGAGGGCCGCACCTGGAATTTCGGCTACGACAAGACGTTCGGGAACCTGCTGACGGTAACCGACCCCAAGGGGGTCGCTACGGAGACGGCCGGGGACTACACGGTCTCCTACGAATACGACGTCTACGGTCAGCTCATCGAAGCCACGGACGCTAACGGCAACCAGACGTCGTACAAGGACTTCGGCCCAGTCGGATACCCGAAGACGATCACGGACGCCCTGGAGAACAGCACGGCCTACGCGTACGACGAACGGGGTCTGGTCACCCAGGTCACGGACGCCTTGGACAAGAGGACGACGCAGACCTACGACACGTTCGGGCGTCCGCTGGCCAACACGGTTCCCAGGGATCAGGCGGCGGGCGACCTCATCACGACACCCGCGCAGAAGTACGACGCCAACGACAACGTCGTGGAGTCGACGGCTCCCAACACCGCTGTCTCGGCAGCCGTCTACGACGCGGCGGACCAGATCGTCTCGGCCACCGGACCGGCGAACAACAACACGGCTCCGCGCACCTCCACGTACACCTACGACAGGGCCGGCAATCTGCTGACCACAACCGAGCCCAAGGGCACGGCCACGACCTCCGACACCACCGACTACGCGACCACCAACGCGTACGACGAGATCTACCAGTTGATCTCCGTCGTGGACTCGGCAGGCGACAAGATCAGCTACGGGTACGACAACGTCGGCAATGTAAACAAGGTCGTCGACCCCAAGAAGAACGCCACCACCGACACGAGCGACGTCACGTCCTCGTCAGAGTACGACCTGAATCACCGGGTCGTGAAGATCAGCGACGCGGCGGGCAAGTTCACCCGGCAGACCTACGACAAGGACGGCCTCGTACTCACCCGGACCGACAAGGAGAACCACACCACCACGATCACCTACGACGAGCGGGGCAAACAGTCAGAGGTCAAGGCGCCCTACGACGGGACTACGGCACGCTCGACGAAGTACGAGTACGACCAGGTCGGCAATACGACCAAAGTGATCACGCCGCGGGGATCGGCCACGTCGACGTCCGACGACTTCACCGCGCGCACCACCTACGACGAACTGAACCGCGTCGAGCGGAAGTACCAGCCCTACGATCCCGCCGACTCGCGCTACAACAAGGCGGATGTTTACACGGAGACGACGTACGACGCTCTCGGGCAGGTGACGAAGACCTCGCTGCCCCCGTCCCAGGGGCAGACGGTCCGCAACATCACGACCAACACGTACTTCGACAACGGCTGGCTGAAGCGGTCGAAGGACCCATGGTCCATCGAGACCGAGTACGAGTACGACAACCTCGGCAAGCAGAGCAAGCGAACCATTTCGGCGGCGGACGGCTCGTCGAACCGGACGATGACATGGTCGTACTACCTCGACGGTTCACTCAAGTCGCGTGCGGACGACGGTGTACCGGTCGGGCAGTCGGTGGTACTGGTCGACAACTCCGACGCCCAGAACACGACCTCCACCGGTACCTGGGCCACGGGGGACATCACCGGGCAACAAGGGTACGACCACTGGACCCACGCCGCTGGCACGGGCTCCGACAGCTTCACCTGGGCGCTGAGCATCCCGCAGGATGGCACGTACCGGGCCTATGTGAAATACCCGCAGGTGACGGGTGCGACGACCACCGCGAAGTACAGGCTGACCCGCGGAACGACCGCTGAGCCCGTGGTTACGAAGGACCAGACGGCCGGTGCGGACACCTGGGTGGCGCTGGGCACGTACAGCCTCAAGCGGGGCGAAGAGGCGAATCTGAGGCTGGACCAGAGCCCCGGTGGGATCACGGTGGCCGACGGCGTCAAGCTCGTACGCGACAACTCGGCGGAGACGGACGACGAGAAGAAGTCGTTCGAGTACTCCTACGACATCAACGGCAACATGACGTCGGTGGCCGACACCTCGTCGGGTGCCCGGTCGGACAACTACGCCATCACCTACACCGGCCTCAACCAGGTCCAGAAGGTAGTCGAGTCCCTCACAGGTCAGGAGAACAAGGCCACCGCCTACACCTATGACGCCAATGGGCAACCGGAGACGGTCAGCCACCCCGACCAGTTCGCCAGGTACAGCTACGACCTGCGGGACCTCGTCAAGACGGTATCGGTCGGCAAGTCCGCTGCGGACGCCGCGCCGAAGGAGACGACCTACACCTACACTGACCGCGGGCAGAAGCTCAAGGAAGTCAAGGGCAACGGCAACACAGTCGACCACACGTACTTCGCCGACGGATCGGTGAAGTCGACGACGGAAAAGAAGCCGGCCGGCACTCTCGTCTCTTCGCACACTTACGCCTATGACGCCAATGGCAACAAGGCGCGGGACGCCACCAAGAAGATGGACGCGGACAACCGCACGTCCCATCTGGAGTCGACCACCGACTACACCTACGACCCGGTCGACCGACTTGCGAAGTCGGTGAAGACCGGCAATGGGGCCGACACCGAGACCTACGTCCACGACGACAACGCCAACGTCATCAGTCAGACGGTCAGGGGAACGTCCACGACGTTCGCCTACGACCGCAACAGGCTGCTGACCGCCACCACCAGCACCTCGACAGCCAACTACACCTACGACCCCTTCGGCCGTCAGGAATCGGTGACGTCGGGCGGCAAGATCATTGACAGGAGCGTGTACGACGGGTTCGACCACGTCGTGGAGTCGCAGAAAGCGGACGACACCGGCGCTCTGCGAACCACGAAGTACACCTTCGACCCGCTGAACCGCACAGCGACCAGGACAGCAGAAGGCAAGACCACGGACTTCGACTATCTGGGTCTCTCCGAAGAGGTACTGGATGAGAAGGTCGGCGGCGAACTCACCAAGTCGTATCAGTACAGTCCCTGGGGCGAACGGCTGTCGCAGATCAAGCACAACAGCGACGGCACGACGGAGGACGGCTACTACGGCTACAACAACCACACCGATGTCGAAACTCTGACGGACAAGAACGGCGACACCAAGGCCACCTACGGCTACACGGGTTACGGCTCCGACGACGAATCGGAGTTCACCGGTATCGACAAGCCCGTCGCAGCCGACCCCACCAAGGAGGCGTACAACGCCTACCGGTTCAACGCCAAGCGGTGGGACGCGCAGTCCGGGACATACGACATGGGATTCCGCAACTACGACCCGGGACTCAACCGATTCACCACTCGTGACATGTACAGCGGGGCGCTGTCGGACATGAGCCTCGGGGCCGACCCGTATACCGGCAACCGGTACGCCTTCACCGGCGGCAACCCGACCAGCCGCACCGAGCTGGACGGTCACGACTGGTGGGACACTCTGAAGGGCCTGGTCGGTGGAGGTGCGAAGACCGCAACCAAGACTGGAGGCCGGGGGATTCTGAGCGCCGCCGAGGTCTTCCTGAACGGCATCGGCTGGAACGACGTCCAGAGGCCGGACAAGGTGCCGTACAAGGAGGAGAGTCCGGACTACAAAGTCGGACTGCTCTCTGATCCGGAAGGGAAGAACGAGTACTACTGGGGCCACGACTTCCCGGTGAACCAGGACAACTGCAACAAGGGCGAGAGCGCGGTCTACTACAGTCCGCTGGATAACCGGAGTCGTGCGACGGGTGTCCGTGCCTGCCTCACCGGCGGTGACTTCGGGTGGGTCGATGGGAAGACCGGTGAGATCAAGGGCAACGCCGACTCCGAACTCCGTGGAACCCCCGTGCCACGCCCGCCGGACGGCAACCCGCTTTGGACCCCTCCGGGTATGCGGCCGGGTATGCACCGAGGTCATCTGCTGGCCAATTCCCTCGGCGGCACCGGTACGGACCGACGGAATCTGGTCCCGCTGTACGCGAAAGCCAATCTCTCGACCATGAGACGGGTCGAGACCATGATCGCGGCACGTCTGGAAGGCGGCGACACGATCTATTACCAAGTCACACCGTCGTACCGCGGGAATACCGGCGCACCGTACAAGCTGGACATCACGTGGCAGAGCATGACCTTGGGGGACGGAGGTACCGTTCCCATTTGGAACACCCCGACAGGTGCACAACCAGCTCCGTAGGGAAACCTCACCTTTCGGTGACGGGGTTTCACCTGAAGTGAGTTGAGCAGCCGGCGGACACGGTGCTAGCGTTTCCGTCGGCTGTCTTTTCATGTTTCGACATTGCGAGTTCCGAGGAGTTCAGTGTGTGGACAACCCGTCTGATGGAAGCGACCGGGCGTGAGCCATCGGGAGTTCACGTGGCATGGGATGCGATCGAAAGGGAATTGCAGGCCGAACTCCCCGTCGACTACAAGGAGTTGGGAGAAGCGCTCGGTGGTGGCGTCTTCTCGGGTTTCGTGTATCTGCTCTGCGTCGACGACGGGGAGGTGTTCGACCTGATCGCCCAATGGCGCGGATACCTCAACGACGCCCGCGAGCACGGTGCCGACGATGACCCGATCTTCGCGCCGTATTCCGTCTACGAGCCCGGAAAGCAGGGAATTATCCCCTGGGGTTCGACGGAGTCGGGCGACGAGTTCTACTGGCTCGCGGACGACTCCGCCCCGGGGGGGTGGCCCATCGTGGCACGCCGTGCGGATTCCATGGAGTGGGACCGATACGAGATCGGTGTTCCGGAATTCATTATGCGGGTGCTCACGGACCCGGAATTCCACCCCTTCACCATTGCGCAAGACATCGACGGTCCGAATTTTGCCTCGGTCTCAGAGTTGAGTTGATCCGCCCTCTCCCATGGGTTCACCCGCGAGGAATGGGATGCCGTCAAGCGGATGCCCTGGTCGAAAAAGCGCGTGGGGGGATCCCCGGAGGCCTCCCCCTTCCGTATTCCCGACGCCACAATAGCTACAACAGACGTCGACACGCTGACCGATAAGAACGGCGACACCAAGGTCGCCTACAGCTACACCGCCTACGGCGGCAAGACACGTCCGAGTTCACCGGCAACCGCTACGCCTTCACGGGCGGCAACCCGGTGAGCGGTGTCGAACTCGACGGTCATGCCGTCTGGTTCGGGATTCCGGCCATCTACTATGGGTGGGCGGCGCTCTTCGGAACCGCCGCTGCAGCGTCGACTCCGCAGGGCAGGAGAACCTGCAGAACGGACATCCGCATTCGGCTGTTCCTGCACTCGTTCAGGTGAGAATGGCCGCATACGGACTCACGGAGCTGTCGCGAACGCTTACTCGTGCACGGCGATTCAACTCCCGGACTGGCATCAGTTCGAAGTGCTAGAAGGGGTATAGTGGTGGCAACGCTTTCAGAGATCCAAGCCCTGTTGGGTGAACCCCGGTTCAACTGGTCGGATCCGGCGCCATGGATCGAACTGGAGCGAGAACTCGGTGTCGAATTTCCTGCGGACTTCCGTGAGATCGTGAACGCCTATGGTTCGATCGAGATCAACGGGCAGTTGTATCTGAAGCATCCCGCCGACCATCTTCTGCATAGTCTGGGACGAAAGATCAGGGAGGATCTCGAGTTCTGGCGCGAAGAGGACATGGCAGAGTTCCTGCCCAGTCGTGCAGGAGGGGACCCCGGGGAGTTGATTCCGGTGGCGTCGGCTACGACGGGCGAGGCGGTTTTCCTTCGCGTCCCCGACGCCCCCTCGTCGCCATGGCGCGTCGTGATTCAGGAGTTCGACAGTCCGGCCTGGCATGTCCACGAGATGACGTTCAGCGAGTGGCTGCTGGCTTATCTCAAGGGCAGGGACGTGACGTTGTGTTCTGACGGTCGCGCGCCTGACGGCCCGTTCTGGGAATTCCTGCCCTGATGGCGAATGCGGTGGTACTCCTGTCGTAGTGGCAGGGGTACCACCGCGTGAAGATTTTTCCGTGGGCGCTCGAGCCGCATTGTCGATCACTCCTGGGGTCGAATAGAAATCCCTGTGCGGCGCCTGTAGCCGTAGGTGCCGTCATACTCCTCGAATGCCTTCTTGGCGAGAAGCTTCAATTCATCGCCCGCACATGAACTCGACGCCATTCACGTGTTCCACCGTGTCGAGCCGTGTCGAAGAATGGGCCTAGCGGCGGCCCTACACCTCCAACACCGAACGCACCCAAGCCTTGGCAGACTTCCACCGCACCTACCACCACCACCGTAGCCACACCGCGCTTGACGGACACCCACCCTTCACCCGAGTCAACAACCCTCCGGGGCGGGCAATACAGCTAGCGTTTGGACACTACGAATGTCTCGGGAGGGGCAAGGATGGCTCAGGGGCCGATGGACTTGATCCACCTGACTGGTGAAGGCAATAGCGTCGTCCTTCGGATCACGGGACGGAAGACCCGCCGGGGCGCGCGCACGAGGGTAGTTCTCACGGGCGAGTTCATGGTCGACACGCCTTTCGTCAGCGGAACTCTCAACACCTCGTTGTTTCCGACTGACTTGACCGAATGGCGCGAATGCCTCGACACGCTCGACGCCGGACAGGGCATCACATGGCGAGACGCCGTGCGAGGACCCGCCCTGTCCATCGAACGCGACGATGCCGAAGAGCGCCTTCGCGTCACGATCAGGGACAGCATGACGACTCTCACCACTGTTACGGTGACGGTGCCGCTGGTCGACGCCTGGTTCGACGACGCCTACGACCGCCTCGATCAGGTCTGGGAGACCTGGGCCCCGGACGAGGACCAGTGAAACCTGACCGACGGGCGCGCCTGGTCCGGGTCCCGCCGAGCGCCAAGCCGGTTGTCACTGTGACGTTTGAGGACGCGGTCTCGCTTGGCCGGGGGAGGGAACGAAAACGTCTCGGACGACGAACGAAGACTTCTGTTGTCGGCCGGTGAGTCTCTGCTCCCGGCGGCCAGCCGGACGCGCGTCCCGTGCGGCAGAACATCAACGCCTGTCATCTCCTCGCCAACCAGCTGACTGGACCAGGAGAGGAGCAAGAGCGATGACTGATCTGGAGATGCTGCGGCGGCTCATGCCGCCCGAGGCGGAACCCGACGCATCTGTCGACTGGTCCTTGATGAGCCGGTCGTGGGGTACCGAGTTCCCTTCCGACTACCGCGCCTTCATGGAGGTGTACGGCCCTGGGGCGATCAGCAACTTCTTCCAGGTCCTGCTACCCGAACCCAAGGCGGAGGAGCTGACGTCACCGTACGGCGGAATGCTCGTGGAAACGCTCACCGCCGAGGACGCCTGGGCGAAACGCAGAAAGGAGCCGGAACTCGAAGGCACAGAGCCCCGGTTGATCGCCTGGGGTGCGGACGCCGGCGCGGACATCCTGTGCTGGGACACCTCCGGCGCAGACCCGGCCGCCTGGCCGGTGCTCGTGTATGGCCGGGGCGATGCCATATGGCGTCGCTACGACTGTGGGATGGTGGAGTTCCTCGTCCGAGTCCTGCGGGCGGAGTTCCCAGAATGCCCCCTGAGCGACCTCTCTCTGTGGGGCAGGCACCCGGCGCTGTTCCTGAGCGAGAGCGAGGAAGAACGCCTTCTGGAGCAGGGGATTGATCCATGGGCTGTCCGGGCCTGAGCACACCGCGTTACCTGGCTGACCCGCGTCGGCCGTACCGCCGGGCATCCAAGATGCCGGAGCCTGACTTCTACCCGGTTGATTGAGGTGCGATGGCAACGCTTTCAGAGATACGAGTCCTTTTGGGTGAACCCCGGTTCAACTGGTCGGATCCGGCGCCATGGGTCGAACTGGAGCAGGAACTCGGTATCGAATTTCCTGCGGACTTCCGGGAGATCGTGGACGCCTATGGTTCGATCGAGATCAACGGGCAGTTGTATCTGAATCACCCCGCCGGCCATCTTCTGCACAGTCTGGGAAGATCCATCAAGGAGGACCTCGAGCTCTGGAGCGAAGAGGGCATGGCGGAGTTCCTGCCCGGTCCGGTAGGGGCGAACCCCGGAGAGTTGATGCCGGTGGCAACGGCCATGACGGGTGAGGCGGTTTTCCTCCGCGTTCCCGACGACCCCTCGTCGCCCTGGCGCGTCGTGGTTCAGGAGTTCGACAGTCCGTCCTGGACTCTCTACGAGATGACGTTCAGCGAGTGGCTGCTGGCTTATCTCAAAGGCAGGGACGTGACGTTGTGTTCTCGCAACTTCGCGCCTGACGGCCCGTTTTACGAGTTTCTGCCGTGATGACGAATGCGGGGGACTCAGGTGTACCTTGCCAGCTGAATTTGTGACACCTGATCCACAGGAAGGGGTCAGAGTGCGATGAGGCCCGCGTTCGTCGGTTGGAAGCCGCAGGCGTCGAAGTAGAACGCACGCAGGTCGTCCTCGAAGTCGACGTGGAGCCATTCGCAGCCCGCCGCGCGGGCCTCTCTGGCGGCTGTGGCGACGAGTTGGGCTCCGATTCCCGTGCGGCGGAGGTCACCGCTGACCATCGTGTCCAGGATGAAGGCGTGGACGGCGCCGTCCCAGGCGACGTTGACGAAGCCGACGAGTTCGTCCTCGCGGCGCGCGCAGACCCAGCCGAGGCTGTGGCGGTGGACCTGCTTCAGCCAGTCGACGTCCGGAGCGCGGTGGTTGAAGCCTTCCGCGTGCAGCGCGTTGACGGCCGCGTTCTCGAAGTCGCCTCGCCATTCGTAGGTGATCGTCATGCCGCTACCGCGCCGTCTTCGGCCGGCCCAGGACCAGGATCTGGATCGCGAGGACCGCCGCGCCCCGGGCCCAGTCGTTGAAGTCGGAGATCTTGGTCTCCAGCGCGACCGGTTCCGCGAGTGGGTGGCGGTTGGCGGCGATCGCCTCGTTGATCGCTGGGGTCGCCACCTCCACCAGGCCCACACCCTCCCCGGCGAGGAGGATCTTCTGCGGCATGGCGAAGTTGGCGATCTGCGCCACCACCGTGCCGAGCGCGCGCGCCGCCTCGTCGATCACGCGGGCCGCCATGGGGTCGCCCGCGGCGGCGAGGGTGAGGATCTCGTCGTACGTGTGGTTCCGGCCGGTGGCCGCCGCGACCTGATAGCGGATGCTCGGGATGGAGAGAAGCGAGACGGCGCTGCCGCGGTCGCCGTCCGGGGTGAGGGGCCCCTGGGGGTTGACGATCCAGCGGCGGCCGATGCCCCGGCCGTCGTCGCCCGAGCGGACCAACTGGCCGCCGATGACCAGGCCGTAACCGATTCCGGCGCCGATGGTGAGGACCGCGAAGCGGTCGAGGCCGCGGCCTGCGCCGAACCACGCCTCCGACTCGACCAGCGCGGCCACGTCGTTCTCGACGACGACGGGCAGGTCCGTGCGCTGTTCGAGGAGGTCGGCGAAGGGTGCGCCGTCCCAGCCGAGGAAGGAGGACGTGACCGCGCGCGCGGGGCCGATGACATGGCCGCCTATCCCCACGCCGATACCGGCGAGACGTGGGAACTCCGCGGCGAAGTCCGTGGTCATCGCGTGCAGGAGATCGGCCACGTCCACTGGCTCGTGGGTACGGAGAGGAAGGGCGCGGGTGGCGACGACATCGCTCCGGAGGTTGGTCACCACGCCGTAGACCGTGTCCTCGGTGATCTTGAATCCGGCGAAGAAGCGGGAGTCCGCGACGACGTCCAGCGGCTGGGAGGGACGGCCCTGCCGGGTCGCCGGGGCGGCGGACGGGGCGGCGGACGCGGATGCGGGAGCGGCCGGGGGCGGGTCCTCCACCAGCAGGCCCGACTCGATCAGCGGCTTGGTGAGCCGGGTGAGGCTGCCCGCCGACAGGCTCAGCTTCCTGGCGATCTCGCTGCGCGACACCGGTCCGTGCGTCAGCACCTCGATCGCCACCGCGCGCTCGGCGGGGCTCAGTGGTGCCCAACTGGCCGCAAGCATGCCGTGTTCCCCCTGTTCCAGGCGCTCCCGGTGGAGTCCATGACGGTGCTCCGCGCTCATCGTAGCCAGGAGACCAGCTTCTTCTTTTATTTTACCGCAGAAGGAATTGGGGTCTCACTTGTCAAGACTTGCGGCGCGGGAGGACGTCTCTGCACACCCCTTGACGCGGCAATTCTTTCAGAGCAAAAGTAACTCCCACCCGAGGACGAGTCATGGACAAGGGAGTCTCTGATGACTGTCGCCTCACACGGCGCGCCATCCGGCCCCGCGGCAGCCGGTGGCAACGCGATACCGAAGACCGCGCGCACGAGGACCACCGGCCAGGGCGGAGACACCGACGGCGGCGGACACGGGGACGGGCGCCTCGCGGCGCTCTTCATCGCCCCCGCCCTGCTCGGCTTCCTGGTCTTCCTGCTCTGGCCCACCCTGCGCGGCATCCAACTGAGCTTCACCCGCTACAACCTGCTCACCCCGCCCGAGTGGGTGGGCCTGGACAACTACCGCCGGATGATCGACGACCCCATCTTCTGGGGGTCCTTGCGCGTCACCGTCGAGTACGTCTTCATCAACATCGGTGTCCAGACGGCCGCCGCCCTGTGTATCGCCGTCCTCATGCAGCGGCTGACCAACTCCTCCCTCCTGCGCTCCGTCGTCCTCACTCCGTACCTGGTCTCCAACGTCGTCGCGGGCGTCGTCTTCCTCTGGATCCTCGACACCCAGATCGGCATCGGCAACGAGATCCTCGGGGCGTTCGGCTTCGACCACATCGCCTTCCTCGCCAGCAAGGAATGGGTCATCCCGAGCGTCGCGATGATCAACGTATGGCGGCACGTCGGCTATACGGCGCTGCTGCTCTTCGCCGGGCTCCAGGCCATTCCGGGCGATGTGTACGAGGCCGCGCGGGTGGACGGCGCCGGTGAGCTGCGGATGTTCTGGCGGATCTCGCTGCCGCTGCTGCGGCCCGTCCTCGCGGTCGTCCTGATCATGACGGTCATCGGGTCGTTCCAGGTCTTCGACACCGTGGCGGTGGCCACGACGGGCCCCGGCGGCCCCGCCAACGCCAGCAATGTGCTCCAGCTCTACATCTACGACTCGGCGTTCGGGCGGTTCCAGTTCGGCTACGCGTCCGCCATGTCCGTGGCGCTGCTGGCCCTCCTGAGTGTGATCACGATCATCCAGTACCGGGTCACCCGTGCCGGCGAGACGGACCTCGGCTGATGCGCCCGGCACCGGCGCCGCCCCCGCCCCCAACCCCGGCCCCGTACGAAGGAGTTGTGCCGTGGCCGTCATGACGCCCGCACCCACCGACGTCCCTGCCCCCGCCCCCACACCCCTGTCCGCGAAGTCGGTACGCCGCAGGCCCTCGCCCGGCCGGATCGCGGCCTGGGCGGTGATGATCGCGGTCGTGCTCATCACCCTCCTGCCCTTCTACTGGATCGCGCGAACCGCCCTCTCCTCGAACTCCGCGCTCACCACCGATCCGGCCAACCCCCTCCCCGTGGACTTCGGCTGGGGCGGATTCGAGCGGGTCCTCGGATTGCAGAGCACGGAGGAGGCGCTGGCGCAGGGCGGTTCCGGCGGCTCCCTGAACTTCTGGCGCTATCTGCTCAACTCCACCGCCGTGGCAGCACTCGTGACGGTCTGTCAGCTGACGTTCTCCGCCATGGCCGCGTACGCCTTCGCCCGGCTGCGCTGGCGCGGCAGGGACCGGGTCTTCGGGCTCTTCCTGGCCGGGCTGATGGTGCCGTCCATCTTCACGCTCCTGCCGAACTTCGTCCTGGTCAAGGAACTCGGCCTGGTGGACACCCTGTTGGGGATCGCCTTGCCGACGATGTTCATGACGCCGTTCGCAGTGTTCTTCCTGCGGCAGTTCTTCATGAACCTGCCCCGTGAGCTGGAGGAGGCCGCGCTGCTGGACGGCGCGGGCAAGGTGCGGATCTTCTTCCGGCTCGCCCTGCCCATGGCGTCCGCACCGATGGCCACCTTGGGCGTCCTCACGTACATCACGGCGTGGAACGACTACTTCTGGCCGCTGATGGTCTCGTACAGCGACAGCTCGCGCGTGCTGACCGTGGCCCTGTCGATCTTCCGGTCGCAGACCCCGCAGACGGGTACGGACTGGGCCGGGCTGATGGCCGCGACGCTGGTCGCCGCCCTGCCGATGCTGGTGCTCTTCGGCTTCTTCGCGCGGCGGATCGTCAACTCCATCGGCTTCAGCGGGCTCAAGTGAGGCGGGCTCAGGTGAGGCGGGACCAAGTGACCAGTTCACGGAGAAAGGTTGGTGTCATGCGCGGCTCTCACGCACTCTCCGGTCGGACATCCCGTCGGACACCCCCTCGGCCATCCCGTCGGTCGGCCGCCCTCGTCGCCGCCGTGTCCCTCTCGCTCCTCGCAGCCGGGTGCGCCTCGCAGGACTCCTCGTCCTCCACCGCCTCGCGCGACACGGTCTCGTACTGGCTCTGGGACTCCAACCAGTTGCCCGGATACCAGGCGTGCGCCAAGGGGTTCGGGAAGGAGAACCCGGGCGTCAGGGTCGACATCTCCCAGATCGGCTGGGACGACTACTGGACCAAGCTCACCGCCAGCATGATCGCGGGCACCGAGCCGGACGTCTTCACCGACCACATCACCAAGTTCGCGCAATTCATCGACCTGGACGTGCTCGCCCCGCTCGATGAACTGCCCGCCACCAAGGGCATCGAGGACTCCGACTACCAGCCCGGCCTCGCCGCCTCCTGGGTCGGCCAGGACGGCCGTCGCTACGGCGCGCCCAAGGACTGGGACACCATCGCGATGTTCTACGACAAGAAGAAGACCGACGCCGCGGGCATCTCCGCCGAGACCCTCAACACCCTCGATTGGAACCCGGCCGACGGCGGCTCCTTCGAGAAGACCGTCGCCCACCTCACCGTCGACACCAAGGGCCGGCGCGGCGACGAGCCCGGCTTCGACAAGAACAGCGTCAGGACGTACGGGCTGGCCAGCAACGACGCGGGCGAGGGCGACGGCCAGACGCAGTGGAGCGCCTTCGCCGGCTCGGCGGGGTGGAGCTACACCGACAAGAAGGCGTGGGGAACGCGCTACAACTACGACGAGAAGGCGTTCCAGTCCACGATCGACTGGTACTTCGGCCTCGCGAAGAAGGGCTACCTCGCCCCGTACGAGGTCTACTCCCAGTCCAACCAGTCCGATGTCCAGCTCAGTTCGGGCAAGGCCGCGATCGCGCTGCACGGCTCCTGGATGACCAGGACCATCCACGGCTTCAAGGGCATCGAGGCACGCACCGCACTGACGCCCATCGGTCCTTCCGGCAAGCGCGCCACCATGCGGAACGGCCTCGCCGACTCCGTCACGAAGCGCGGCGCGCAGAAGCCGGCCGCGCAGAAGTGGGTGGCGTATCTCGCCTCCGACGCCTGTCAGACGGTGATCGGCCAGCAGGGTGGCGTCTTTCCGGCCACCAAGGCGGGTACGGACGCGGCGATCGCCGCCTACCGCAAGGAGGGCATCAACGTCACGGCCTTCACCCGGCCGGTCGCGGACGGGACGACGTTCTCGTTCCCGATCACCAATTACGCGGCCGACGTCGCCGGCCTCATGCGCCCCGCCATGCAGAACGTGTACGCCAACGGCGCTCCGGTGGGCAGTCTCACCACAACCAATCGGCAGATCAACCTCATCCTCTCGCAGGACGGTTGAGCCACCGCCCCGAACCCGCAGTCCAGAACAGCAACCGTGAAAGGTGTTTCATGTCCTTCTCCCTCGGCATTGTCGGCGCCGGCCAGTTCGCAGGGCAGTTCGCGAAGCTCTGGCGCCTCCACCCCGGCGTCGGCGACATCTTCGCGACCGACCTGCTCCCCGAGCGGGCCGAGAAGCTGGTCTCCGAGTACGCACTCGCCGGCACCCTGCCGTCCTTCGACGCCGTGCTCGACTCGGACGTCGACGCGGTCGCGATCTTCACCCAGCGCTGGACGCACGGCCCGCTCGTCGTCCGGGCGCTGCGCGCCGGGAAGCATGTGTACTCCGCGGTGCCGATGGCCGTCTCCGAGGAGGAGATAGCCGCCGTCATCGAGGCCGTACGGGAGACCGGCCTGACGTACATGATGGGCGAGACCAGCCAGTACAACCCGGCCACCGTGTATGCCCGTAACCAGGTCGCGGACGGCGCGTTCGGCCGGATCTTCCACGCCGAGGGCGACTACGTCCATGACATGGACCTGGGCTTCTACGACGCGTACCGGTACAGCGGCGGCGAGGGCTGGAAGTCGACCGCGAGCTATCCGCCCCTTCTCTACCCGACCCACTCGGTGGGCGGCGTGCTCGGCGCCTGGCGGACGCACGCGGTGAGCGTCTCCGCGATCGGGGTGCGGGACGAGCGGGGGGACGGGGTCTTCGACAAGGACGTCAGCCAGTTCGACAACGACTTCTCCAACGCCACGGCACTGTTCGAGGTCGCGGGCGGCGGCTCGTTCCGTATCAACGAGTTCCGGCGTGTGGGCTACCCGTCGCACATCCGGGAGTCGCGCTTCCGGTTCTTCGGTACGGAGGGGAGTCTGGAGCAACTCGCCACGGTCAGCGTGTGGCAGGACAAGGAGGGGGTGCGGGACGTCACGGACCACCTCCGGCCGAAGCCCACGCTTGCCCCCGACGACCCCTCGCTCCAGCATGTCGCACCCGCGCTGCGGGACGCCTTCACCTCTGGTTCGGCCCCGGTGCACGACCGGTCGCGGCTCCCGGTGGAGTTCAGCAACGTGTCCAACGGCCATGAGGGAAGCCACCACTTCCTCGCGGACGACTTCGTGACCGCCGTCAGTACGGGCACACTGCCGCCGGTCAACGCGTGGGTCGCGGCGCGCTACACCCTGCCGGGGATCGTCGCGCACGCGTCGGCGCTGAAGGGCGGGGAACGGCTCCCGGTCCCGGACTTCGGGGACGCGCCGGAGCAGGAGGGGCGGCCGTAGGGACACGTACGCAGAACGGATACGGGGGTGAGCCGGCCGGGTGCGGCCGGCTCACCCGTGGGTCCTCAACTCACCGTGAACGTGGGGGACGTTCCCGTGAACGGCGTGATCTTTCCGAAGAGGTTCTTCGTGTCGCCGTGGTGCACGACCCGGTAGGTGCCGGGTGCGGTGCCGGGCCCGATGTCCCAGGTGATCGTGGCCTTCGAGGTGCCGGTGAGACCGTTCAGGCGCGTCCATCGGTACCGGGTCTGCCAGTCGCCGTCGTCCAGCACCCGCACCCACGCCCCGTCGACCAGCCGCTGCACCTCCAGGAAGGTGCCACCCCGGCGGAGGTTGTTCTTCGGGTGTCCGGTGGCGAACTCCACCGTCGCGGTCCGGCCGCGGGTGTACGAGGGGTCCGGCGGGGTCAGTACGGCGCCGAACGCGCTGCCGGGCGGCGGGTTGTCGTAGACGACACCGGTCTGGAAGTTGAACTGGCGGCCCGACTCGTCCGGCGGCGCCGTGCCCATGTCCAGCGCGGTGCCTTCGCGCAGGGACGCCGCGACCCGTGCGTACTCCTGCTGGTAGGCGGGCAGCGTGTAGCGGCCGTAGAGGGTGGAGCCGCCCTCGTACTGCTGGCTGTCGTACTCCTCCGGCGTCGTCACGTACTGGCTGTAGGAGTTGGCGTACCCCTGGAGCAGCACCCGGTCGAGCGGGACGCCGAGCTGCTCCGCCACGGTGCGGCGGACCCGGAGCCCGGCGGTGATGGTGAACTCGCCCGGTCCGGCGACGAGATACAGCTCGCCGATCTTCATGATCTGCAACGGCAGGATCTTCGGGGTGACCGGGTGGACGTTGCTCAGCAGACCCGTGGGGACCAGACTCGCCTTCGGGTACTGGCAGGTCGCGAGCCACGCCGGGGTGTCGATCTGGAGCGCCTCGATGATGGAGGCGACCGGGGTGCGCATGCCCTCCTCGAAGCCGGGGATCGCCGGGCCGTCCTCGACGCTGCCCGCGAGCGTGGACGCGCCCACGACGGCGGGGCAGGTGCGGTGCTCCTGCCCGTCGGGGGTGTACGCCCCGTTCACCGTCACGTTCTCCATGTCGACGTAAGTGAGGCGGGAGTCGACGCCGCCGCTGACGGGCCTGGCGCCCTGGTAGATCTCGCGGGCCTTGTCGAGCTGGCGTTCACCGATGACGCGCGTGTTCTCGAACTCGTCCTCGGTCGGGCCGGATCCGGGCTTCAGATTGAGGTTGGGGGACATGTCGCCGGCGTTGGTGTTGGGGAAGGCGGCGACGAACCCCGGTGTGTCGTCGAGATAGCGCACACCCTCCAGGTCGTGTTCCCAGGAGTAGGAGGCGTAGCCCTTGTTGTCGGGGCTGATGAGCGTGTTCTTGTTGGTGATCGAGGTGTTGTGGGTGGCGAACCAGCTGATCGCGCCCGCCTCCTTGGCGCCCTGCCGGAACCGCAGCACGGTCATGGCTGGGTCGATGCCGCCGGGGAAGGCCGCCCGGTCGGCCGCCGGATTGCGGTCGAACGCGGTCCGGGAGCGGTTGACACTGGCGTTGTTCAGGGTGCCGGTGCCCAGACTGATGGTGCCGGGCCGCAGATCGTCGTGGGCCTTGGCGACGGACTCGACTATGCCGTCGACGACGGCCCGGTAGGTGGCGCTCTGGAAGCCGAGTACGGAGAGGTTGTACGCGACATCGTGCGAGTAGCCGCCCGGCCCCGAATGGGTGTGGGTGGCGGACAGCAGTACGTTCTCCTCGCCGTACAGGCTGCCGTAGCGCTCCTTGAGGCGTGAGAGGACGCCCTGCCGTACGGACTGGAAGATCATCGCCAGGTCGGCGTTGACGTACGCCACGCGCTTGCCGTTCGACGGGTCGGCGACGACGAACGCGCGGGACCGCTGCCGCTGGTGGATGCCGGACGTCTTCTGGTCGAAGCTCGAATAGCCCATCATCCCGGTCTCGGCGGCCTCGCCCGTGACGTCGGCGATGCCGCGCCCGACGAGATAGTCCCCGTCACCGGCCGCCCCGTTGGCGGCGACCGCCGGGGGAGGCGCCGTGAACGAGGCCGCGCCCAGGGCCGCGACGAGCGCCAGGACGGCGAGCCTGCTTCTGGAGCGGCGGGGGGTGGGGGGTGGCATGGGACCTCCTGGGCACGGGCGGGGACGGGCGGGCTCGGAACGGTGCCCCGAAGGTAGAGGCACGTCCCCTGCCCCGCATAGCTCTCTACCGGCCAGTACGCGCCCGGTGCCGCTAGGCCTTGCCACGAGCCGCCCGGTTACCCGCACGGGGAGCCGTGTCCTGCCGTTCGGCCGCCGCGTCCACGGTTAGTTTCGCTCCATGCCTCCGTATTCACCTGTGTATCTGCTCCGCAAGCTGCTGGGGAGCGAGCGGTGGCGGCGGCTGCATGTGAAGGCGTCCATGTGGGCGGCCGTGGGAGTCGTCGTGGTGCTGCTGCTCGGCTCCTGGATCATCGTCCCGTGCGAGGAGTCGGCGCCCCACGCGACCATCACCTCGTTCCCGCTCGCCCTGTGGTGGTCGGTCGAAACGGCCACGACCGTCGGGTACGGAGACCTGTATCCGGTCACCGCGGCCGGACGCGTCATCGCGGGAATCGTCATGCTGGCCGGGATCTCCGTGTTCAGCATCGTCACCGCGTCCCTGGCCACCTGGTTCGTCGCCGGCGCCGCACGCCGCGCCCGCCAGGTGACGCAGGCCGTCGAACGGGCCGAGGCGCGCGGCAGGGCGGACGCCGATCAGGAACTGCGGGCGCTGCACGCCCGCTTCGACCGCCTCGAACGCCTGATCGCTGGTGGGGGACAGGGAGGCCCCGGCTCCGGGCCACATCACTGACGCCCGGCGGGCCCGGGTCGGTCTTCGTGGCGCGAAAGACGGCGGCGCCGGAGGAGGAATCCTCCGGCGCCGCCGCTGTGCGGTTCTCACACTCGGCCGCGCGTGGCTCAGACGCCGACGCCGAAGTCGGTGGCGATACCGGAGAGGCCGGAGGCGTAACCCTGGCCCACCGCGCGGAACTTCCACTCCGCGCCGTTGCGGTACAGCTCGCCGAAGACCATCGCGGTCTCCGTCGACGCGTCCTCGGTGAGGTCGTAGCGCGCCAGCTCGGCGCCGCCGTCCTGGTTCACCACGCGGATGAACGCGTTACGGACCTGGCCGAAGCTCTGCCCGCGGGACTCGGCCTCGTGGATCGAGACCGGGAAGACGATCTTGTCGACATCGGCGGGCACACCCGCGAGGTTGACCTTCAGCGACTCGTCGTCACCCTCGCCCTCACCCGTGAGGTTGTCGCCGGTGTGCTCGACCGAACCGTCCGGGCTCTTGAGGTTGTTGTAGAAGATGAAGTGCTGGTCGGACGGGACCTTGCCGGCCGCGTTGACCAGCAGTGCGCTGGCGTCGAGGTCGAAGTCGGCGCCGGTGGTGCTGCGGGCGTCCCAGCCGAGGCCGACGAGCACGGCGGTCAGGCCGGGGGCCTCCTTGCTGAGTGAAACGTTGCCGCCTTTGGAGAGGGAAACTCCCACGAAGTGCTCCTGGTGCTCGGTGGTACGGACTGATCAATATCTACAACGGGTGGGAAATGCGACAGGTTCCAGACGGGGGTTCCCGTCAGAGGTCGAACTCGGCCGGCGGGAGGTCCAGCGTGTAGCACGCCTCGCGGACCACGGCCTGCTCGGTCTTGTCGAAGTCCCCGTCGGCGCCGCCGATGACGATGCCGATCTGGATGACGGCACGCGCCTCCGCGGGCTTCTTCTTGGCCTTGGCGACCTCCTGGAGCACGCTGACCTTGCCGAAGTCGAAGTCGGCGGCGAGCTTGTTGAGGTAGTCGTCGAAACGCCGCTGGAGGTCGTCGGCCGCGAAGTTCTGGAGTACGTCGTTGGTCGCGATCAGCTGTGCCACGCGTCGGCGCTCGGTGGCGTCCACCGTCCCGTCGGCGGCGGCGACCAGGGCGCACATCGCCATGCTCGCGTCCCGGAACGACCCGCTCTTGAGGTCGTTCTTCTTGGCGTTGAGCTGGGTCTGCATCGTCGACGCGGACTCCTTGAGGCGATCCCACAGTGCCATTTCGCCATCTCCGTATGTCGCTTGGTTGCCCCGGCCGGGGCGGGCCGGGGCACTCTTATTTCTACAGCACTGTAGAAGTTAGCAGGCCCGGCCTCCCGGCGCCGTGGAAGTCGCGGCTGCCGCCCCGCCTCCCACCGGCACGACCCGTGCCTGCTCGACACCGTGATGTCCGCCGTCGACCAGGCCGAGGGCGCCCCGCCCGCCCGTGGTGGCACTACAACCCCGAACGCAAACGGCTCCAGGCCCGGCAGACCGGCTGAGCACCGCCAACTCCGCCGCCCGCCTGGTGGTTTGGGACGCGGCGAGGTCCCGGCGAGCCGGGCGTCGCACCGATATCGTGGCAGGCGAGGACGGACGCGATCGGTGTCGGCGACTCTGCGACGGGGGAAGACGTGCTGGATCCCATTTCTCTGGCGGCTGTGACAGCTGTCCTGGGCGCGGTCGGGGCGGGGATGGCGAACGAGGTCGGGAAGAGGGGCCTGGAGACGGCGGGTGGTCTGGTCCGCCGGATCGCCGGACGCGAGGTGACGGCGCCCGCCAATCCCGACGAGGTCGCCGCGGTGGCGCGGATCGTGTACGACGGTGTGCACCGCGATCAGGCGCTCGCGCGTGCCTGGAACGCCTTCGCGCGCAGCGTGCCGCTGTCCGGGGCCGGTACGTCGGTGGCGGCGGCCCGGCCCGAACCGCCGCCGTCCGTAAGGTTCTTCACCGACCGGGACGACGCGATGAAGACGCTCGACCGGGAGGCGTCCCGTGCCGCCGACGGCCGGCCACGCATAGCTCTGGTGCACGGCGCCCCCGGCATGGGGACGAGCGCGCTCGCGGTGCACTGGGGAGGCAAGAGGGCCGCGAAGTGGTTTCCCGACGGGCACGTCCATGTCGACCTGCGCGGCTTCTCGGCCGGTACCGCGCTCGACGGGAGTACGGCGCTGCGCGCGGTCCTGCGGAAGCTGGGCGTGCCCGAGGAGGAGGTACCGCCGACGGCGGAGGACCGGGTCGGCCTTCTCCGGAGGCTGGTGGCCGACCGGCGGCTGCTGATGGTGCTCGACCATGCCTATTCGGCCGCGCAGGTACGGCCGTTGCTCACGTCCGCGCCCGGCGTGTTCGTCCTGGTGGTCGCGGCGAACGTGCTGCCCGGCCTGGACGCCGTCCGCGTTCCCGTGGGGCCCCTGGCGAAACGGGACGCGGTGCGGCTGCTCACCGCGATCACGGGCAAGGAGGAGGTCAGCCGCGCCCGTGCGGCACTGCCCGCCGTGCTGGCCCGTTGCGGGGGATCCCCCTTCGCGCTGCGGGCCGCCGCACTGCGGCTCACCGACGAGGCCGCTGCTCCGGTGGCCCCCGCGCAGGGCCCGTCCGATGCCGCCCCGGAGCCCGTCCGTACAGCGGCCGAGGACGCCTACCGGTCGCTGGACCCGGCCACGGCACGCCTGTACCGCCTCATGTCCTTGCAGCCCTGGCCCGCGATCGGACCCGTCGCGGCGTCCTGGATCGGGGAGACGGACGCGGCCGAGGCCGAACGCCGCCTGGACCAGCTGCTCGCCGTTCACCTCCTCGAACTCACCGACGGCGGACGCTACTTCTACCGTCCGGGCGTACGCCGCCACGCGGAGGACACCGCTCACCGCGAGGACCGTGTCGCCGGATGCGCGGGGGCTGTCTCGCGCGCCGTCGCGGGCCATCTGGAACTCGCGGTGCGTGCCGCGAACGCCGCGCTGCCCGAGAGCTGGCGCGTGCCGCAGCCGCCGACCGGCCCTGCCCGCATCTCGTACGCGAGCCGCGCCGAAGGCATCGAAGCCCTCGTCGCCGAGCGCGGCAATCTGCTCCAAGCGGTCCATGCGGCACAGGAGTTCGGCGACTTCACCACCGTCGTACGGCTTGGGCAGGCGCTCTGGCCCCTGCAACTCAAGGCCGGACACCACGACGAACTGCTGCCGGTCATCCGCCTCGCCGCCGACACGGCCGACGCCCACTTCCCCGACACCCGCGCGGCCGGTGCCCTCCATGCCCAACTGGCCCACACTTTCATCGAGTTGGCCCGGTACGACGAGGCCGCTACCGCCGCGCGTGCCTCCGCCGCGGCCGAGCTCGCCGCCGGGCACGCACGCGGACACGCCTCCGCCGTCGAGATGCTCGGCCTGCTGCGCCTGCGGCAGTGGCGGTACGACGAGGCGTACGAGTGCTTCGACGAGGCGGGACGGATCTACGACACCATCGGACCCGGCGGCGAGGGCGAGCGGGACCTGCCTCGTGCCCGCGCGCTGCTGGAGCGCCACCGGGGCCGCGCGCTGCGCGGCCTCGGACGCCGGGAGGAGGCGCGCGAACGGCTCAACGGCGCGCTGCGGTACTTCCGCGACACCCGTGAGGCCTACAACACGGCCCGCACACTCACCGATCTCGCCGAGACCGGCATCGACAGCGGCGACCCGGCAGGGGCACTGCCGCTGATCGACGAGGCGGTCACGGCTCTCGCGGCGGAGGGCGCCTCGTACCATCTCGCCCATCTCCGCTCCCTGCGGCAGAGCTGCCTGGATCAGCTGGACGCTTGAACGGGGCGGACCGACACGTGATGGGTTTCCGATCCCGTACGCGCGATCAGACCGTTCCTGATCGTCTCCGCGACCGTACGGCCTCCGGCGAGGAGGGCGTACAGCGCTGACGCGTAGGCGGCGGGGTCGGCGTCCCCCGTGTCGGCGGCGGTGAGGGTCAGGCACTCCCCGCTCCGCGTCCGGACCACGCAGGTGTCCGGACCGGTCACATAGGCCGCGAGCGCGCAGTGCGGGTGACGGCCCATCACCTCCGCCGCCCACGTGGCCGGCGGGCCCAGACGCGGATCGTCGGCCGGGCCGTGCCGGAGCACGACGTCGGCGAGGTCGAGCCGGCTGAGGTCCCGCGTGTCCTCGGGGACGGCGCTGTGCGCCTCGTCGTCGCTCACCGGCTCGTACGACGGCTCCGCGTAGCGGCGCACCGTGACCTCCCCCGTCTCCAGGTCCCGCACCCGCGTGAGCACTCGAAGGGGGACGGACCGGGTCGGCGGCTCGTACGGCGGCAGCGGCAGCGGCTCCAGCAGCGCCGGTGATGCCGGCTCGGGAAGCTTCATCAGCGCGTAGAACAGCCGTCGCAGCCGTCGCGCCGATTCGCCCGGCATCGACGTGGTGAACTCCGCCGGGCCCGCCATCGGGCGGTGCTCCGCGAACAGCGCCTCCAACTGGGCGCGTGGGGAGTCATGCGGGACGAGGCGTGGAGCCGTTCGTACGAAGTCGGCCACCGGGGCCTCCTCGTCGAGCCCGGACAGGGGAGCCGCGCCCAGCAGCACCGGGGTCCCCAGCGCCGCCGCGTAGTAGGTGACGCTGCCGTGGTCGCCGATCACCGCGTCGGCGGCGATCAGGGCCTGCCGCCAGCCCTCCAGCGGATCGATCAGCGTCAGCCCCGCCCGTCGGGCGCGGTCGAGCCAGGCCCGGATCTGCCCCGGCCCGTGGCCGTGCCAGATGTTGGGGTGCAGGATCGCCGCGAGGCGGTACTCGTCGGCGGGGAGTTCGGCCGTCAGGCGGGGCAGCAGGAGCGGCAGGATGTCCTCGTCACCCGTGTCACCTCCGTGATCGCTGTCGCCGCTGTCGCCGAAGAGCGAGTCGGGATTCCAGGTGGAGTTGAGAACGACGAGCTTCTGACCGCGCCGCACTCCCAGCGCCCGGCGGAACCGCTCCCGGTACGGCCTGGCCGCCAGTATCCGGTCGAAGCACGGATCTCCGGCCAGTACGGCCGTATCGACGGCCTCGGGGCACGCGGCCCGCAGTCGGTCGAGCTGTTCGGGGTGGGAGAGGACGAGCGCGTCCGCGACGGGCACACCATCCACGAGCAGCCACTCCGGCGACGCCCCGAAGACCGGCGGAGGCGAGAGGTGTCCGGTGTCCGGTGTCCGGTGTCCGGTGTCCGGTGTCCGGTGTGGCCAGCCTCTTAGTGTATCCAATTCCATGCGACAGGACGGCCAATCTGCCGGTGAATCGGTCCAGTTGGCCCCCGAAACTGGCCGTGACCACGAGATCGACAGAAGTCTCGCGCGCTTGCTCCCAAGGCAGGACCGGCAGCCCGGTCGCGGCGAACAGATCACGTACCCCCGCCTGAAACGGAGACGACCCGGTGCACGTCAGCAGCAACTGCACCCGGAAGTCGTCGTGAAACAGGGGGAGTACGTCCAGCAGCCGGCTCGCCGACGTCACGTTGTGCACCACGATCAGCACGGGTCGACTCCGCCCACGGGTGGCCCACCGCCCCGCACCGTCCCCGACCGGCACACGCACCCAGTCGTCGGTCCTCGCCCCGTCCACGCGCGTCCCCGGGTCCCGTACCCGATCGCTCACGGCGCGAAGGCCCGACGCACCGCGAGCGTGAGTGCCGCGCGGCGGCGGTCGTGGTCGGGCTCCGGTTCGTCCTTGCTCGCGGTGAACATGACGCTGGCCGGCGACCAGGTCATCGACATCGCCGTGACCATGGCGAGCACATCCGCCGCCGGCATCGCCGGATCGATGGCGCCCGCTTTCTGCGCGTCGGTGATCGACCGCAGCTTCTCGGTGTCGTGCCCCGGCATGAAGTGGAACAGGTCGCCGGTCGGGGTGCGTTCCAGCCGGGCCCAGGTCGCCAGGCGGACCAGCTCCGGATGGACGAGATACGTGTCGTAGAGCCGGACCGCGTAGCCGGGGAGATCGTCTCCCGTGACGGGCACCGTCCCGACGATCAGGTCCAGATGCTCCGCGAACACCGCGTCGAACAGCTTGTCCTTGTTCCCGAAGTACGCGTACAGCTGCGCCTTGTTGACCTGCGCGGCGGCGGAGATCCGGTCGACGCGGGCGCCCGCGATGCCGTACGTCGCGAACTCCGCCGTCGCCGCGTCGAGCAGCCGCCGCCGGGACGCCTGGCCCGCGCTGGTGATCTGTCCCGTCTTCATGGCTCCAGGCTAAACCAACTGGTTTGTCGGCTCACTTGGCCATGTCCAGGACGAAGCGGTACCGGACGTCGTTGCGGGCCAGCCGGTCAAGGGCCTCGTTGACCTGGTCGGGGCGCATGATCTCCACATCGGCGACGATGCCGTGCTCGGCGCAGAAGTCGAGCATCTCGCGCGTCTCGACGGTCCCGCCGCTCCCCGCGCCCGCCAGAGTCTTCGCACCCACGATCAGGCTGTAGGGGCTGACCGTGAGGTCCCCCGGCGGGATGCCCACCACGCACAGCGTGCCGTCCATGGCGAGCGCGGACATGTACGGCTCCAGCGAATGCGCGGCGCCGACCGTGTCGAGGATCAGATCGAAGCGGCCCGTCTGCCCGGCCATCTGCTTCTCGTCCGTGGACAGCACCACGTCGTCCGCACCGAGCGCCCGCGCCTCGTCCGCCTTGCCGGGTGTCCGCGTGAACTGCACGACCTCCGCCCCGAGTTGACGCGCGATCTTCAGCGCGAGATGCCCGAGCCCGCCCATCCCGACGATGCCGACCCGCCGGCCGGGCGCCGCGCCCCACCGCTTCAGCGGTACGTACGTGGTGATGCCCGCGCACATCAACGGCGCGGCACCGGCCGGGTCGAGCCCTTCGGGCAGGTGGTAGGTGAACTTCTCGGGCAGTACGTACTCCGAGGAGAAGCCGCCCCGCGTCGTCATGCCGTCCTTCGGATCGGTGCTGCCGTACGTCAGGACGGGGGACCGCAGGCACCAGTTCTCGCGGCCGGCCAGGCACGGTGGGCAGACGCCGCAGGAGTCGATGATGTTGCCCACCGCGACCTTGTCGCCGACGGCGAACCGGGTCACGGCGTCGCCGACCGCGGTGATCTCGCCGACCATCTCGTGGCCGGGCACGAGCGGGAACTCGCCGCCGTGATCGATCGTGGCGTTGTCGGTGGCGCAGACGCCGCAGTACTCCACCCGTACGGCCACGTCGTCGCCGCGCAGGTCGCGGCGGGTGAAGTCCCAGGGCTCCAGCGGCCCGCCCTGCCGGTGCGCGGCCCATCCGGTGGTGTTCCTCATGGGGATGCTTCCTTCCCAGCCGTGAAACTAACTAGTTTGTTTTCGCGTGATGAAACGTACCTCCGTGGACTCTCGATAGTCAAACAAACTGGTTTGTTTATGCGCTCCCGTGCGGACTCAGCGCAGGATCCCCGCCTGCCGCGCGTCCCGCAGCCATGACGGGAACTCCGACAGCAGCCGGTCGTAAAGCTCCGGATCGGACACGCTCTCGATGTCGTCGACGGCGAAGAAGCCGACGTTGTCGACCCGGCGGCCCGCCATCGTGTCGAAGCGTTGCAGCACGCCGTAGTTGGCCCGGCCGAGCCCCACGAACTGCCAGAACACCGGCTCCTCCACCGCCGCGCGCAGCTCCCGCTCGATCTCGCCGTCCCGGTACACACCGCCGTCGGAGAAGAACAGCACCAGGGTCGGCGCGGGCACGGGATTCTCGCGTACGTACGCACGCACCTCCGCGATGACCTTCTGCTCCTCGTTCTGGAAACCGACCGCGCGCATGTCGATCTGCCCCGGAACCAGGCCCTTCGGCGGCTTCCTGCGGCCGAACAGGCTCATCTGCCCCACCCGCACATGCAACCTCAGCCACTCGGGCAGCTCACCGATCAGCAGGTCGGGCAGCCGGGCCGGATTCGTGGCGAACGTCCATGCCTGCATCTCGCCGTCGTCGTCGAGCTGCGCCGCCACGGCCGCCATCCGCTCGGCGACGTTCTTCACCACGCCGCGCGAGTAGAGGGCGGTCATCGAACCCGAGGCGTCGAGGACGAGGATGACGCGCGCGACGAGACCGGTGACACCGTGCTTGTCCAGGCTGACCGCGACCTGCTCCTTGCGCAGCGAGAGACGCTTGCGCATGTCGACGGGGAGCCGCTCCTCGCCCTTGGTGAGGCGGGGACCGGACGGCGTGCCGCCGGGGGAGCCGGGGGAGGAGCCCCTGGACGGCGGGACGGCCGGTGCCGGCGGTCGGGCGGCAGAGGGCACCGGCGCCGGCACGACCACCGGCGCCGGCTCCGCGTCGACCGTGATGCCGAAGTCCGTCGCCAGCCCGGCCAGCCCGCTCGCGTACCCCTGCCCGACCGCCCGGAACTTCCACCCGCCGCCCCGCCGGTACAGCTCGCCACTCACGTACGCGGTCTCCGAACCCGCCGCCATGTCGAAACGGGCCAGCTCCGCACCGGACGCCACGTCCAGCAGCAGCAGCCGCAGGCCGGGCACCTGCCCGAACGTCCCGCCGTCGGCGGACGCGCACAGCGCGACCCGCTCGATACCCGGCTCCAGCCGGGCCAGGTCCACCTCCACCGAGTCGGCGCCGGGCTGCTTGCCGAGATGGCGTACGGCGTCGGAGGGATGGCGCGGCTGGTTGTAGAAGACGAAGTCGCCGTCGGAGCGCACCTGTCCGGAGTTCGTCAGCAGCAGGGCGGAGGCGTCCACGTCCGGGACGCCGGGTCCGGCGGACCAGCTGAGGACGGCGCGCACAGCGGGGACGGTGATCGGGAGATTGGCACCTTTGCTCAATGTCGTCACGGCAGCCAGTCTGCCCGTCGGCGGATCCGAAGTCCCCGGACTTCGCAGACTCCACCGAGCCGCCCGCGCTCCGCCGCAGTACGGTTGGCCACATGGGTACATGTACAGATCTGGCCAACGCGACTACCGACGTGGCGCCCCTCTCGTCCACCGACGAGTGCGTCGACTGCGTCGCCCTCGGCCGCCGCGACTGGGTGCATCTGCGTCTCTGTCTCGGCTGCGGCCACGTCGGATGCTGCGACAGCTCGCCCCTGCGGCACGCGACCGAGCACTTCACACAGACCGGCGACCCCGTCATGCGCTCCCTGGAGCCCGGCGAGGACTGGCGCTGGTGCTTCACCCACCAGCTGCTGGGCTGACCGCCTCGGCCTCAGCCGTCCGAGCGCGAGCCACGGGCCTCTGAGCCACCGGCCTCCGAGTCGGCGGCCTCCTGCTCGATCGGCAGGCACACCTGGAAGCGCGTGTCCCCCGGCCGCGAGGTGACCTTGAGGTCACCGTGGTGCTTGTTGACCACGATGCGGTACGAGATGTCCAGGCCCAGCCCCGTCCCCTCACCGACCTGCTTCGTGGTGAAGAACGGCTCGAAGATCCGTGGCCGCACGTCATCCGCGATGCCCACCCCCGTGTCCGCGATCTCGACCATCAGCCGCTCGTCCTCGCGCCAGGTGCGCACCGTCAGCGTGCCGCCGTCGGGCATCGCGTCCAGGGCGTTGACGATGAGATTCGTCCACACCTGGTTCAGCTCCGCCCCGTACGCCGGGATCGACGGCAGCTCCTCGGCGTACTCCCTGACCACCCGCACCGACTGCGGGATCTTGGCCTGGAGCATGGTCAGCGTGGCGTCGAGCAGCGCGTGCACGTCGACGATCTGCAGCGGGGTGCGGTCGAGCTGCGAGTACTGCCGGGCCGCCCCCACCAGCTCCGAGATCCGCTCCACGGAGTCGTCGATCTCGCCCATCATCAGCTCGGTGTCGATGGTGTACGTGATCCAGCGCACCGCCCCCTCGAAGTACTCGGCACCCACCGTGGACGCCGCCTCGGTCAGCCACTCCACCCCGATGCCCGCGGCCACCAGCGACGGCGCCAGGTCCCAGGCCCGGTCGAGCCCCTGCTCCTCCAGCCAGTCGCTGACGGTGTCCTCCGCGTCGGAGGTCTCCATCGCCGTCATGCTGACGCCCGCCGCGGCGCGCCGGACGGCGTCGTCCTGGAGCCCCACCAGCCGGTGCAGCGCGGCCCCGTCGAGCCGTCCGTCGGCGATCATGGCCAGCTTGTGCCGCATGCCGGTGACCCGCTCGCGCAGCCCGGCCGTCGCCCGCAGCGCCGCCGCGGCGGGATTGTTCAGCTCGTGCGTGAGACCGGCCGACAGCGACGCAAGGGCCAGCAGCCTCTCCCGCTCGTTGACGATCGCGTTGGCCGCGCGCGTACCGAAGAACAGGCCCTCCAGCAGGTGCAGCGCCATCGGGAACCAGGTGCGCACCGCGTACGCGAACTCGTCGGCCGGCAGCACGAAGAACTCCGCGTCACTGACCGCGCGCATGGTGTGCGGATACTTCTGGTCGACCCGGTCGCCGAGATACGCGCGCGTGGCGCCGCTGTAAACGCCCCGCTGGTCGGTCCTGTTGACCTCGACGTCGTCGCCGTGCAGGACCCGGTGGAGCGAGATCGCGCCGCTGAGCAGGACGAAGAAGCAGGTGGCCGGCTCACCCTCCCGGTACACCACCTCACCGGCCTCCCGTCGCTCCACCCGGCCGCGCTCGGCCAGCCAGTCGAGCTGATCGGGGCTGAGCGCCTCGAACAGGAAGAGTGTGCGCAACTCGTCCGGTGTCAGCCGGTCCTCCGAGGGGGTGGTCACTGTGCCTCCAGGTATCGGTGCACCAGGGAGACGGCCATGGCGCCTTCGCCGACGGCCGACGCGACGCGCTTGACCGACGCGGCGCGTACGTCGCCGGCGGCGAAGACGCCAGGAACGCTCGTCTCCAGGTGGTAGGGGTCGCGTGGCAGCTGCCAGCCCGCCGGGCGCTGCCCGCTCGTCATGAGGTCCGTCCCGGTCACGACGAAGCCGCGGTCGTCACGGGTGACGGCCCCGTCGAGCCACTCGGTGTGGGGCTCGGCGCCGATGAAGACGAACAGCCACGACGTCGAGACGTTCCGGCTCTCCCCGGACCGGCTGTCGCGCAGGGTCAGGCTCTGCAGATGCCCGTCGCCCTCCGCGCAGGTTACCTCGGTCCACGGATGGATCTCGATGGCGGGGATGCCTTCCAGCTGCTCGATCAGATAGCTCGACATGGAACGCGTCAGATCACCCTGCCGGATCAGCACATGGACGCGGCGGGCGTAGCGGGAGAAGTACACGGCCGCCTGCCCGGCGGAGTTGGCGCCGCCGACGATGTAGACCTCCTCGTCGGAGCAGTTGGCCGCTTCGGTGACGGTGGAACCGTAGAAGACACCGGTGCCGGTCAGCTCCGCGATGCCGTCGGCGCCCAGCCGCCGGTAGGAGACCCCGGTGGCCAGGACCACCGTGTGCGCGGTGACGGAGTTCTCCTCCCCCAGGCGCAGCACCCGGCCGGAGCCCACCGCCTCCAGGGCGACGGCCCGCTGGGTGCTGAGGATCTCCGCCCCGAACTTGAGCGCCTGGCGGCGGGCCCGCTCCGTCAGCTGCTGCCCCGAGACGCCGTCGGGGAAGCCCAGATAGTTCTCGATCCTGCTGCTCTGCCCGGCCTGCCCGCCGGTTGCCTGCTGCTCCACCAAGAGCGTACGGAGCCCTTCCGACGCGCCGTAGACGGCCGCGCCGAGCCCGGCGGGGCCGCCGCCGACGACGACCAGGTCGTAGAAGTCGGCGGTCGGCACGGTGCTGAGCCCGACGTGCGCGGCCAGCTCCCGCTCGGAGGGGGTCACCAGCGTCTTGCCGTCGGAGGTGACGACGATCGGCACGTCCGCCTGAGTGAGCCCGGCGGCGGTCAGTAGCCGGCCGCCCTCCGGCTCGTCCGAGAGCAGCCACCGGAACGGCACGAGATTGCGGGCGAGGAAGTCCCGTACCGCGAAGGACGGCGCCGACCACCGGTGGCCGACCACGCGCGTCTCGGTGGCGACCGGGTCCGGGGTGGCCAGCCACAGCTCCAGGAGCGAGTCGATCACCGGGTAGAGGTTCTGCTCGGGCGGGCTCCACGGCTTGAGCAGATAGTGGTCGAGGTCCACGACGTTGATGGCGTCGATCGCGGCCTCGGTGTCCGCGTACGCCGTGAGCAGCACCCGGCGGGCGAGCGGGAAGAGGTCCATCGCGGCCTCAAGGAACTCCAGCCCGTTCATCCGGGGCATCCGGTAGTCGGCCAGCATGATCGCGAGCTGGTCCCCGCGCAGCTTGATCTCCCGCAGGGCCTCCAGGGCCTCCTCGCCCGACACGGCGCGGACGACGCGGTAGCTCTCGCCGTACTGCCGCCGGATGTCACGGGCGACAGCCCGCGAGACGGCCGGATCGTCATCGACGGTCAGGATTGTCGGATTTGCCATACCCCCATCATCGCCCCTGACGACGCGGGGTGCCGGGTCCTGTGGACAACGCTCTGTGGACAACCGGGGACGGGGTACGGCGACGATGGGGTGCGGTGGACGGCGGGTGGGGGGCCGCCGTCCACCGCGGTCGAGGGGGCCGGTGTCCGGTCCCTGCGACGGTCAGTGCGCGGTGTTCGTCTGCCAGACCACCGTGCCGTCGGCGGCCCGGATCACCACGTTCCCGTCGGTGAGGAGGATGAGCTTGGCGCCGGGATTCCCGGTCGTGCGGGACTTCCAGACCGGTCTGTCGCCGGCGGTGAGGACGACGATGTCGCCGTCCCCCTGGAAGGTCGCCCGCGCCCCGCCGCTCCCCGCGGTCCCCGATTCCCAGCGGGCCTGGTCCCTCTCGTCCAGGACGACGAGATTCCCGTCCTCGCGCATCACGAGCCGGGCCTTTGCCGGGCCGACGGGCCCGTCCGCGGGGCGCAGCGTGAAGGGGGCCGTCAGGATGCGGTCACCGCCGGGATCGCCGCCGCCGTCGAGCTTCCCGTCCGCGAGGTGTTCGATGGTCGTCAGCGAGGGAGAGAACGCGTACACCGCGCCCTCCGTCCTGACGAACTGCTCGAAGCGCACCTGGCAGCCCTTGAAGTTGACATCGGTGGCGGTGGCGACCAGCGGGTCCCGGCCCGGTGCCGGAGTGCGCTGCGGGAAGTTCGGCTCCTCGATCCAGTCCTTCTGGATGAACTCGAACTGCCTTACCAGATCCGCCTGGTAGCAGACGAAGACCAGACCGCGCGGTGCGTCCGGCCCGTTGCCCGCACCGCCCGCCGGGTCGAACGGCCGGCCGTAGGGGATGCCGCGCCGCATGATGCGCCGCCCGTCCAGACCGCCCTTCTCCGGGACGGTCTCCGTGTCGGTCGATCTGACCAGCAGGCCGTCGCGCGGACTGGTCTGGCGCAGATGCGAGAACAGCGGCGTGATCTCACCCTCCAGGTCGTCGCGGTAGCTGATGTCGTTGTCCGACCACGCCTCCGCGTCACTCGGGCTGTCCGCGTGCGGGCACTTCGCCACGGGTGTGCCCGAGCGCCAGCGGCCGACCATACGGGCGGCCAGCCACTCCGTCGTGGCCTCCGGCGGCACCGCCTCCTGGAGCTTCAGCTCCTTCAGGCGCTCCGCGATCTGGGCCCACCAGCCGGGAACGTCCTGCGCGAGACGCCGTACGACCTGGAAGGACCCGTTCCGCGCCCAGTCCGGGAGATCGGTCTTCTTCCCGTCGTCCCGCTCGTGACCGACGACGATCTCGCCGGCCGGGATGATCCGCGTGCCGGGGCTGCCCTTCTTGTGCTCGGGCCTGTACGGGTCGGGCGGGTCGAAACCCTTGACGGCCGGCTCGCTGATGCCGTCCTTGAAGCCGAAGTGCTCCTTGCCCCGGCGGGTTCCCTCCAGGGTCGCGCCGTCCTGCTCGAAGACGATCACGACCTTGTGCCGGGCGGCTTCCTCGCGCTCCTCGGTCAGCGCGACCCGCAGGTCCTGGGGGCGGTCGGCGGAGACGGTGAGCACCGCGTGGACGGGCTGGCTCGCGCCGTTGCCGAACAGCCAGTGCTCCGGGGCGCACTGCCCGGTGTCGCCGAGCATCGCCGCGCGCGCCGCGGGCCCCTCCTTGAAGGCCTCCTGGGTGCTGTCCGGCGGGACCGACGGGAAGGGGTCACGCCCGGCCAGCAGCTTCAGGCCGGGGTAGGTGAAGCTGACGACCCGCCATACGGCGTTGAGCGCCTTGGGGTCGTCGCCGCCGGACTGCTTACGGGCCTTGCTGAACTCCGCGTTGAACGCGGCGACCTGCCGGGTCGTGGCGATCCGGGGCCGCAGCCGCCGCAGCCAGGTTCTGGCCAGGGCGTCGTTCTCGAACTTCAGTAAGAGGAGCTGGACATGGTCCTTCTTCGCTCCGGCGATGATGTCGCCCTGGATCTCCCGGCTGGTGCGCAGCGGCAGATCGGCCTCGCCGCCGCCGTCGGCCGGGGCGTACGTCGGCGGAGCCTGCGTCGGCGGAGCCTGCGTCGCGTAGGTCATGACCCGGCCCCGGTCGGTTGGAGGGAGATCCACTTGGCGACGCTGGGGACGCCCTCCTCGTTGAGGAGGAAGAGCATGTACCAGCCGGGCGGGGCGGCTTCGGCGGTGGGCGGTGTCTGCAGCTCCAGTTCGCCGTTGCCCTGCCGCTTGATCCGCAGCTCCAGATGGCGCTGGCTGGTGTTGACCGAATGCGTGGCGGTCGTGGGCGACAGCAGTACCGCCCGCTTCACCTCGTGGGCGGTGGGGCTGGAGACGGTGAACCGCTCGTCGTAGGCGCGCGGGCCGCTCGGCACGTGATCGAGCCTGGGCCGCGGCCCGTTGTGGAGATACGACGGCTCGTACATCTCGATGGTGCCGTCCATGTCGTCCTTGATGTCCCGGTCGTTGGCGATCTGCTGCGCCTCGTCGCCGGTGACCATGACACGGCCGTCGGGCAGCACCACGGCGTTGGAGTGGTAGCCGCGCGGGAGCCGCTGGACGGGGCCCAGTCGCCAGTCGCCGTTCTCGTCGCGCAGCTCCGTGTGGCGGTACTTCAGGTCCGCGTTCGGGTTGTACTGCCCGTTGCCGTAGTCGCGGATGTCGAAGGCGCCGTTGACCGTGAGCAGGTCCCCCGTGGGCAGCAGCAGCGTGTTGTCCTGCGTACGTCCGAAGGCCCGCGCCTCCTTGGTCTTCCACTTGCCCGCGGCCAGTTGATACGTGTTCGGGTCCGTGCGGTCGCCGCCGAGGACCAGGAGGGAGTCCGGGCCGCGGAAGCCGCCGGGCAGCGGGACGGCGGAGCCGTAGCTCCGGTCGGCGGCGCCCGGCCGCTGCGCGAGATCGCTCCGGGTCTCCTTGACGGGGTCGAACAGCCACTGCTGGTCGTGGCTGCGGCCGAGGCCGTAGATCTTCCCGTCACGCAGGCTGAACAGATGCGGGTAGTCGAGTCTGTACGGGGCGTCCGCGCCGAACCGGTCGACGTTCTGGAAGCGGGGGATGTCGGTCGTGCGGTACGGCACGGGGTCCCCCAGCGCGGGGAAACGCTCCACGATCGGGGTGGGCGTGCCCCAGCCCAGCTCGGACTGGCCGGACATGATCAGCATCCGGCCGTCGGGGCCGGTGACGACGCTGGGATACCAGCGGCCCACGGTCATGTCCTCGTTCATCGCCCAGGTCTCGCTCCACGGGTCGAAGACGAAGGACAGCTTGGCGCCCGAGCCGCCGTTGCCGCCGAGATTGCCGCCGAAGACGCCGAGCATCCCGTTGGGCAGGAAGGCGTGGCCCGCGCAGAAGATGGGCGCGGGACGGGAGACACCGGTGCTGTCGGGCATCATCACGGCGGGCGGGGTGACCTTCTTGAAGGCACTCGCACCGGTGCCCTTCGCGGGATCCCAGAGGAACGCACGGCCCCGGTTGGCCGCGCCGACGACCTGGGTGGGGGCCGTCTCCTTCGTGGGGTCGGTCTCGATCCGCTCGAAGGAGAAGAGGAGCACCTTGCCGGTCGGCAGCTGGGCGATGTGGACGCCGAAGTCGGGCGAGTCGAAGTACTCCTTGAAGGCGCCGAAGTCCGCAGGTTTGTAGTCCCTGTTGGTCTTCTCCTGCGTCTCGGTGAGCATCTTCAGCCGCGCGGTGCGGGTCGCCTGCGGGTAGGTGCCGAGATCCGCGGCGCCCTGGCGGGTGGCGGCGTGCTCCTCCGCGTGCTCATGGCCGAGCACCGCCGCCTCGGCGGGATCGACCTCGGGTTTCTCGGCCGGGCCGACGCCCGCCCTGGTGGAGTGCTCGTGGTGGCCCTCACCGCCGTGAGCGGCAACGGGGGCGGCGCCGACGAGAGTTGAGGCGGCGAGCGCGCTGACGACAGCGCAGGCGGCGAGAGTGTTGGACAGCCGTGTGCGAGAGCGGGGATATCTCATGAGGCTCGACCCAGGTCCTTTCCGGAGTGGTGGGAGCACGCGGTACGGCGATGCCGCACCCGGAGCGAATGACTACTCGCAGTAATCAATGCTGGCGGTGTTCGAGAGGAAAGGTCCAGAAAAAGCAGTGAGGTTGCCCCTATAGAGCTAACAGGCGGTTCATAGGCTTCACTTCGGCGCACGCGCCCGGCGCCCGGTCCGGCCACCGGTGCGCCCGCACGCACCAAGTCGGCATCTGGTGTGGGCTGTTGATAAACCCGTGATATGCCTGAGGCTGAGACGACGCGTGATCGGGCCAACGGCGTAGCGATATAAGGCGGTTATGGAAACACCGTTCAGAACAACCTGATCGCCGGCGCGGCCAAGTGTCCCGGAATTATGCCGGCGACCGATCGCGACCCGCTGCCGCTCTCGGGTGAGACCCTGCTCAGCGGAAACGCGCCGCACGGCACCGGCGGCCCCGGCACCAGGCTCGCCTTATGTGCCCTCGACCTATGGAAAATAATCATTTGTCCGCTTTGTGGGGCAGGTCGTTATGGGTATTCAAAGCCTTACTTGTCCGTTTATGGCCGTTGTGATGACCTGCGTGGTTGCACGGAATTCCTATGATGTGTGTCACAGCGGAGGTGAACTGTGCCTCCCCGGCCCGCCGCCCACCTCCCGTGCGGGAAAGGAAAGTTGAGACCTGAACCGCCGGGCGGGAATTCGCATTAATCGCCATCGGATCCGCGAATGGCCCAGAACTGTGAATTCAGGACTTGTTTCGCTCTGACGTTCTCGCTTACGTTCTCGTCATTCCGGGTGGAACGCCGAATCCTGCCGCCGTCCGGAAACCGCATCCAACCATTTACGTACGGCAGGAGCGGGGGACCCAGGTAAGTCGCCGATCCGTTGCACCGGACCGGCTTGGGGTGAAGTCGCGCGCGCAGCGCGGCCGGGCATCTCCCGCCCGAACCCGACAGCTCACCTCGCAGGCGACGGAGAGGACCTCGTCATGCCCGCACCGGGTAAGCACCGCCGTTCCCGCACCACCCCCCTCGGCCGCCGGCTCATCGCCCTCGGCACCGGCAGCGCCGCCCTGGCCCTGCCCCTTCTGACCGCCACCACGGCGGGCGCCGCCCCCGCCCCGCAGAGCGTCGCGTCGGCCCCGTCGGCCGCCACCGCCGCCAAGAAGGTCACGCACACCGTCGTGAAGGGCGAATCGCTGGCCAAGATCGCCAAAGCCCGCTCCGTGAGCGGCGGCTGGAAGGCGCTGTACAAGAACAACCGCGCCGCCGTCGGCGACAACCCGTCGCTCATCCACCCCGGCCTCAAGCTGAAGCTCGCCGGGAAGGCCAAGGCAGCCCCGACCGCCTCGACCGAGAACCCCTCGTCGGACAAGAAGGAAGCCGTCAAGTCGGCCGCCAAGTCCTACACCAACGACCTCGACGGCTGGATCCGGGAGGCGCTGGACGTCATGGCGAAGAACGGCATCCCCGGCTCGTACGACGGCATCCACCGCAACATCATGCGCGAGTCCGGCGGCAACCCCCAGGCCATCAACAACTGGGACTCCAACGCCGCGGCCGGCACCCCGTCGAAGGGCCTGCTCCAGGTCATCGCCCCGACCTTCGAGGCGTACCACGTGCCCGGCACCTCGACCGACAGCTACGACCCGGTCGCCAACATCGTCGCGGCGTGCAACTACGCGGCTGACCGCTACGGCTCGATCGACAACGTCAACGGCCCGTACTAGTCGGCCCCGGCCGATCGGCCCTTCCTGATCGGCCCCGCTGATCGCCCCCCGATCGGCACCGTCGGCACCCTCGCCGGCCGGACCCGCGCACGCGGTCCGGCCGGCGTTCGGCGTGCGGGCGACATGCGTTCGGCGTGCGGGCGCCGTCCCGTGTGCGGACGGCGTGCGGGCCGTCCAGGAGGGGAAAGGAGAGGGGTGTGGATATCACCAGCAATGCCTTGAAAGAGGCTCAGGAGCGTGCCCAGGAGCCGGAGGAGTAGCCCCGACGCCCGCCGCTCGATCCTCCGCCGCCCCTACTCCGCGTCGAGCAGCCCCGCCGCCAGCTCCTCCACCCGCGCCCGCCACGCCACCAGCGCGCCGTCCGTGTCGAAGCCGCGCGGCCCCGTCTGGGTGAGCACCAGCCGGGGCCCGTGCCCGGTCCCGGTGCCCAGCTCCCAGCGGACCTCGCCCTCGGGATGCCAGGCGTACGCGAGGAGTCGCGGCGCCCGTACGTCCGTGACCGGGCCTGCCGGGACGTTGTCAGCGGTGAAGCCCGGGGGCACGGGCGACCCCGTCAACGGCTCCACCCCGCCCGTCAGTTGGGACCAGACCGTCTCCGCGGGCCGTACGAGCTGACGCTCGAACCGGACTCGCAGCCCGCCGTCGCCCGTCTCCTCCACCCGCCCCCGCGTCAGCTCGCCGAACCGCGCCAGATACGCCTCGTGCAGCGTGCCGCGCCTGTCCTGCTCGACATCGACGGGACCACCGGCCAGCACCTGCGCCAGCGCGGTGACGCACACCTGCCACCCGGACGCGAAGCTCGCCGCCCCGAACCGGTCGCCGAAGGTGTGTACGAGGGTGAGCCGCGAACCGTCCCCGTCCGGCGTGATCTCCCAGCTCAGATGGTCCTCACTCCAGGTGAAGGCGAACAGGCGCGGCTCGTCGGCATCGGTGACCTTCCCGGTCATGCCGGGTCCGCTGTCGCCGGGGAAGTGGAAGCCGATCTCGCCGCCCGGCCGCAGGTCCACGCTCACCTCGGAGGGGAACCAGCGCGCGAGGTTCGCGGGCCGTGTGATCGCCTCCCAGACCCGCTGTGGCGGATGCGCGAGCCTGCGCTCCATGCGCAGCGCCGTCCGCCCGCCGCTCTCGGCGGAGAGGGAGGAAGAGGCAAAGCTCTCGTCGGCGGGGTCACTGGAGTCGTTGGGGTGCGCAGTCATGAGGAATCGTCCTCCATCGCGTCGAGATGCCGTTCGAGCGCGTCGAGACTGCCGGTCCATAGATGGCGGTAGTGCGCGAGCCACGCGTCGAGTTCGGCCAGCGGCTCCGGATCCAGCTCGTACCAGCGGCGCTGGGCGTCCTGCCGGACCCGCACCAGTCCGGCGTCCCTCAGCACCCGCAGGTGCTTGGAGGTGCCGGGCTGGCTCAGTCCGAGCCGGTTGGTCAGCTCACCGACCAGATGCGGGCGCTCCAGGAGCAGATCGAGGATCTTGCGCCTGCTGGGCTCCGCGAGCACGTCGAACGGTATGGGCATACCTCGACCATACCGATCCAGCTATATAACCGCAAGGTTATGTAGAGGTGGAGCCCCGCTCCAGCAGCCAGTCCATCGCCGGCGGACACGCGTCGAGGACCGACACATGCCCGTCATCGGGCCGTACCCACAGCTCCGCCCGGGGCAGCGCGGCGAGGATCGCCCCCGCGTGCGACGGCGGCACCACCCGGTCCCGGCTGCCCTGCACGAGCAGTACGGGCGCGGCCACCTCCGCCAGGTCGAAGCCCCACGCGGTGGCGAAGGCGACGTCGTCGTCGATCTGCCCGTCCGGCCCGGCCTGCCCCGCCTTCACCGCGTCGGCGCCCAGCGACTTCCACGCGCCCTCCAGCGCGGCGAAGTCGGCGGAAGTGAAGCTCGCGGGGTCGAACTCGTCGGTCGCCGCGTACAGTTCGCGCGCCTCGCGCCCGTCGGCGGCGGCCCGCAGACCGCCGGGCGACACCATGCCCTCGTACCAGTCGAAGTCGTCCGTGTACGGCGCCAGCCCCGCGAGGCAGACGGCTCCCGTCACCCGGTCCGGCAGCAGCGCGGCACACGCCAGCGCGTGCGGCCCGCCCCCCGACGCCCCCATCACCGCGAACGGCCCCAGGCCGAGCGCGTCCGCGATCCCGGCCACGTCGTCCGCCGCCGCTGCCACGTTCCGCCCCGGCTGCGGGCTCGAACCCCCGTAGCTGGGGCGGCCGTACGACACCAGCCGGATACCGCGCGCCGCGGCGGCGGTGAGCAGCGGCTCCAGCGGGGCGCCGGTCTGCGGCGAGCCGTGATGCCACACGATGGTCGGCCCGTCCTCGGTATCCCGGGCCTTGGCACCCTGGCTGTCGTACGTCCGCAGCGTGCGCCCGTCGCTCAGCTTCACGTCCTGTTCGATGACCACCGGCTCAGCCTACGGCGGACGACCCCAGTTGGCTCAGCAGCCGCGTTCCCCGGCTCAGCAGATCCCGTCGCCGGGCTTGGGGTTGCCCAGCGCGAACAGCGGGCGCAGCCGAAGCCCCGCCCATGTGCCGAGCAGGGCGGTCGCGCCCCAGATCCAGCCATGCAGGCTGCCCGACGCGATGCCCGCGAGGTACGCGCCGATGTTGCAGCCGCCCGCCAGTCGCGCGCCGATCCCCATGAGCACGCCGCCGAGTACCGCGGCCACGGCGGTGCGGCCGGGAATGCCCCGGTGCAGCGCCCACGTCCCGCCGAGCGAGGCGGCGACAGCGGCGCCGATCATGATGCCGATGTCGGTGAGGCTGTTCTTGTCCTTCAGTACGGGCCCCGCGAACATCTCCGCGTTGCCCGGCTGCTGCCAGAACGACCAGTTGGCGGGGTTGCCGCCGAGCGCGTCGACCACCCGCGAGCCCCACAGGCTGAACGCGCTGGTGACACCCCAGGGACCGCCGGACACCAGCAGCACGCTGGCGCCCAGCACGGCCAGCGCCAGCGCGCCGGCGGCCAGTGGCCATGATCCGCGCAGCACGCGCGCCGCGCCCGTGGCGCTCGGCGGGGTGCTGATCGGCGGCGGGGTACGGCGCGCCTGTACGCGGCGGCTCACCAGCACGATGAGGCCCAGTACGGCGATGGTCACCGCCCAGGAACCGAACCACCCGACATGGTCCGACAGCAGGACCGGATCGAGCGCCGGCAGGTCCTTCCAGAGGTCGAACTGCCAGGCGGCGAGGGTCGATCCGACGATGAAGCCGCCGAGCGTGAGCACGATGGACGTCTGCCCCGAGCCCACGGCGAACAGCGTGCCCGACGCACACGCGCCACCGAGCTGCATCCCGACGGCGAACACGAACGCCCCGACAAGCAGCCCGACCCCGAGCGGCCCCGCCGACGGCGCGGGCACGGAGCCGAACAGCCCCGTGCCGCTGCCGATGATCAGCGCGAAGAGAGTGGCGGTGGTGCCGAGGAGCAGGGCATGGGCGCGCAGCCCCTGCCCGTTGCCGACGGCGACCAACTGCCGCCAGGCGGAGGTGAATCCGAACCGCGAGTGGAAGAGCGCCAGGCCCAGACCCAGCCCGAGGAGCAGGAGCGTTCCGGGCTTGGCGCCGTGCGTCGACCACACGTACGCGGTCAGTGCGACGGCCAGCAGCCCGGATATCGCGAGCGGCACGCGCCGTACCGGAGGCGCCGGTTCGGCCTCGGGTGCCGGGGCGGAGGTCGGGGAGGGGGTGAGCAGCGCGGCGGGGATCGGGATCGTCCGGCGCGGGGGAGCGGTGGTGGTCACGACTGTTCTCCGAAGTCGGTGAGCGGTGAGCGGTGAGCGGTGGCAGGGCGCGGGGGCTCGACTCACGGACAACAGAGGTTGTCGTCGACGCACCACACCGAGTTCGCGAAGCACGCGAGACACAGGAGACGGGCGGGTGCGGACATGGCGGTGAGACTAGCGCGAGCATTCGATTCCATGCGCAGCTATCTCACAGGCCGGACAGTGCGTCCATGATCCGACATGGAGTCGAGGGCGGCGTTCCCGTCACATTCCCCCGTCGGCGTCCGTCAGTGCGATGACGAGGCAACACCGACAACGGACCGCCGTGTGACGGCCGGGCCGAACGGAAGGGACAACAGCACCATGCTCACCAACCTCATGTACGTGACGATCTACGTCAGCGATCAGGACCGCGCGCTGCGCTTCTACACCGAACAGCTCGGCCTGGAGACACGCGTCGACTTCACCGGGCCGGAGGTACGTTTCCTCACCGTCGCGATCCCCGGCAGCCCGGTCGAGTTCGTCCTCTGGCCGCACGCCGCGGCCTCGGGGCAGCCCGCCGAAGCCCGGCCGGGCAGCGTGCCCGGTTCGGTCTTCATCGAGTCGGACGACCTGAGGAAGGACTTCACCGTCCTTCGCGACCGGGGTGTGACGTTCGACCAGCCCGAACCGGAGGACTACGCGTTCGGCATCCGCGTCGAGGCGGTGGACCCGGACGGCAACCGGATCTCGCTGCGCCAGCGCGGCGGCCCGGCAAGCGGGTCATGATGGCCCCTGACCACCAGTAGGTTGCGGCGCCACTACGCTCAGGTGATGTCGGCGAGGGCGTGACTCCACTGGATGTCGCCGACATCGCCGTGGCCCGGCGACTGGTGGGAACGTCGCAAGGCACCGGCCCGGCGGTGGCGGCCCTGCCGGAGACATGGCGGAACTGTTCGAACTGACCGTGGAACTCCAGCGGTTCCACGCCCGGTCGCCGATCCTCCGCCCCGCCTTCGTCGCACCTCGGGGCCATCCGGGACGGCTTAGCGGCGATCGGTATCGCGGCGGTCACCGCGTCCGTGCGTTCGGGGGGAGTGGGCACCACACTGCTCGTCGGCGTCGTGAGCTGGTCCGCCGACCACGACTTCACCACATGCGGTACGGAGTGGTCGTCGGCCAGCCTGGTCAGCGACGCCTTCTGGCGCGGCCACGGATTCGCCCCCGTGGGCCACAAACTCAGCCGACTGGTCGACGCCCGCGTCTCCTGGGCCGACAGCGAACTCAACTACCGCTGCTTCCTGCCCGAGTTGTAGCCACGAAGCGACAGCCACCGCAGGGAAGCGAGACCGAGCGCTGTCATCATGTGCTCCAGCCTCGGATCAGTACCGGGATCCGCCGAGTCCATCGAGCACGCCGCCGCCAGCAGAAACCCCGCCTGCGCCGAGATCAGCACGTCCACCGCCTCCGGATCGACACCGGTCAGCAGCGGATGCCGGGCGGCGTACGGCTCCGGGTCCGCCCCGCCGAGCGCCACACTGCCCAGCAGCATCACCAGATCCGCGTACGCGGGCCCGGTCCATGCGTGCGGCCAGTCCACGACCACGACACGCTCGTCCGTAAGCAGCACGTTGAACGGATACAGGTCCCCGTGCGTCAACGTGTCCCCGACGATCACCTCGGGAAGCCGCGCCTCAAGAGCGAGGTGCCGCTCCAACTCCCGCGCGGCGCCGGGGGCGATCTCACCCAGCTTCACGCGCGACCCGGGACTGTCCGCCAGCCGGCCCCAACCGCCCAACCGGGGCGACGTGTCCGCCGAGTTGAGGCGCGGCGCCGGGGTCAGCCGCTCCGCGAGACCGGTCAGCGCGTCGAGCACCCGCTCCAACTCGCCCTCCCGCCACGGCTGTACGGGTAGCGCCCCGTCGACGTCCTCGAAGACGAGCGCCACCCACTCCTGATCGTCGTACGCCCCCAGCAGCCTCGGTACGGGAACCCCGTGCGGCAGCCCGTCGTTCACCGCCGCCTCCCGCCGATGGAACGCCGCCACGGCGGGCGCGGTGGTCGCGTCGACAGCCTTGGCGAACGCCCTGCGCCCGTCGGCCAACCCCAGCCGCGCCGCGAGCCCGTCGGAGAACCCGCCCCGCTGGCTCGTGGCCGCTGTCACCCTGCCCCCGAGCACGTCCTCGATACCCGTCCGCACAGAACGGGGGAGTTCGCGCCAGGGCTTACGCCGGCTGCCGGTGGACGGGTCGTTGTCGGTCGTCATGGCTCTCCAGAGATCGAAATGTGGGCCGAGGCGGGAATTCCGTTTACCCGCCCGAAATGAAACCGTTGAAGTCGTGCAACCCTCAGGCAAGATCCCGTGTCTGCCTATGTGTTCGGAAGAAATTCCAGCCGACAGGCAGACAGACAGCACCGGGCCCAATAGCCGAGCGGTAGCCGCCATTGGCGGGCCCGTGGGTTTACTGCGCCCTTGAGGTCGGACGAAGGAGTTCGTATGCGCTACACGAAGCGCGCGGTCATAGCCACGGCCTGCGCATTTGCCCTGATCCCGGCGGGCGTGGCGGTCGCGGGCGACGGCCCCGCACCGAAGGCGCCGAAGTCGGCGACGCCGAAGTCGACGGTCCCGACCGAGGCCGGAAACCCGGCGAGTGCGAAAGCGCGCGTCGCGGGAGTCTGCGCCGACGCGTACCAGGTCGGAAAGACAGCGTACATCGACAGGGCAGGTGCGCACATCGCGTCGGTCAAGCAGTTCTACTCGAAGAAGTGCAACGAGAATTACGGGTATCTCTGGGTCTGGGATTCATTCCGTAAGACCAACAAGGAATACGACGTGAGCGTAGCCGTCTACAGCTACAGCCAGGACGACTTCTTCGGCGGCCGTGCGTGGCTGAACAACAGCGGCCAGGAGTACTGGTCCGAGGGCGCGGACACGGTGAAGGACTGCACGGCGGCCGTGGGTTCGCTCCGCAGGGCGGGCGACCCGCTCGCGGGCGAGGCGGCCAGCCAGAAGATGTGCTGACGCGGATGGGGTGGCCCGAGCGTTCCTCGGGCCACCCCGTTCGGCACGTCAGCGCGGTCAGCGCGCGGCGAGGTCTGCGGTGAAGGCGGCCCAGGCGGCGGGGGTGAGGGTGAGCCGGCCGATGTGCGGGTCTTTGGAGTCCCGTACGAGGACGGCGTCGGGGCGGGCGGCGACCTCGACGCAGTTGTCCCCGTCACCGCTGCTGTAAGTGCTCTTGAACCAGGCCAGTTGATTGGTCGTCTTCACAGTGCTCCTCGCAGTCGCTCCAGCAGACTCACCGTAGCCTCATGGCTGTGAGCCTGCGAGCGCAGCTTCCCATAGCGCTGGAGCAGAATGCTTACGTCGGTGGGGGCGGCGATCACGTTGCTCGACAACTGGCCCTCAGAGTAGCCGAGCCACTGATTGTCGGGTGTCTCGGCCAAGTACATGAGGCCTTCCGCTCCGGCGTGATCCTCCTGGAGCGTGGGCATGATCTGGATCTCCACATTACGCCGAGCACCCTGCTCCAGCAGGTGCTCGATGACAGTCCTCGTGACTGCCGCGCCACCCGCTCGGCGCTCCAGGACGGACTCCTCGATGATGAAGCAGAAGGCCGTGTTCTCCCGCTCCGACAAAAGCCGTTGACGCTCCATGCGAGCCGTGACTTGGAGCTCGATCTGCGCCTCGGTGAGTGGCGGCAACCTCCGCTCGGATAGCGCTCTGGCGTACGACTCCGGCTGCAACAGTCCCGGAATCGCCCGGCACTCGTACGCGTACAGGGAGATCGCTGTCTCCTCGATCAGCGCCCACCTCCTGAACCACGACGCCAGCCCCGCCCCCTTCGTCAGACTCCTCGCCGCCGCCTCCAACACCCGCTTGGCGACCGGTCCCAACACCATTCCCGCCCGCACCGGCAGGCCCTTCGGCGGAAAACGCTTCCCCTGCTCGATCTTGGCGATGTAGTGCACCGAGTACTGCACCCGAGGTGCGAACTCCTCCTGAGTCAGGGCGGCTTCTTCCCGCAGCGCCTTCAAGACCGCTCCGAAGGTCTTGAGACTGTCCGACGCCTCAGGTTCACTGCTCGTAATGCCGTCCGCCGTCATACCCGTTCGCCTCTCCCTGGACCAGCTCCACTCGATGCGTACCCCGTACAACTGGTCCAGCATCACTGGTAGTTACTCACCCAGTCCAGACGGTGAACCAGTACAGCGGATCGTTGGGTGGTTGTAGTCCCTGGTAAGGCGTCCAATCCGGCCCGGACGCTGGGCACATGCCATCCCCGCAGGCCCAAGAGGCCGTCACCGTACGTGTGTTCACCCAGCGGTTCTCCGCCACCCGGCGAGGCGCGCGGCTCGCGCGGAGACTCGCCACGCAGCAGCTCGACGCCTGGGGCATTCCCTACGGCTGCGAGCCGTCCGACGCGGCGGCCCTCGTGGTCGCGGAGCTGGCCGCGAACGCCGTCCTGCACGGCCGGGTCCCCGGGCGGGACTTCGCGCTGCGGCTCGCGTACAACACGGCCAAGGACCTCGTACGGATCGAGGTGAGCGACACCCACAACACGCTGCCGTCGAGGGCGCCCCGCGGCGCCGCCCCCGACGAGGAGCGGGGCCGCGGGCTCGTGCTCGTGGACGCGATCGCCGTGCAGTGGGGCATCAGCGGGCGGTCGGGTCCGGGGAAGACCGTGTGGGCGTACGTGCAGGCTTCACGGGGAGACGCCTGACAGGGGACGCCTTCTGCGCAGGCGCGTCAGTGGTGGCCCTGACGGCCGAGGGTCTGCTCGGGGGTCGCGCCGGGGCGGGTCCACTGCGGTACGGGGCGGCCGGTCGGGCCCCAGGTGGCGTTCCCGTCGGCGTCCGAGCGCCAGTACCAGCAGGGCTCGCGGCCCTCGGGCCTGTCCTCCGGGTTGTCCTCCCACGCCTCTCCCCGGCCGTAGGGCGTCATGTCGAGCAGGGCGAAGGACCCGGCGGCCGGCTCGTTGCCGCGGCCCGTTGTGGAGTACGTGAGGAACACGCGCTCGCCGTCGCGCAGATAGGAGGTGAGGTAGCCCATGCTGCCGCCGGCCGGTCCGTCCACGCCGCGTACCGAGTACCAGGGCTGGGTGTAGCCCATGAACTCGACGTAGGGGGCGACCTCGTTCCACGGGCCTGTGGTCAGTACGGCGTAGGAGACGCCGCGGGCGTTGAGGTAGACGGCGTCCTTCACGTGCCAGGCCGTGACGGTGCAGCCCTCGCACTGCCCCTGGTGCGGTGCGCCGTCGTGCCACATGTGCTTGTAGACCACGAGCTCGTCGCGGCCCTGGAACAGGTCGGTGAACGGGACGGGGCCGTCGGGTCCGACGACCTCGACCGTCCCGTCGAACTCGACCATCGGCAGCCGGCGGCGGGCCGCGGCGATCGCGTCGCCCTCATGGGTATGGGCCTTCTCGCGGATCAGCAGCTCGTCGCGCGCCGCCTGCCAGGTGGCCAGGTCGACGACCGGCGGCTTTCCGGGGAGGTCGCTGCTCGCGTTGCCGGATGTGGTGGTCATGGAGTCCTCCGTGGTGTCTGGTGCCGGGCGGCGTCGTACGAAGCCGTACGACGCTCACCAGTACCGACTCGCGGCCCGGCCGAAACTCATCGACGAGTTCACAGACGCGCGCTCGGGCGTTAACGTGGAAAGCAAGTACTTACTTTCTGCCTTCGCCCCTTCTTGGAGCGCTCATGCCGGACACCCGTTCACGGATACTGACCGAGGCCATGCGCCTGTTCGGAGAGCTGGGCTACACCGCCACCACCATTTCGAAGATCGAGGCGGCGGCCGGGCTCTCCCCGGGGTCCGGGGCGCTGTACAAGCACTTCCGCAGCAAGAAGGACATCCTGAGCTTCGGTCTGCGTGAGCGCATTCGTAAGAAGGACGCGCTCACCACGCTCCTGCGTACCGAGGCCACGGCGGCCGACCCCCGCGCGCTGTTGCGCGCCGTCGCGAAGTCCGGGCTGGAACGGCTGGCGTACGAGCGCGATGTCAACCGCATCCTGGTGCGGGATCTCGCCGCGTTCCCCGAACTGCTGGAGGAGTTCCGTACGGCCGAGGTCGCGCGCAACCACGCGGCGCTCACCGGGCTCCTCCAGACCCACGCGAGCGCCCACACGACCGACGACGCGGCCCCCGGCGTCCCGGACACGGACTGGTCGGCCGTCGCCGCGATCCTTCAGGACGCGCTCTCCCACTACTGGCTGATGGCCGACATCTACGGCGGCACCCATCCGACCGGGGTCACCGAGGACGCCTATCTGGACACCCTCACCGACCTGGCGCTCGCCCTTGTTCCCGCACCGCCTCCCCAGGAGGAGTCATGAAGGTTCTCCTCGCCGGAGCCTCCGGCACGCTCGGCCGCTTTCTCGTACCCCAGCTCATCGAGGCGGGTCACGACGTCATCGGCGTTACGCGCGGCGCGCGGGCCGCCGACCGGCTCAAGCGGGCCGGCGCGACCGCCGTCGTTGCCGATGTGCTCGACCGGGACGCGCTGCTCGCGGCGGTGGACGGACTGGCGGCCGATGCCGTCATCCATGAACTCACCGCGCTGACCAAGGCCCCTGCCCGGCACGGCGACATGGAGCCGACCAACAGGCTGCGCGTCGAGGGGACGCGCAACTTGCTGGACGCGGCGGGGCGGTTGGGTGCCACGCGCTTCCTCACACAGTCGATGTTCCTCGGGTACGGCTTCCGTTACCTGGGGCGTGCACCGTTGACGGAACAGGCGCCGTTCGCCGTGCCCACCGGGTCCAGGACGGACCCGGTGCTCGCCGCGCTGAAGTCCACCGAGGACCAGGTCTTGGGCGGCGCGCCCGGCATCGAGGGCATCGCCCTGCGCTACGGCCTCTTCTACGGAGGCGACACCGACGTCTTCGCCGCCCTGCTGCGCAAGCGCCGGCTGCCGGTGCCGTCCGGGCGCTCCGGGACGCTGGCCCTGATCCACCACGAGGACGCGGCGTCCGCGACCGTCGCCGCGCTGGAGCGCGGGGTCGCGGGGCGCGCCTACAACGTCGTGGACGACACCCCGGCCACGTGGCGCGAGTTGATCGAGGGGGTCGCGCGTACGACCCGTACGCCCAGACCGCTCGTGCTCCCGGCCGGGCTGATCCGCCTCGCCGCGCCGTACATCGGCGAGGTGATGACCCGCGTCGACGTACACGTTTCCAACAGGCGGGCGCGCACGGAACTGGGCTGGACGCCGCGGTATCCGGGCTACCGGGAGGGTCTGGCGGGCGGGAAGCGCCCGTAGCGCCCGTACCGTTCCGCACACCGGTCTCGTACCGTTCGGCACACCGATCAGGATCGGAGAAGCGCTGGTCATCCGGCCGCACTAGCGTGACGGCCATGGATATCAGAGCTGGTGGGCCAGAGCCGGTCGCCGCCGACTCCGCCTCACAGATGGAGACACGATGAGCAGGACCACGAGGCCTGGCACACGGGCCGGAAGCCGCCCGCCCGCGCCCGACGGTGCCGTCAGCCACGGCGTGATCCGTGTGCACGGCGCGCGCGTGAACAACCTGAAAGACGTCAGCGTCGAGATCCCGAAACGCCAGCTGACGGTGTTCACCGGCGTCTCCGGCTCGGGCAAGAGCTCTCTGGTGTTCGGCACGGTCGCGGCCGAGTCGCAGCGGCTGATCAACGAGACGTACAGCACCTTCGTACAGGGCTTCATGCCGACCCTGGCGCGGCCCGAGGTCGACGTACTCGAAGGGCTGACGACCGCGATCATCGTCGATCAGCAGCGGATGGGCTCCGACCCCCGCTCCACCGTCGGCACCGCCACCGACGCCAACGCGATGCTGCGCATCCTCTTCAGCCGCCTCGGCAAGCCGCACATCGGCTCGCCCGGCGCTTTCGCCTTCAACGTCGCGTCGGTGCGGGCGAGCGGGGCGATCACGGTCGAACGCGGTGCGCGCAAGACGGTGAAGGCGACGTTCAACCGCACGGGCGGCATGTGTCCGCGCTGTGAGGGCCGGGGCACGGTGTCCGACATCGACCTCACGCAGCTCTACGACGACTCGAAGTCGCTCGCCGAGGGCGCGTTCACCATCCCCGGCTGGAAGTCGGACAGCTTCTTCACCGTGCGCGTCTACGCGGAGTCGGGCCTGCTCGACCCGCACAAGCCGATCCGCAAATTCACGAAGAAGGAGATGCAGGACTTCCTCTACCGGGAGCCGACCAAGGTGAAGGTGGAGGGGGTCAATCTCACGTTCGAGGGGCTGATTCCCAAGATCCAGAAGTCGTTCCTCTCCAAGGACCGGGAGGCGATGCAGCCGCACATCCGGGACTTCGTGGACCGCGCGGTGACCTTCACGACGTGCCCCGAGTGCGACGGCACCCGGCTCAGCGAGGAGGCCAGATCCTCCAAGATCGGGGGCATCAGCATCGCCGACGCCTGCGCGATGCAGATCAGCGAACTCGCCGAATGGGTGCGCGCGCTGGACGAGCCGTCGGTCGCGCCACTGCTGGAGGCGCTGGGCGGGACACTCGACTCGTTCGTGGAGATCGGACTCGGCTATCTCGGCCTGGACCGCGCGTCGGGCACGCTGTCGGGCGGCGAGGCGCAGCGCGTCAAGATGATCCGCCACCTCGGCTCCTCCCTCACCGATGTCACGTACGTCTTCGACGAGCCGACGATCGGGCTGCACCCCCACGACATCAACCGGATGAACGACCTCCTGCTGCGGCTGCGTGACAAGGGCAACACGGTGCTCGTCGTGGAGCACAAGCCGGAGACGATCGCGATCGCCGACCATGTGGTGGACCTGGGTCCTGGCGCCGGTTCGGAGGGTGGCACCGTCTGCTTCGAGGGCACGGTGGACGGGCTGCGTACCGCAGGGACCGTCACCGGCCGCCACTTCGACGACCGGGCCGTTCTCAAGGAGACGGTGCGCAGGCCCACGGGCACGCTGGAGATCCGCGGTGCGACGACGCACAACCTGCGCTCCGTCGACGTCGACATCCCGCTCGGGGTGCTCGCTGTCGTCACCGGCGTCGCGGGCTCCGGCAAGAGTTCGCTCGTGCACGGCTCGTTGGTGAGTGGGGCGGTCGGCGGCGACACGGGTGTGGTGGCAATCGGGCAGGCCCCGATCCGCGGCTCGCGGCGGAGCAACCCCGCGACGTACACCGGGCTGCTGGAACCGATCCGTAAGGCGTTCGCCAAGGCCAACGGTGTGAAGCCGGCGCTGTTCAGCGCCAACTCCGAGGGTGCGTGCCCCAATTGCAACGGTGCCGGCGTCGTCTACACCGATCTGGGGATCATGGCCGGGGTCGCCAGCGTCTGCGAGGAGTGTGAGGGGAAGCGGTTCCAGGCGTCGGTGCTGGACCACCACCTCGGCGGTCGCGACATCAGCGAGGTGCTGGCGATGTCGGTGGCGCAGGCCGAGGAGTTCTTCGGCGCGGGCGAGGCGCACACCCCGGCCGCGCACCGTGTCCTGGACCGGCTCGCCGACGTCGGGCTCGGCTACCTCACCATCGGCCAGCCCCTCACCACCCTGTCCGGCGGCGAGCGGCAGCGGCTCAAGCTGGCCACGCACATGGGGGAGAAGGGCGGGGTGTACGTCCTCGACGAGCCGACCGCCGGTCTGCACCTGGCCGACGTCGAGCAGTTGCTCGGGCTTCTCGACCGGCTGGTGGAATCCGGCAAGTCGGTGATCGTGGTCGAGCACCACCAGGCGGTGATGGCGCACGCCGACTGGATCATCGACCTCGGCCCCGGCGCCGGTCATGACGGCGGACAGATCGTGTTCGAGGGCACACCGGCCGATCTGGTCGCGGACCGCTCCACCCTCACCGGCGAGCATCTCGCGGCGTATGTGGGCGCCTGAGCGCTTCGGTTGGGGGCTGTCCGGTGGGCAAGGAGGTGGGTTGGGCCCGGACTGGCCCGTGTCGCTGTTGGGCCGAACGGGTGAGGAGCGGGAGGATGGCCGTATGCAGACACAGTGGGCGTGCGAGGCGATCCGGTGAGCAGATACGGCGGTTACGACAGGTATGACAGGTACGACAGGTACGACGCCACCGACGAGCAGTGGGAGGGCCTGGCTCAGGTCGTCCCACTGCGGGGGCGCGACGAGTGGCCCTCGCGCGTCGACCACCGGGCGATCCCCGAGGACTACACCGCCGAGCAGCGGCGATTCGTCGTCCTGCGGGTGCGGGTCTTCGCCGACGCGCGTGATGTCGCGGAGCATCTGATCGCGCAGATCCCGGTGTTGCTCGATCTGACCGGCGCCGAGATCGACGTGGCCAAACGCATCCTGGACTTCAGCAGCGGGGTCGTCTTCGGGCTGGGCAGCGGGATGCACCGGGTCGACCGCAACGTCTTCCTGCTCGCGCCGGTCGGCACGGAGGTGGAGGGGATCGCGGCGGCGGCGGTTCAGCAGCCCTGATACATCTGGGTCCGTGACGGAACTGGATGTACAGGGATTGCAGCGCAGACTGGTGGAGTTCGCGGCGGCGCGGGAGTGGGAGCCGTACCACACACCGAAGAACCTGGCCGCGGCGCTGAGCGTCGAGGCGTCCGAACTGCTGGAGATCTTCCAGTGGTTGACGCCCGAGCAGTCGGCGCGGGTGATGGAGGACCCCGGCGCGGCGCACCGCGTGCGGGACGAGGTCGCGGATGTGCTGGCGTATCTGCTTCAGCTCTGCGACGTGTTGGGGATCGACGCGCTGACCGCGCTGTCCGAGAAGATCGACAGGAACGAGCTGCGCTTTCCGCCGGCTGGGGACCACCTCGCATCTCCGGCCGCATCTCCGTCCGCATCTCCGGCCGCGCCTGAGTCCACATCCGAGTGATTCGTCACTCTCCGGAGTGAGTGAGTTATTCACAACCGGCTTCCTGTCCACAGATTTCCGAATTCCTCTGGTCTTTCTGTTGGCAACGCCTCACTCTGGGTAATGAAGTAAGTGGGCAGGGAGTTGGCACGGAGACGGGGATGGCGAATGGACGCGGAAAGGCTCATCGGGGCCGGCCGGGTTGCCTTGGCCCGGTGCGGTGCGGCGTTGGACATCGTGGCAGAGGCCTGGCAGGCACAGGCTCTCGCCCAGGCGATCGGCGATCAACTGGTCCTGCACGGACCGCAGGAGCTGAGGACGGAGGCCAGGGGTCTCGCTGAGACGGGCGCGCGGGGAGGCGCGTCACCCGACCACCCCTCACTACGGGCCGGGGGGATACGGGCGGCACGGCTCTCGACGGTGACAGACCCGCGCAGTTCACTGACCGGGCTCGGCGTTCTCCTCGGCGAGGTGGGGATCGCACTGGTCTCGGTGGCCTGCGGGACGGACGAGGAGGGGTTGTATTGGCAGTGCATCGAGGCGATCGACGCGGCCGACGAGTCGAACGACCGGGTGCTCGGCATGCTGCGAAAGCTCAGCGAGAAGGACGAGGTCCGTGAGCGCGTGCGCGAGACGGAGAAGGAGAGCAGATAAGGAGAGCGAAGGGCAGCAGATGACGGAGGGAGGGCCCGGCGAGGAGGCGCGGCCGACGGGCAGTCGAAGGTGCAGGATGGATGCATGGATCTTCGAATCTTCACCGAGCCCCAGCAAGGGGCGAGCTACGAGACGCTGCTGACCGTCGCCAAGGCGACGGAGGACCTTGGCTTCGACGCCTTCTTCCGCTCCGACCACTATCTGCGGATGGGCTCCGCCGACGGTCTTCCCGGCCCCACGGACGCATGGATCACGCTGGCCGGCCTCGCACGTGAGACCAAGCGGATCCGACTCGGCACCTTGATGACGGCAGGCACCTTCCGGCTGCCGGGCGTGCTCGCCATCCAGGTCGCGCAGGTCGACCAGATGTCGGGCGGCCGGATCGAACTGGGCCTGGGCGCGGGCTGGTTCGAGGAGGAGCACAAGGCGTACGGAATCCCGTTCCCCAAGGAGAAGTTCGCCCGCCTGGAGGAGCAACTGGCCATCGTCACCGGCCTGTGGAGCACCCCGCCCGGAGAGACGTTCTCGTACGACGGGACGCACTACCAACTGGCCGACTCACCCGCGCTGCCCAAGCCGGCCCAGTCCAAGGTCCCGGTGCTGATCGGCGGACACGGCGCGACCCGCACTCCGCGCCTCGCCGCGCAGTACGCGGACGAGTTCAACATCCCGTTCGCCTCGATCGAGGACAGCGAGAGGCAGTTCGGCCGCGTGCGGGACGCGGCGGTCACGGCCGGACGGAAGGCCGACGACCTGGTGTATTCGACCGCGCTGATCGCCTGCGTGGGCAAGACCGACGCGGAAGTGGCCCGCCGGGCCGCGTCCATCGGACGGGAGGTGGAAGAACTGAAGGCGAACGGACTCGCGGGCTCACCCGCCGAGGTCGTCGACAAGATCGGTCGGTACGGAGCCATCGGCGCGTCCCGTATCTACTGCCAGATGCTGGACCTGGACGACCTCGACCACCTGGAACTGCTCTCCTCCCAGGTCCAGTCCCAGCTGGGCGCCGACCTGATCGAGCAGTCCGCACGCTGACCCGAGCCGTCCGCCGATCGAGGACAGGGAGGTGTCCGTGAAGCCCGACCGCACACTCGCCGCCGCGCTCGCCGAGGGCAGCCTCGTCCTCGACGGCGGGCTCTCCGACCAACTCCGGGCGCAGGGCTGCGATCTCACCGACGACCTGTGGTCGGCGCGGCTCCTGGCCGACGGCCCGGAGCAGATCGAGGCGGCCCACGCCGCCTACGTACGGGCCGGCGCCCAGGTGCTGATCACCGCCAGCTACCAGGCGACGTACGAGGGCTTCGCCCGCCGGGGCGTCGGCCGGGACCAGACTTCCGCGCTGCTGACCGACAGCGTGGCCTTGGCCCGGCGGGCGGGCGCCGGGGTGGAGCGGGAGGTCTGGGTGGCCGCGTCGGTCGGGCCGTACGGGGCGATGCTCGCGGACGGCGGTGAGTACCGGGGGCGGTACGGGCTGTCGGTACGGGAGTTGGAGCGCTTCCACCGCCCGAGGATCGAAACACTCGCCGCGGCCGGACCGGACGTCCTCGCCCTGGAAACGGTGCCGGACACCGACGAGGCCGAGGCCATGCTCAGAGCGGCGGAGGGATGCGGAGTGCCGGTCTGGCTCTCGTACACGATCACGGGCGACCGCACCCGCGCGGGCCAGCCGTTGGAGGAGGCGTTCGCCCTGGCTGCGGACGAGGACGGCGTGATCGCGGTCGGCGTCAACTGCTGCGCCCCGCCTGACGCGGACCACGCGGTGCCACTGGCGGCCACGCTGACGCACAAACCGATCGTGGTCTACCCGAACAGCGGCGAGACGTGGGACACAGAGTCGAATGGGTGGGTGGGGGTGGGGGTGGGGGTGGGGGAGGGCCCCTTCCCCACGTTGTTCCCACCCGCCCGCCTCCGCGACTGGCAGTCCGCCGGCGCCCGCCTCCTCGGCGGCTGCTGCCGCGTCGGCCCGAACCGGATCACCGAGATCGCGGCGCTGCTGAACGCCGAGCGGAACGACCCCTACCCGCCCCGCGCCTGAACTCTGTGCCCAGGGCCTCCCACCGAACCCAGACCCACGGGCAGGAAGGACCTAGAGCGAGATGGCGCCGGTGAGCAGTGCGACTGCCGTCATGACGAGGGTGGTGGCGAAGGCCCAGCGGAAGATGAAGCGTTGGTGTTCGCCGAGTTGGACGCCGCTCATGCCGACGAGTATGAAAGTGGAGGCGGTGAGCGGGCTGAGCGGGAAGCCGGTGGTCATCTGGCCGAGGATGGCGGCCCTGGCGACCTCGGCCTGCTCGATGCCGAACCCCTCGGCGGTGTGGGCCAGTACGGGCAGGACACCGAAGTAGTAGGCGTCCGGGGTGAAGGCCAGGCTCAGCGGCATCCCGGTGATGGCGACCAGGGCCGGGAGATGGCCGCCGAAGGAGTCCGGGACGACGGAGACCAGCGCCTCGGCCATCTCGGGAATCATCTTGGAGCCGGTCAGTACGCCGGTGAAGACCCCGGCCGCGAAGATCATGGTGGTGACCAGTACGACGCTGTTCCCGTGCTTTTCGAGGAGTGCTTGCTGCTGCTCCCACTTGGGGTGGTTGACGAGCAGGGCGACGGTGAAGCCGAGCACGAACAGGACCGGCAGGGGCATGAGTTCGAGGACCAGACTCACCAACAGGACCAGGGTGAGTGTGGCGTTGAAGACGGTGAGCCAGATCGCCGGGCGTGAAGCGGCCGGGGCCGGGAGGGTGACCGGCCCGTCGTCGGTCGCGTCGGCAGCCCGCTCACCGAGGCGGCGGCGTTCGCGGCGTCCGATCCAGTACGACGCCAGGAGGACCCACGCGATTCCGAAGCCCATGGCGGGCAGGACGGGCGTGAAGACCTCCGAACTGTCCAGGTCCAGCGCCGCCATGGCCCGGACCGTCGGCCCGCCCCACGGGATCATGTTCATCACGCCCGCGCCCAGGCACACCGTGCCGGTCAGCACCAACGGGCTCATTCCCAGCCGTTTGTAGACGGGAAGCAGCGCGGAGACGGTGATGAGGAAGGTGGAGGCGCCGTCGCCGTCCAGGGCCACACACATCGTGAGGGCGGCCGTGCCGACGGCGACCCGTGCCGGATCGTTGCGTGCGAAGCGCAGGACCTGTCGGATCAGCGGGTCGAAGAGACCGGCGTCCACCATCAACGTGAAGTAGAGAACGGCGAACGCGATCATGATTCCGGTGGGCGCCACCGTGGTGAGCCCGGTGAGGATCATCTCGCCCAGATCGCCGGCGAATCCACCGACCAGTGCGGCCACCACCGGCAGTAGGACCAGCGCCACCAGGACGGATACGCGTTTGGTCATGGTGAGCAGCAGGAACAGGCCGATCGTGGAGAATCCCAGAGCTGCCAGCATGGACGTCGCTCACTCTCGTAGGGCCGGGCGTTGCGGATGAGTTTCGGAGCGGTAACCGATCCCTGTCCAGCATCGAACCGAGATCTATCTATGCGATCCACGCATCAATGACTCGTTCCTGGGCTTAGGCTCGCTCGCCATGGAAAGCACCCTGCGCCAACTGTCCGCGTACGTCGCCGTCGCACGGGCCGCGAGCTTCACCGCGGCTGCCGGGCAACTGCACGTCTCCCAGTCCTCGTTGAGCCGCGCGGTCGCGGATCTGGAGCGACAGCTCGGCACTCAGCTCTTCGATCGCGACACCCGCAACGTCCAACTGACAGCGGCCGGCGTCGAGACATTGCGGATCGCCGAGCAGATCGTGAACGCGCACCGGTCCGGTATGAAGGAGCTGGGACGGTTCCTCCTCGGTGAGTCGGGCACGGTCGCCGTGGCCACTCTCCCCTCGGTGGCGGCGGTGCTACTGCCCCGGGTGATCTCCGGTTTCCGGAGGCAGCGCCCCGAGGTGTCGATGCGGATCATGGACGGAATGGAGCGGTCGGTCCTCGGCCATGTCCTGTCGGGGGACGCCGACTTCGCCATCACCACGGGTGAGCCGACCGGGCAGTTGGAGCACCAGCCGCTGGTGCGCGACAGGTTCGTGGCGGTCCTTCCGGAGGCTCACGCGCTCGCCGGGCTCGCGGAGGTCACCTGGGAACAGCTCGCCCGTGAGCCATTCCTCGCCGTGGGGCGGGAGTCGAGCGTGCGCCGGCTCACCGACGCGACCTTCGCGCAGGTCGACGCGCGGGCGGAGCCGGCCGCCGAGGCGGGAAACATCGCGACGGTGGGCGGACTTGTCGCGGCCGGTCTGGGGGTGTCGGCCATGCCCGCCCTCGTGGTGCCGCTCCTCGGCGGCGGACCTCTCGTGCACCGTCCGCTCGTCGGGCCCGTCGTCGACCGGCGCCTGGACATCGCGCTGCGCGCGCGCCGACCTCTCCCGCTCGCGGCGGGGCGATTTCTGGAGACGCTTCAGGAGTTCCGCGCACAGCGGCACCCTCTTCCGCCGGGTGTCACCTGGGCGGCCTGACCCAGGTCCCATGTATTTATGCGCAGAACGCATTGATTCATAGAAGTTCCATGCTGGACAGGCATTTCCTCGTGTCGGCACGCTGGGCGTCGGACGGTATTCAGCGAGGGGGCACAGTGGTGTCGAGTAACGACGAGGACTCCGGCGGCCAGGACGGCGGCCAGGGCCAGCTGCGCGGCCTGAAGGTGGTCGAGTTCGCGCATGTCGTGGCCGGTCCGCTGGCGGGCTCCATGCTCGCCGACCAGGGGGCCGACGTCGTACACGTGGAACCGCCGGGATCGGGCGACGCGGCCCGCGGGATGGGACCGAAGAAGGACGGCCATCCGCTCTGGTTCAAGGTCGCCGGGCGCAACAAGCGTTCAGTCACCCTCGATCTGCATCACGAGGCCGGCCGGGCCGTCGCCCACCGGCTCGTCGCGTGGGCCGACGTCGTCATCGTCACCCTGCGCAACGGGCGGCTGCGCACCTGGGGCCTCGACTGGGACTCGGTGCACCGGATCAACCCCACGGCCGTACTGCTCCAGATATCCGGGTTCGGCGCGACCTCCTCGCTGGCCGACGCGCCCGGCTTCGGCAAGGTCGGCGAGGCGCGCAGCGGCGTCGTGCATCTGACCGGATTCCCCGAGAGCCCTCCCGTGCACACCGGCTTCTCCCACGGCGACGCGGTGACCGGACTGATGGGCGCGTACGCGGTCCTCGCCGCCCTGCACCGCCGCGACAACAACCCCGATTTCGACGGTGAGTGGATCGACCTCGCCCTCTTCGAGCCACTGTTCCGGCTGGTGGAATGGCAGGTCATCATCCACGACCAGTTGGGCTCGGTACCCGAGCGCTCCGGCAACCAACTGGCCGTCGCCCCCGCGGCGGTGATCAACACCTACCGGTCCAGCGACGGCGAATGGATCACCGTGACCTCGGCGACGCTGCGCTCGGTGCGCAACATCGTGCGTCTGCTCGGGCTCGACGAGGGCCTGTTCGCCACGGCGGAACAGCAGCTCGCCGGACGCGAACAGCTGGACGAGGGGCTGCGGACCTGGGTGGCCGAACGCACCGCCGCCGACTGCCTGGCCGCCTTCACCGGCGCCGAGGTGGTGGCCTCACGCGTGTTCAGCGCGGCGGACATCGCCGACGACCCGGTGTACGCCGAACGCGAGGACATCGTCACCGTCGAGGACGCGGATCTCGGGCCCGTACGCATGCAGGCGGCGCTCCCGCACTTCCGTCGGCATCCAGGACGGGTCTGGCGGACCGGGCCGGCGCTCGGGCAGGACAATCACCTGGTCTACCGCGAATGGCTCGGCCTCGACGAGGACGAGCTGGCGGAACTGGAGCAACTCGATGTCGTCTGAGACCGGGACAGACACCCGTACACCCCCGCGGCCTCCCCTCCGCTCCCTCCTCTTCGTGCCCGGCACCCGAACGGACTGGCTGCCCAAGGCCCGGCGGGCGGGCGCCGACGCCGTCGTCTTCGACCTCGAAGACGCGGTGCCCGAGCACGGCAAAGCCTCCGCCCGCGAGCAAGTGGCCGGCCTCATCGAGCAGATCGGCCCGGACGCACCGGGCCACCCCGCGATCCTCGTCCGGATCAACCCCCTCGACGGATGGCCGGCCGCCGACGAGTTGCGGGCGATCGTCCGCCCCGGACTCAGCGGGATCGTCCTGCCCAAGGTGGACGGCGCCCACGACGTCCGGCACGCCGACCGGCTGCTGAGCTGGTGCGAACGCGAACACGGCCTGCCACAAGGGCGGATCGCCCTCGTCCCGCTGTTGGAGACGGCCCGCGCGCTGCGCGACGCCCACGCCTGCGCGAGCGCCGCCCCACGCGTCGCCTACCTGGGCGCGATCACCGGCGCCGGCGGCGACGTCGAACGCGCCGTCGGCTACCGCTGGAGCCCGGAGGGCACCGAGACACACGCGCTGCGCTCCCGCGTCCTGCTGGACGTACGCGCCGCCGGAACACCCCACCCCGTCACCGGACTCTGGACACGCGTCGGCGACCTCGACGGTCTGCGCCGTTTCGCCGCACAGAACCGCGCCCTCGGCTACACCGGCATGATGGCGATCCACCCCTCCCACATCGCCGTCATCAACGCCGTGTTCTCGCCGACCGCCGACGAACTCTCCCGCGCCGCACGGCTGATAGCGGCCGTGGAGGAAGGACAGCGGCGGGGCGTGGGGGCGGTCACGTTCGAAGGAGAGATGGTCGACGAGGCGATGGCGGCCACAGCCCGGCGCATGCTCGAACAACACGCCGGGTGAGTGTGCGGCGGCCCGGCGTTCGGCCGTGCCGCCACCACCCGGTAATCCGCTTCCGCTACGGGCCCGGTGACACACATACTCGGTCGGGTGTTCCTTACGATCAGTACGACCGGCACCCCTGAACGTCCCGCCACCGATCTCGGGTTTCTGCTGCACAAGCATCCCGACAAGGCGCAGACGTTTTCCACCGCCCACGGCACCGCGCACGTCCTCTACCCCGAGGCGTCCGCCGAGCGCTGCACGGCGGCGCTCCTGCTGGAGGTCGATCCGGTGGCCCTCGTCCGCCGTGGCAAAGGCAAGGGCAAGGGGCGCGGCGGTGCGCCCGACGCGGCGCTCGCGCAGTACGTCAACGACCGCCCGTACGCCGCGTCCTCGCTGCTCGCCGTCGCCCTGAGCACCGTCTTCAAGAGCGCCCTGCGCGGCGTGTGCAAGGCGCTGCCCGAGCGCGCGGCCGAGCCCCTGCCCCTGCGGATCGAGGTGCCCGCCGTGCCCGCGCGCGGTGGAGCCGAGCTGGTCCGAGGCCTGTTCGGACCGCTGGGCTGGACGACCGTCGACGTACGGCCCGTGGCGCTGGACGAGACGTTCCCCGCGTGGGGCGACTCGCGCTACGTACAGCTGGTACTGGAGGGGGAGCTGCGACTCGCCGACGCGCTGCGGCAGTTGTACGTGCTCCTGCCGGTGCTCGACGACGCGAAGCACTACTGGGTCGCGCCCGACGAGGTGGAGAAACTGCTGCGGGCGGGCGAGGGCTGGCTGGCCGACCACCCGGAGCGTCAGCTCATCACCAGCCGCTATCTGTCCCGCCGTTGGGGCCTGACGAGAGAGGCCACCGACCGGCTCGAACTGGTCCGGCTCGCCGAGGCCGACGACATCGGCGTCGAGGCGATCGACAACGCCGTCGAGGACCCTGCGCCGGAGACCGATGACACCCCGGCACGTGCCGAGAAGACCGTCTCGCTCGCCGAGCAGCGACGCGACGCGATCCTCACCGCCCTGCGCGACGCGCGCGCCGGCAGCGTGCTCGACCTCGGCTGCGGCCAGGGCCAGCTCGTACAGGCGCTGTTGAAGGACGTGCGCTTCTCGAAGGTCGTGGGTGTCGACGTGTCCGTACGCGCGCTCACGGTCGCCGCCCGCCGGCTCAAGGTGGAGCGGATGAGTGAGCGCCAGGCGGAGCGTGTCGCGTTGATGCAGAGTTCGCTCACGTACACGGACAAACGGCTCAAGGGTTACGACGCCGCCGTGCTCAGCGAGGTCATCGAGCACTTGGATCTGCCGCGGCTGCCCGCCCTGGAGTACGCGGTGTTCGGTACGGCGCGGCCCGCGACCGTCGTCGTGACGACGCCGAACGTCGAGTACAACGTGCGCTGGGAGACGCTGCCCGCCGGTCAGGTACGCCACCGGGACCACCGCTTCGAGTGGACACGCGCGGAGTTCCGCGCCTGGGCGGACAAGGTGGCGCTGCGCCACGGTTACGCCGTGCGGTACATACCGGTGGGGCCGGACGACCCTGAGGTGGGGCCGCCCACGCAGATGGCTGTGTTCACCGTGGCAGCCAAGGATGCCAAGGACGCCAACGATGCCAAGGAGGAGAAGGCCGCATGAGCGTCAACGAGACCACTGAGACCAATGAGACCAACGGGACCACCGACACCACCGACCCTCGCGCCCTCCCCGTCACCGACCTCTCCCTCGTCGTCCTGATCGGCGCCACCGGCTCCGGCAAGTCGACCTTCGCGCGCACCCACTTCAAGCCCACCGAAGTCATATCCTCGGACTTCTGCCGCGGCCTGGTCGCCGACGACGAGAACGACCAGAGCGCCAGCGCCGACGCCTTCGACGTACTCCACTACATCGCCGGCAAACGCCTCGCCGCCGGACGGCGCACGGTCATCGACGCCACCAACGTCCAGCAGGAGAGCCGCAGACAGCTCGTACGGCTCGCCAGGGAGCACGACGTGCTGCCCATCGCGATCGTCCTCGACCTCCCCGAGACGGTCTGCGCCGAACGCAACGCCACCCGCCCCGACCGGGCCGGGATGCCCCGCCATGTCATCAAGCGGCACCAGCGGGAACTGCGCCGTTCGCTGCGCGGTCTCGAACGCGAGGGCTTCCGCAAGGTCCACGTCCTGCGCGGGGTCGAGGAGGTCGAGCGCGCCGAGGTCGTCACCGAACGCCGCTACAACGACCTCACCCACCTCACCGGCCCCTTCGACATCATCGGCGACATCCACGGTTGCCGCTCCGAGCTGGACACACTGCTGACCAAGCTCGGTTACGCGGACGGCGACGGCGTCCACCCCGAAGGCCGTACGGCGGTCTTCGTCGGCGACCTCGTCGACCGCGGTCCCGACAGCCCCGGCGTACTGCGCCGCGTCATGCGCATGGTCGGCGCGGGCAACGCGCTGTGCGTGCCGGGCAACCACGAGAACAAGCTCGGCCGCTGGCTGGCGGGCCGAAAGGTCCAGGTGACGCACGGACTCGCCGAGACCGTCGGGCAGTTGGAGAAGGAGGACGACGCCTTCCGCGCGGAGGTGCGGACCTTCATCGACGGCCTGGTGAGCCATTACGTCCTGGACGGCGGCAAGCTCGTCGTCTGCCACGCCGGGCTGCCGGAGAAGTACCACGGCCGTACCTCGGGCCGCGTCCGTGCGCACGCGCTGTACGGCGACACGACCGGCGAGACCGACGAGTTCGGCCTGCCCGTCCGCTACCCGTGGGCCGAGGACTACCGGGGCCGGGCGGCCGTCGTGTACGGCCACACCCCCGTGCCGAACACCTCCTGGATCAACAACACCATCTGCCTCGACACCGGCGCCGTCTTCGGCGGCAAGATGACCGCGCTGCGCTGGCCCGAGCGCGAGCTGGTCGACGTCCCGGCGGAGCGTGTCTGGTACGAGCCGGCCAAGCCGCTCAGCACGGAGGCGCCCGGCAGCCGCGAGGGCCGGCCGCTCGACCTCGCCGACGTGCACGGCAGGCGTGTCGTGGAGACCCGTCACATGGGACGGCTCGCGGTGCGCGAGGAGAACGCGGCGGCGGCCCTGGAGGTCATGAGCCGCTTCGCCGTCGACCCGCGGCTGCTCGCCTATCTGCCGCCGACGATGGCACCCACCGCGACCTCCCGCGAGGAGGGCTTTCTGGAGCACCCGGCCGAAGCCTTCGCGCAGTACCGCGAGGAGGGCGTGGCGCAGGTCGTGTGCGAGGAGAAGCACATGGGCTCGCGGGCGGTGGCGCTGCTCTGCCGTGACGCGTCCGTGGCGCGCGAGCGCTTCGGCATCGGCGACCCCGACGACCCCGGTGCGCCGACCGGTGCGCTGCACACCCGCACCGGCCGCCCCTTCTTCGACGACCCGGCGGTCGCCGAGGAGATCCTGGGCCGCCTCCGTACGGCCGTCGGCGCCGCCGGTCTCTGGGACGAACTCGACACGGACTGGCTGCTGTTCGACGCCGAGCTGATGCCCTGGTCGCTGAAGGCCACCGGCCTGCTGCGTACCCAGTACGCAGCGGTCGGCGCGGCGGCCGGCGCAGCCTTCCCGGCCGTGACGAGCGCGCTCGAAGCGGCCGTCGGGCGGGGTGTCGACGTGGGCGCGCTGCTGACCGGCCAGCGTGAACGGGCCGCCGACGCAACGGCGTTCACCGAGGCGTACCGCCGCTACTGCTGGGACACGGACGGCCTGGCGGGCGTACGGCTCGCGCCGTTCCAGATCCTCGCCGCGCGGGGCCGCAGCCTGGCCTCCGTACCGCACGACCGGCAACTGGCCTGGCTCGACCGGCTGACCGAGCACGACCCGACCGGTCTGCTCCAGGTCACCCGGCGCCTCGTCGTGGACACGGGCGACGACGAGTCGGTACGGGCCGGGGTCGACTGGTGGCTGGAGATGACGGGGCGCGGCGGCGAGGGCATGGTCGTCAAGCCGCTCCAGGCGCTCGTACGGGACGGCAAGGGGCGGCTGGTCCAGCCGGGCATCAAGGTGCGCGGGCGCGAGTACCTGCGGATCATCTACGGCCCCGAGTACACGCGGCCGGAGAACCTGGAACGGCTGCGCGGCCGGTTCCTCGGCCACAAGCGGTCGCTGGCGCTGCGGGAGTACGCGCTCGGGCTCGAAGCGCTGGACCGGCTGGCGGACGACGAGCCGCTGTGGCGCGTCCACGAGGCGGTGTTCGCGGTGCTCGCGCTGGAGTCGGAGCCGGTCGACCCCCGGCTGTAGCCGCCGAGTGGCGGTGGTGGTGGGGGCTCTCCCATGCCTGTTCGAACCCGGCGCTCGGGCGGATTGGCCCGGTGGCCCTCGCGGACCGCGTCGCGTCCGGGGCAGGTGGCCACCGAGAACGACTCGGCCGACACGTTCAAGATCACCGGCGGACAGCGGTGCGGGGGGGGGGGGGGGGGGGCGCCCCCCCCCCCCCCCCCCCCCCCCCGCGCCCCCCCCCCCCCCGGGGGGGGGGGCGGGGGGGGGGGGGCCGCCCCCCCCCCCCCCCCCCCCCCCCCCCCCGGCCGGTGCCCTCGGCCACCGCCCCCGGTCTTCTCTCCGCCATTCGCCGCGTGAACGGTGACGATCCGCGAGGATGGAGTCATGGGATTCCATGTCGACTCCGAGACCGGGCGGCTGCGCCGCGTCATACTGCACCGCCCCGACCTGGAGCTGAAGAGGCTCACCCCCAGGAACAAGGACGCGCTGCTCTTCGACGACGTGCTGTGGGTGCGCCGCGCGCGTGAGGAGCACGACGGCTTCGCCGACGTCCTGCGCGACCGCGGGGTCAAGGTCCATCTCTTCGGCGACCTGCTGCGCGAGTCCCTGGACATCCCCACGGCCCGCGCGCTCGTGCTGGACCGGGTCTTCGACGAGAAGGAGTACGGCCCGCTCGCCACCGATCACCTCCGGTCGGTCTTCGACGAGCTGCCGACCGACGATCTTGTGGAGGCCCTGGTCGGCGGGATGACCAAGCGGGAGTTCCTGGACAGCCATCCGGAGCCGACCTCCGTCCGTTTCCATGTGATGGACCTGGACGACTTCCTTCTCTACCCGCTGCCGAACCACCTCTTCACCCGCGACACCTCCGCCTGGATCTACGACGGTGTGTCCATCAACGCGATGCGCTGGCCGGCCCGGCAGCGCGAGACCGTCCACTTCGAGGCGATCTACAAGCACCACCCCCTCTTCACCGGCCCGGACGCCGGGCCCTTCCACCACTGGTCGGAGGGGCAGGACGACTACCCCTCCACCATCGAGGGCGGTGACGTCCTGGTCATCGGCGAGGGCGCCGTGCTGATCGGGATGAGCGAGCGCACCACGCCGCAGGCGGTCGAGATGCTGGCGCGCGGCATGTTCGAGGCCGGCTCCGCGAGGACGATCGTGGCGCTCGACATGCCGAAGGGGCGCGCCTTCATGCATCTCGACACGGTGATGACGATGGTCGACCGCGACATCTTCACGCAGTACGCGGGCCTCGGCATGCTCCGCTCGTACACCATCGAGCCGGGCGCGGGCGGCAACGAACTCAAGGTGACCGACCATCCGCCGGAGCATATGCACCGCGCGATCGCCGCCGCCCTGGGACTGGACAGGATCCGTGTCCTGACGGCGACCCAGGACGTGCACGCGGCCGAGCGCGAGCAGTGGGACGACGGCTGCAACGTGCTGGCAGTCGAGCCGGGGGTGGTCGTGGCGTACGAGCGCAACGTCACCACCAACACCTATCTGCGCAAGCAGGGGATCGAGGTGATCGAGATCCGGGGCAGTGAACTGGGCCGGGGGCGGGGCGGGCCGCGCTGTATGAGCTGTCCGATCGAGCGGGACGCCGTCTGACCGTCTCGTCCGACCGGCTCGGCTCGTGGGGTTTTCAGGCCCTGTATATCAATACGGAAGGTCGTATATAGTTCCAACGTCTCTGTACCGGTCCCCGTACAGGTCTCCGTATTCGCGACGCAGGAGCAGCCACCATGGCGATACAACTCGCAGGCCGCCACTTCCTCAAGGAGCTGGACTTCACCGCCGAGGAGTTCCGCGGGCTGGTCGAGCTGGCCGCGGGGCTCAAGGCCGCGAAGAAGTCGGGCACCGAGGCGCAGCTCCTGCGCGGCAAGAACATCGCCCTGATCTTCGAGAAGGCGTCGACGCGCACGCGCTGCGCGTTCGAGGTCGCCGCCGCCGACCAGGGCGCCTCCACGACGTACATCGACCCGACCGGCTCGCACATCGGCAAGAAGGAGTCCGCCAAGGACACCGCCCGGGTGCTCGGCCGGATGTTCGACGGCATCCAGTTCCGCGGCGACGCGCAGTCGACCGTCGAGGAGCTGGCCGCCTACGCCGGGGTGCCCGTCTTCAACGGGCTCACCGCCGACTGGCACCCCACGCAGATGCTCGCGGACGTGCTCACGATGACCGAGCACACCGACAAGCAGCTGGAGCGCATCACCTTCGCCTACCTCGGCGACGCCCGCTACAACATGGGCAACTCCTACCTCGTCACCGGCGCCCTGCTGGGCATGGACGTACGGATCGTCGGGCCCCGCGCCTACTGGCCCGCCGACGACATCGTCGCTCTCGCCCGTAAGTCGGCCGAGATCAGCGGCGCCCGGATCACCCTCACCGAGTCGATCGCGGAGGGTGTCGGGGGCGCCGACTTCGTGGCCACCGACGTATGGGTGTCGATGGGGGAGCCGCAGGAGGTCTGGGACGAGCGCATCGCGGCCCTCGGGCCGTACAGCGTGACGATGGACGTACTGAGCGCGACGGGGAATCCGGACGTGAAGTTCCTGCACTGCCTCCCGGCCTTCCACGACCTGGGGACGGTCGTCGGGTGGGAGATCCACGAGCGCCACGGGCTCACGGAGCTGGAAGTGACCGACGAGGTCTTCGAGTCCGCGCACTCCGTGGTCTTCGACGAGGCGGAGAACCGGCTGCACACGATCAAGGCCGTCCTCGTCGCGACGCTGGCCGCGGACCCGGTCGCCCCGCGCCGCTCCGCACGCTGACGGCGGGAGCCTCAGCGCACCGAGAGGGTGAACCAGACCGCCTTGCCCTGCTCCGTCGTGCGGTGCCCGCAGTCGGCGCTCAGCGTCCGGATCAGCACCAGCCCCCGGCCGTGCTCCTGCCACGGGTCGGGCAGGCGGCCGATCCCGGTCGTCGTCAGGTCGCCCGGCGGGCGACGGTCGCCGTCGTGGACCTCGATCTGACAGCCCGAGGGCAGCAGCTCGACCACCAGCTTGATGGGGATGTCCGGATTCGTGTGCTCGACGGCGTTGGCGACCAGCTCCGCCGTCAGCAGCTCCGCCGTGTCGCTGTCCGCCGTCGGCCCGATGTCGGCCAGCGCCGAACGGATCAGGGCACGCGCCATCGGCACCGCCGCCGCACTGTGCGGGAGCGTGATGCGCCAGGAGGCGCTGTCCGATGCGTCGTCGAGCAAGGCGGGGAGTCCGTTCGGGGCTGTGCGGGGCGCCGGGAGGATGGGTTTGAGCCCAACCTTCCGGAGCGTAAGCGGCATGACAAGGGGCAGCGGACTGCCGGAAATGGGACTTCCGCCACCAATCGTCCGGGACTTTCGGCGCCCTCGCCGGGCCGATGGCCCGCTGGGGGCCGCCTGGGACCCGCTTACGGCGCTTACGGTACCGCGCGCCGTATCGCGTACTCGTGACGGTGGTCACAGATGAGTGATACCTTGCTGGCATCGAGCTGAAGGAGGCCGCACCCCATGAGCCCGTTCTCCGGCTCCACGCCCCGCACCGAGAAGTGGCGCCATCTGCGGCTGACGCGCGAGGACGGCGTCGCGACCGTCACCCTCGCCCGCCCCGACAAGCTCAACGCCCTCACCTTCGGTGCCTACGCCGACCTGCGCGACCTGCTCGCCGAGCTGTCCAGGGAGCAGTCGGTCCGCGCCCTCGTGCTGGCGGGCGAGGGGCGCGGCTTCTGCTCGGGCGGCGACGTGGACGAGATCATCGGTGCCACGCTCTCCATGGACACCGCCCAGCTCCTCGACTTCAACCGGATGACCGGGCAGGTCGTCAGGGCCGTCCGCGAATGCCCGTTCCCGGTGATCGCCGCCGTGCACGGGGTGGCCGCCGGTGCCGGTGCCGTCCTCGCGCTCGCCGCCGACTTCCGGATCGCCGACCCCACCGCGCGCTTCGCGTTCCTCTTCACCCGCGTCGGTCTCTCCGGCGGTGACATGGGCGCGGCGTATCTGCTGCCGCGCGTCGTGGGCCTCGGACACGCCACCCGGCTGCTGATGCTCGGCGAACCGGTACGCGCCCCCGAAGCCGAACGGATCGGCCTCATCAGCGAGTTGACCGACGAGGGCGACGCCGGCACCCGCGCCGCCGAACTCGCCCGCCGGCTCGCCGACGGCCCGGCCCTCGCGTACGCGCAGACCAAGGCGCTCCTCACCGCCGAGCTGGACATGCCGCTGGCCGCGTCCGTCGAACTGGACGCCGCCACCCAGGCGTTGCTCATGAACGGGGAGGACTACGCGGAGTTCCACGCCGCCTTCACCGAGAAGCGGCCCCCCAAGTGGCAGGGCCGCTGACCGTGTCGGGCACACGGAGCGCCGCCGAGCCGCTGAAGGTCGCCGTCATCGGCGGCGGACCCGGCGGTCTGTACGCCGCGGTCCTGCTCAAGCGGCTCGACCCCCGGCGGGAGATAACCGTCTGGGAGCGCAACGCGCCTGACGACACGTTCGGTTTCGGCGTCGTCCTGTCCGACGAGACCCTGGGCGGTATCGAGCACGCCGACCCCACCGTCCACCGCGCGCTCCAGGACGAGTTCGTGCGCTGGGACGACATCGACATCGTCCACCGGGGGCGCACCCTGACCTCCGGAGGGCACGGATTCGCGGCCCTGGGCCGCCGTCGGCTGCTCGAAATCCTGCATGAGCGCTGCGCGTCCCTGGGCGTACGGCTCCGCTTCCGCAACCAGGCACCACCCGCCGCCGAACTCGCCGCCACCCACGACCTGGTGATCGCCGCCGACGGAGTGAACAGCCGCACCCGCGAGACCCACGCCGATGCCTTCCGGCCCACCCTCACCACCGAGCGCTGCCGCTACATCTGGCTCGCCGCCGACTTCGCCTTCGACGCGTTCCGCTTCGAGATCGCCGAGACCGAGCACGGGGTGATGCAGCTGCACGGCTACCCTTTCGCGCCCGACGCCAGCACCGTCATCGTCGAGATGCGCGAAGAGGTCTGGCGTGCGGCCGGGTTCGACGCACTCGACGAGCGGCAGTCCACCGACCAGTGCGCCAAGATCTTCGCCGACGCGCTCGGCGGCCGGGGACTGCGGGCCAACAAGTCGTCCTGGACCGCGTTCCGCACGGTCGTCAATGAACGCTGGAGCCACGGCAACACGGTCCTCATCGGCGACGCCGCCCACACCGCGCACTTCTCCATCGGCTCCGGCACGAAGCTCGCCGTCGAGGACGCGCTGGCGCTCGCCGCCTGCGTCCAGGAGCAACCCGACCTGCGGGCGGCGCTCGCCGCGTACGAGACCGAGCGGCGCCCCGTCGTGGAGTCCACGCAGCGCGCGGCGGCGGCGAGTCTGCGCTGGTTCGAGGAGCTGGCCACCTACACCGACCAGCCTGCCCGGCAGTTCGCGTTCGGCCTCCTCACCCGCAGCCGTCGCGTCACGCACGACAATCTGCGGCTGCGCGACGCCACGTTCACCGGCGCGGTGGAGGCCGACTTCGGCTGCGAACCCGGTACGCCCCCGATGTTCACCCCCTTCCGGCTGCGCGGGCTGACACTGCGCAACCGGGTCGTGGTCTCGGCCATGGACATGTACGCCGCCGGGGACGGTGTGCCGGGCGACTTCCACCTCGTACACCTCGGGGCACGTGCCCTCGGCGGCGCGGGGCTGGTCATGACGGAGATGGTGTGCGTCAGCCCGGAAGGCAGGATCACACCCGGCTGCACCGGGCTCTGGACCGACGAACAGGGCGCGGCCTGGCGGCGGGTGACGGATTTCGTGCACAACGGCGCGCCCACGGAGACAGGTTCACCCGGAGCCGCGATCGGAATCCAGCTCGGCCACTCGGGACGTAAAGGCTCCACCCGCCTCATGTGGGAGGGCATGGACCAGCCGCTGCCGGCCGCCAACTGGCCGCTGTCCGCCGCCTCGGCGCTGCCGTACCTGCCGGAGGCCAGTCAGGTCCCGCGCGCACTCGACCGCGCCGGACTCACCGAGATCCGCGAGCAGTTCGCGTCCGCGACCCGCCGGGCCGCCGCAGCCGGCTTCGACCTGCTCGAACTGCACTGCGCGCACGGGTATCTGCTCTCCGGCTTCCTCTCGCCGCTGACCAACACCCGCACCGACGCGTACGGCGGCGACCTGGCCGGACGGCTTCGCTACCCGCTCGAAGTCTTCGACGCCGTACGGGAGTTGTGGCCCGACGACCGGCCGATGACGGTCCGGATCTCCGCCACGGACTGGGCCGCGGGCGGCAACACCGCCGAGGAGGCGGTCGAGATCGCGCGTGCGTTCGTCGCGCACGGCGCCGACGCGATCGACGTGTCGACCGGGCAGGTCGTCCCCGAGGAACGCCCCGAGTTCGGCCGCTCCTACCAGACGCCGTTCGCCGACCGGATCCGTAACACCCTCGGGGTGCCGGTGATCGCCGTCGGCGCCATCTCGTCCTGGGACGACGTCAACTCCCTGCTGCTGGCCGGCCGCGCGGACCTCTGCGCCTTGGCCCGCCCCCACCTCTACGACCCCCACTGGACCCTGCACGCGGCGGCCGACCAGAGCTACAGCGGTCCGGGCGCACCATGGCCGCTGCCGTACCGTGCTGGCAGCCGCCCGCCGCCGACGGGCCGAACGGACGGCCCGAAACCGAGGCTCACGCTGAGCTGACACATCGTCACAACTGCCCCTCCCGCCGGCACTCGTGGCACAGACAGCCGTCCGGGTGCGGGACGCCAGCGTGGGACTCCTGGCGGTACCGCGCCGCGAGCCGTTCCATGTTGGCGGCCCGTTGCCGTACGCACTCCTCGGTATGGCCCTCCGGTCGGGTCCGGCGCAGCACGGCGGGGGCGTACGTCAGCTTGGCGCGGAAGGTGTGCAGATGCCGGGTGGCCGTGGCGATGGTGATCCAGTGGCCGGTGTTACGTGCCTGGCCGATCGCCGTCACCTCCATATGGCCCATGCCCGGGTAGTCGGGAACGACGAAGACCCGGGCACCGCCCTTGAACGCCTTCGTGCCCGGCCGCAGCTCCTGGCCGCCGTCGCCGTACCGCCGCCACCGCACGACGTTGGCGACGACCATCCACTGCGGTTCCGGTGTTTCGTCCATGCCCCCGATGATGGCCGCGCCCGCCCCGCCGGTCACCTGATTTCAGGACTGGCGTACGAACTCGGCCCCGGCGTCCCGCAGCCTCTCGTGCAGCGCCGTGAAGACCTCCGCCGAACGCCCGCCCGGCCAGCCCGCCGGCAGCAGCTCGCCCGGCAACCCCGGATCCGCGTACGGCAGTTGGCGCCACGAGTCGAGAGCCAGCAGATAGTCCCGGTAGGCGTCCTCGGCCGGTGCGGCGGCCGGTCCACGCGTCTCCCACCAGCGCAGCACCGGCTCGTGCGCCGCCAGGAACTCCTTGTGCAGCGAGGCGATGGCGCCCAGATCCCACCAGCGCTCCACCGCCTCCGCCGTCGCCGCGAAGCCCAGGTGCTCGCCGCGGAACAGATCGACGTACGGGTCGAGTCGCAGCCGCTCCAGCGCGTGCCGCGTCTCCTCGTACAGATGGCCGGGCGCGATCCACACACCCGGCGCCGCGGTCCCGAAACCCAGCCGGGCCAGTCGCGAGCGCAGCAGATGGCGCTTGTGCCGTTCGGCCTCGGGTACGGAGAACACCGCGAGCACCCAGCCGTCCGAGAGCCGGGGCGCGGGACGGTCGTAGATGCGCCGGTCGCCGTCGTCCAGCAACTGCCGCGCGTCGGTGGAGAGCGCGTAGCCCGCGGCGCCCTCCGGCGTGCGCTCGGCCAGCAGCAGCCCCCGGCGCTTGAGCCGCGACACCGACGACCGCACGGACGGCGCGTCCACGCCGAGCGCACCGAGCAGCCTCACCAACTCGGCCACGGCGAGCGGCGCGCCGTCCGGCGTCCGGCCGTACGCGCCGTAGAGGGTGACGATCAGGGATCGCGGGGTGTGCTGCTCTGCCACGTGATCACTCTAAGGGGTGGACGAGAAGGCGCAGGGCCCGCGCTCAGCCACCGGGACGGGCCCGAGCTCAGCCGCCCGGCCGGAGCCGGAAGCGCTGGAGTTTGCCCGTCGGGGTACGGGGGAGCGCGTCAAGGAACTCGAAGACGCGCGGGCATTTGTACGGCACCAGCCGCGCGGTGACGAACGCCCGCAGCGCCTCCCGCATCTCCTCGCCCGGCCGCACCCCCTCGCGCAGCACGACGTACGCCGCCACTATCTGGCCCCGCAGCTCGTCGGGGTGCCCCACGACCGCCGCCTCCGTCACATCGGGATGCGCCAGCAGCGCCTCCTCGACCTGGGGGCCCGCGATGTTGTACCCCGCCGAGATGATCATGTCGTCGGCGCGTGCGACATAACGGAAGTAGCCGTCCGGCTCCCGCACATAGGTGTCGCCGGTGAGATTCCAGCCGTCGCGCACATAGACGCTCTGGCGCGGATCGGCGAGATAGCGGCAGCCCACCGGGCCGCGCACGGCCAGCAGCCCCGGCTCCCCGTCGGGCAGCGGCTCGCCGGACTCGTCCACGACGCGCGCCTCCCAGCCCGGCACCGGCACACCCGTCGTGCCGGGCCGGGCCGCCTCGTCGGCCGCCGAGATGAATATGTGCAGCAGCTCCGTGGCGCCGATGCCGTTGATGACGCGGATCCCGGTCCGCTCGTACCAGTCCTGCCAGGTGGCGGCCGGCAGATTCTCCCCGGCGGACACACAGCGCCGCAGCCCGGAGATGTCGTACGCCATCCCGTCGGGCGCGGTGAGTTCGCCCAGCATCACGCGGTACGCCGTCGGCGCCGTGAACAGCACCGACACCCCGCGCTCGGCGACCGACGCCAACAGCTGCTTGGGGCCCGCCTGTTCGAGCAGCAGCGCCGACGCGCCCGCCCGCATCGGGAAGACCACGAGGCCGCCGAGCCCGAAGGTGAAGCCGAGCGGCGGACTGCCGGCGAACACGTCGTCCGGCTCCGGGCGCAGCACATGGCGCGAGAACGTGTCGGCGATCGACAGCACGTCGCGATGGAAGTGCATACAGCCTTTGGGCCGCCCCGTGGTCCCCGACGTGAACGCGATGAGCGCGACGTCGTCGGCCGCCGTCTCCACCGCCTCGTACCGCTCCGGCTTCCCCTCCGCCAGCCGCAGCAGATCGTCCGGCGCGTCCCCTCCGTACGTCGCGACGCGCAGCCCCGGCACCTCCGCCTTGACCAGATCGTCCACCGACCGGATGTCGCAGAGGGCGTGCCCCACCCGCGCGATCTCGCACATCGTGGCCAGCTCCCGCGCGCGCTGCTGGGCCAGCACCGTCACCGCCACCCCGCCCGCCTTCAGCACTGCGAGCCAGCACGCGGCCAGCCAGGGCGTGGTCGGCCCGCGCAGCAGGACCCGGTTGCCCGGCACCACCCCCAGGTCGGAGGTCAGGACATGGGCTATTCGGTCGACGTGGCGGCGCAGTTGGCCGTACGACCAGCTGTCGCCCGACGGGAGATGGAAGACGGGGCGGTCGGCACCGAAGCGTTCCAGCGTGCGGTCGAGCAGTTCGACGGCGCAGTTGAGCCGGTCGGGCCCGCGCAGTGCGGGCGGGTCGAAGACCAGCTCCGGCCACTGCCCGGCGGGCGGCAGATGGTCGCGCGGAAAAGTGTCGCGGTGCGCCGAGGGTGTGAGTACCGCCGGTGTCAGCTCCATCGTTCGCCCCCTCGTGGGGTGGCTTGGTGGCCTTGTGCATCGAGCGTATCGTGTGGGTGACGACAGTCAACAGTCCGCGATAGACGCGATACAAGTGAGGGCCCGGATGCCCGTATTCTCGCTCGATCCGGCACAAAAGTCCTGGTGTGAGGAGCTGCGCGCCGTCGCCGTCGACCGGCTGCGCCCCCTGGCGGAGAAGGGCGAGCCGGGCCGGATCAACCGCCCGCTGGTCGCCGCTCTCGGCGAGCTGGGGCTCATAGACCGCATGCTGACCGCCGGCGCGCTCGACCTCTGTCTGCTGCGCGAGTCCCTGGCCCACGGCTGCACGGAGGCGGAGACCGCGCTCGCCCTCCAGGGGCTCGGCAGTTACCCCGTCGTCCAGGCCGGCACCGAGGAGCAGCGGGCGCGCTGGCTGCCCGAGGTGGCGGCGGGCCGCGCCGTGGCCGCGTTCGCGCTGAGCGAGCCGGGCGCCGGATCCGACGCGGCGGCGCTCGCGCTCAGCGCCGTACAGGACGACAGCTCCGGAGCCGGCTGGCTGCTCAGCGGCGAGAAGCGCTGGATCTCCAACGCGCCCGAGGCCGACTTCTACACCGTCTTCGCCCGTACGACACCGGGCGCGGGCGCGCGCGGCGTCACCGCGTTCCTCGTCCCCGCCGACCTCCCCGGCCTGATGGGCACGCCGATCGAGATGCTCTCACCGCACCCCATCGGCGCCCTGACCTTCAACTCCGTACGCGTGAGCGCCGCCGACGTCCTCGGCGAGGTGGACCAGGGCTTCCGCGTCGCCATGAACACCCTCAACCTCTTCCGCCCCAGCGTCGGCGCCTTCGCCGTCGGCATGGCCGGCGCCGCCCTCGAAGCGACCCTCGCCCACACCGCCGACCGCACCGCCTTCGGCGGCCCGCTCAAGGACCTCCAGTCCGTCGCCCACCAGGTGGCGGAGATGGCGACACGTACGGAGGCGGCCCGGCTGCTGGTGTACGCGGCGGCCGAGGCGTACGACCAGGGGTCGCCGGACGTGCCCCGCCGGTCGGCGATGGCGAAGCTGTTCGCGACGGAGACCGCGCAGTACGTGGTCGACGCCGCCGTCCAACTGCACGGCGCCCGCGCCCTGCAACGCGGACACCTGCTGGAACACCTCTACCGGGAGGTCCGGGCGCCCCGTATCTACGAGGGCGCGACCGAGGTCCAACGCACCATCATCGCCAAGGAGTTGTACGGATGAGCCTGGAGCGGACCAACCCCGCGGAACTGGCGCCACCCTCCGGTTTCTCGCACGCGGTCAGCGTGACGGCGACGGACGGACGGCTGGTGTTCCTGGCCGGGCAGACCGCCCTCGATCAGGCCGGCACGGTCGTGGGGGAGACCCTGGTCGAGCAGTTCGAGACGGCCCTCGGCAACCTCCTCGCCGCGCTCGCCGCGACGGGCGGCACCCCGGACCATCTCGCCCGCGTCACCGTCTACGCCACGGATGTCGCGGACTACCGTGCGCACGCGGCCGAGTTGGGCCGCGTGTGGCGCCGGCTCGCGGGCCGCGAGTACCCGGCGATGGCGGTGATCGGCGCGGTCAGGCTCTGGGACGAGAGCGCGCTGGTGGAGCTGGACGGCGTCGCGATGGTGCCGTGATCCCATCTCAACTCCCCTCTCCGCAGTGCGAAGTACGGTGGACCGGTCTACAGAGATCGGAGCATCCCGCATGAAGGACGTCACCCACCTGACCGACGGCTGGACGCTGCGGCACGAGGGGTCCGACATACCCGCGCGGGTCCCCGGCTGCGTCCACACCGACCTCCTCGCCGCCGGGCTGATCGAGGACCCGTTCCTCTCCCGGAACGAGACGGCGGTCGCCTGGGTGGGACGTACCGACTGGCGTTACGACACGGTGCTCGGCGCCCGCGACACCGCGCACGAGCGCACCGACCTCGTCCTCGACGGACTCGACACCGTCGCCACCATCAGGGTCGGCGGCGAAAGCATCGCCAACACCCGCAACATGCACCGGAGTTACCGCTTCGACATCACCGGCCGGCTGGACCCCACGGGCACCACACCGCTCCGCGTGGAGTTCACCTCCGCCTACACCGAGGCCGAGGCCGTACGCGCCCTGGTGGGCCAGCGGCCCAACGCCTATCCCGAACCGTTCCAGTACATCCGCAAGATGGCCTGCTCCTTCGGCTGGGACTGGGGGCCGACCCTGGTCACCGCCGGTATCTGGAAGCCCGTCCGGCTGGAGCACTGGTCCACCGCCCGGCTCGCGGGCGTCCGCCCGCTCGTGACCCTCGACGGCTCGACCGGCCTCGCCGAACTGCGCGTGGATGTCGAACGGACGGGCAGCGCCGCCGGCCGGCGGCTCACCGCCCGCGCCCGCGTCGGCGACCACACCGCCTCCGTCGACTTCGACGGCACGCACACCGCACTCATTGTCGAGGTCCCCGACGCCGCCCTGTGGTGGCCCCGAGGCTATGGCGAACAGGCCCTGTACGGAGCGGAGTTGGAGCTGCTGGACGCCGACGGCGCCGTCCTCGACCGATGGCAGCGCAGGCTCGGATTCCGTACCGTCACCCTCGACACCGGCGCCGACGCGCACGGCACCGCCTTCACGCTCGCCGTCAACGGCGAACCGGTCTTCGCCCGCGGCGTCAACTGGATCCCCGACGACGTCCTCCCCTCCCGTATCGGCCCCGACCGCTACCGCACCCGCCTCACCCAGGCCGCCGACGCCGGCGTCAATCTCGTACGGGTGTGGGGCGGCGGCATCTACGAGAGCGACGACTTCTACGACGTCTGCGACGACCTCGGCCTGCTCGTCTGGCAGGACTTCCCCTTCGCGTGCGCCGCCTACCCCGAGGAACAGCCGCTGCGCTCCGAGATCGAGGCCGAGGCCCGCGAGAACGTCACCCGCCTCATGCCGCACGCCTCCCTCGTCCTGTGGAACGGCAACAACGAGAACCTGTGGGGCTTCCGCGACTGGGACTGGGAACCCGCGCTCGACGGCGACTCCTGGGGCGAGGGCTACTACCTGGGCCTGCTGCCCCGCGTCGTCGCCGAGACCGACCCCACCCGGCCCTACTGGGCGGGCAGCCCCTGGTCCGGCTCCTGGGACCACCACCCCAACGACCCCGCCCACGGCACCGCCCACTCCTGGGACGTCTGGAACCGCACCGACTACACCGACTACCTCGCCACCGTCCCCCGCTTCGTCGCCGAGTTCGGCTGGCAGGCACCGCCCGCCCACGCCACGCTGCGGCGCGCGCTGCCCGGGGAGGAACTGTCCGCCACCTCACCGGGCATGCTCCACCACCAGAAGGCCCACGACGGCAACGGCAAACTGGAGCGCGGCCTCGCCCACCACTTCGCCGTGCCCGAGACCGGCACGGCCGGCTTCGACCGCTGGCACTACCTCACCCAGATCAACCAGGCCCGCGCCATCGCCACCGGCATCGCACACTGGCGCTCCCACTGGCCGGTGTGCGCGGGCACCGTCCTGTGGCAGCTCAACGACTGCTGGCCGGTGACCTCTTGGGCCGCCATCGACGGCGACGCACGCCTCAAACCGCTGTACTTCACCCTGCGGCGGCTGTACGCGGACCGGCTGCTCACCGTACAGAAACGCGACGGCCGGCCGACCGTCGTCGCCGACAACCAGTCGCCGGAGCCCTGGGACGCGGAGGTGACGCTGCGCCGTACGGCGGCCGACGGCCGGACCCTCGCCGAGACGACGGTGACGGTACGGGCGGGAGCGCGCTCGGTCGCTTTTGCGCCCGTCCCCGACGAACTGCTGCCGGACGCCGCGTCCGCGAACGAGTTCCTGGTCGCCGACGCCGGGGAGCTGCGGGCCGTGCACTTCCCCGTACGCGACCGGGAGTTCGCCTACCCCGCCCCCCGCTACGACGTGGACATCGTGGACAGCGGCACGACCGGCGTCGTGGACGTCGTCGTCACCGCCCGTACGCTGCTGCGCGACCTGCTGCTCCAGGCCGACCGGCTCGCGCCCACGGCCGTCGCCGACCAGGGGCCGCTGACCCTGCTGCCCGGTGAGAGCGTCACCCTCCGGGTACGCGGCTGGGACGGCGACGGGGCCCGCTCGCCCGCCGCCGTCCGGGACGCGCTGTTCGTCGTGAACCCCCCAGGTGCCTACGGATAGACCTCCGCCCGGTCGACGCTGATGATCGCGGCACCGCTGGCGGGGTTCTTCTCGCCGGTCACCCGGACGGTCAGCGTGTGCGAGCCGGGGGCCAACTTCGGGCTGATGTACTGAAGTTGCTCGCCGACTCGGGGCGTGCCGTAGTAGTCCACGCGCTGCTCGGGACCGCCGTCGACCGAGATCGCGGCGATGCCGTTGCCGGTGTCCTTCACCGACAGGAGCGCGATACGGGTGCCGGTGAAGCGGAAGGTGGCGGTGGCGTTCGTCGCGCCGCTCCAGTGGTCGTTGCCCCAGAAGCACTGGACGGCGCAGCCGGAGCCCGACGACCAGGCGCCGCCGTAGGAGACCTGGAAGTCGCCGGTGCCGAGGTCCGTGTCGTTGATCGCGCGAGTACCGGGTCCGGGGTCGCCCGACGGCAGGTCCATGGTGTGGCCGAGCGAGACGGGCGAGCCGAGTGCCGGCTTGCCCGCGGGGGTCCAGCCGATCTTCTGCACCCGCGTGGTGCGCCAGCTGTAGGTCAGCGCGGAGGTGCTTTTCGCGTGGTAGGCCATCCAGTCCTCGGTGCCGTCCGGGGACTTGAAGAAGAAGTGGTGGCCGGGGCCGTAGACGCCGTCGGCGTCGTCGCGGGAGAAGAGCGGGCCGGGCTCCTGCGTCCAGGCGCCCGGATCAAGGGGGTTGGCGCCCGGCGCGATGGACTTGGCCCAGATCGCGTAGTCGGGCTTGCCGGTGTCGCACGCGGAGTAGGTGAGGAAGAGACGCCCGGCGGAGTTGGTCAGCGGCGTGGGTCCCTCGCGCACCTCGGGGCAGTTGCCGTCGGCGGGGAGATGGACGCGGGCGCCGGAGATGGTCCAGGGGTTGCTCATCGGGGCGAGGAAGAGCTGGTTGCGTACGCCGTCCTCGCGCTCGCCGCTCCAGGAGAAGTAGAGCCTGCCGCCCAGTTGGAAGGGCTCGCCGTCGATGGCCCAGCGGTCGCTGCCGGGGGCGGCGAGCTTGGCCTTGAAGTGGTAGGGGCCCATCGGATCGGTGCCGGCCGACTCCAGGACGTACATCCGGTGTGTGGAGTCCTGGCCGTTGCTCGCGGTGTAGTACAGGTACCAGCGGTCGCCGGAACGGAACAGGGTGGGCGCCCAGATCTGCTGGTTGCGGCTGGGGTCGCTGTCGCGCCAGACCTCTTTCATGTCGCCGGTCAGCAGGGTCGCGACGCTGGGCGACTTCCAGATGCGCAGGGCGTCGCCCTGGGTGGTGGCGACGTAGTAGTTGCCCTGGTGGTGCACGAGAGTCGGGTCGGGGCCGGTGTTGACGGGGTTGCGGAACTGACCGGCGGCGAGCGGCCCGGCAGGTGCGTCCGCCGCGGCGGACGCACCGGCAGCCGCCCGAGGTTCCTTCGGTGTGTCGGCGGCGGCTCTCTCCTGGGGACCGAGCCCGGCCCCGAGGCCCGCGCCGAGAACGAGTGCCAGCAGCGCGGCGGCCGGACCGGCCAGGCGGCCACGGCGGCGGACGTGGCGTACGAGTCTCATGATGTGTGCCCTTCCATGCGGTGCCGTTGACGGGTTGGCGCAGGAGGTGCACGGGAGTTGTACCGCCGATTTCAACGTTGTACAAGCCAAGCTGCCCCGCCCGCCGAAGGCTGCGATCCTGAGGGGACCGACGAGAGCCGGCGAGAGTGGAGGGAGTCGAGCGGTGTCTCAGGACGAGCAGCGCATCCGGGCCCTGATCGAGCAGTGGGCGGCGGCCGTGCACACGGGTGACATGGACCGGGTGCTGGCCGACCACGCCACGGACATCGTGATGTTCGACGTCCCGCCGCCGCAGGAGGGCGTACGCGGCATCGACGCCTACCGCGACACATGGCCCGGCTTCTTCGAGTGGCAGGCGAACGGCGCCACGTTCGACATCCTGGAGCTGGACATCACCGCGGGCAACGAGGTCGCGTACGCGTACGCCCTGCTGCGCTGCGGTTCACCGCGCGAGGAGGCCGAGCGGTCGGCGACCCGGCTGCGACTGACCCTCGGGCTGCGCAAGGAGCGGGGGCGCTGGGTGGTCGCGCACGAGCACCACTCGTTCCCCGACACCTCGGGGCAGGACGCGTAAACGCGGCCCGGCGCGGGTCAGTCGTCGAGGTCGACGCGCACCGTCAGCAGGTTCGTCCCCATCAGCCGCACCATCGCGCTGTTGCCCGTCGGCAGGCTCCTGAGCCGCGCACGGGGGTCGTCCTCCGGCAGCGGGTGGGCGGTTCCGGTGTGCCAGGTGCCCTTGATCCGGACGCGGACCATCGGGTCGGCCAGGATGTTCCGTACGTACTGCGACTTGTCGCCGTACTCCGACACCAGCCAGAACTCCCGGCCCACCAGGCTCCCGCCGACCGGGGTCCGCCGAGGCAGTCCGGAGCTGCGCCCGGTGGTCTCCAGCAGGATCTGCTGCGGCATCCGGGACGAGAGCGGATTGGCGACGTGCCTCTGGAACGTCGTGACGGCCCGGTGCTTGATTTCGTGGTAACGCGACATGCGTGACTCTCCGTTCGCGCTGGAGTGCTGACGGCTTCTCATCCTTCTCTTACGCCGCTCATATGCTGCCATCACGCGCCGTGCATATTTTTCCCGCCATGTTCTTCACCTACCTCCGGCGCGAACTGCGCCGCCGCCGAAAGGCCGCGCTCGTCGTGGCCTCGGGGCTCGCACTGGGAATCGCCCTGGTCATCGTCGTCAACTCCGTCTCCTCCGGCATGGGCAAGGCCCAGGAGAAGGTCCTGGAGTCGCTGTACGGCCTCGGCACCGACATGACCGTCACCAAGGCCGCCCCGCCCCCGCCCGAGGGTGGCCGCGCCGGGCCCCGTTTCCGGTTCGACGCGGAGGACGGCGACGAGGAGCAGAGCAGCGACATCGTCATGCCGCAGGGCTTCGAGACCCTCGCGTCCAGCACCGTCGGCAAGGTCGCGGACCAGTCGGGTGTGGCCACCGCCGTGGGCGGTCTCAGCCTCACGGTCGTCAAGGTCGACGGGGAGTTCAAACCCGGCGAGTTCAAGGCGCGGGAGGACAGCGCCGCCACCGGAGGAGGCGGAGGCGGTGGCGGAGGCGGCATCGGCGGTCCGCAGGGTGAAGTACGGGGCGGGGGAGCCGACTTCGACGTCAACTCCTACACGGTCTACGGCACCGACACCGCCCACCAGGACCTCGGCCCGCTGACCTCCTCCAAGATCACCGACGGCCGTACGTTCAAGGCGGGCGAGACCGACGCGAAGGTGGCCGTCGTCGACGCCGCGTACGCGAAGGAGAAGAAGTACAAGGTCGGCAGCGAAGTCACCATCAAGGGAACGAAGTTCGAGATCGTCGGCATAGCCACCGCCGACAGCGGTGACGCGGCGGCCAATCTGTACATCCCGCTGAAGCGGGCCCAGACCCTGTCCGACTCCAAGGACAAGGTCACCACGGTCTACGTCAAGGCCGACGACTCGCAGCAGATCGACGCCGTCAAGTCGGCCATCCAGAAGAACATCTCGGGCACCACCGTCACCACCTCCGCCGACCTCGCCGACACGGTCTCCGGCTCCCTCTCCACCGCGTCCGACCTCGCCACCAACGTCGGCAAGTGGCTGTCCATCGCCGTCCTCGTGGCCGCCTTCGTCGTCGCGGGCCTGCTCACCATGTCGGCCGTCACCCGCCGCGTACAGGAATTCGGCACGCTCAAGGCCCTCGGCTGGAAGAGCGGGCGGGTCACCCGGCAGGTCGTCGGCGAGGCGGTGGTCAACGGTCTGGTCGGCGGTGCGCTGGGCATCGCGGTGGGCGTGGCCGGCGCGTATGTGCTGACCGCAGTCAGCCCGTCCCTGACCGCCGAACTCGGCGGCGGGGCCGGTGGTGGCGGTGGTGGTGGTCCGGCCGGCGGCATGGTCCGCGCGGCCGGTCCCGGCGGCCCGTCCGCCGACAAGGCCATCGAGATCGCCCTCACCGCCCCCGTCTCCATCGCCACCATCGCCCTGGCGGTCGGCCTCGCGGTGACCGGCGGCCTGATCGCCGGCGCCTTCGGCGGCTGGCGCGCCTCCCGCCTGCGGCCCGCCGACGCGCTCCGCCGCGTCGAGTAGTCGCCGGAACCACCCGTACCTCACGCAGCAGCCCAGGAGTCGCACCATGTATGAACTCAGCGGTGTCACCAAGCAGTACCGCAGAGGCAAGGACACCGTCGACGCGCTCGCCGGCGTCGACCTGACCATCGGCGAGGGCGACCGGCTCGTCATCAAGGGCCCCACCGGCGGCGGGAAGTCCACCCTCCTCCAGATGCTGGGCGGCCTCGACCGGCCCACCACGGGCAGTGTCCTGCTCGACGGCACCGATCTCGCCCGGCTCGGCGAGGCCAAGCTCACCGCCGTACGCGGCCGGTCGATCGGCTTCGTCTTCCAGAGCTTCAACCTCATCCCCACCCTCACCGCGCAGGAGAACGTCGAGACGGCACTCGTCCCGCTCGGCACCAAGGCCAAGGAGCGCCGCGACCGTGCCGCCGAGGCCCTGCGCTCCGTCGGGCTGGGGGAGCGCATGCGGCACGTGCCCTCCGAGATGTCCGGCGGTCAGCAGCAGCGTGTCGCCATCGCTCGGGCGCTCGTCAAACAGCCCAAGGTGCTGCTCGCCGACGAACCCACCGGCAATCTCGACGAGTCCATGCGCGACGAGATCATGGATCTGCTCGAAGGGCTCTGGAAGGAGCACGGGCTGACCTTCGTCATGGTCACCCACGACAGCGCGATCGCCCGCCGCGCGACCCGCGTCGCCACCATCCGGCGCGGGGAGATCACCATCACCGAGCGCCCGGAATAGCCCCGGCCTGCCACGACACCCGCCGGCTTCCGCTCATCGCAGGCTCAGGTCGTCACCCAGGGCCTCCGCGATCTCGCCGGCACGCGAGAGATCGTCCAGTCGGCGGGTCAGGAAGGCGCAGGCGTGGTGGTGCTCGATCGACCACCACGCCGCCGAGCCGCCCAGTCCGCCCTTGGCGATCTTCCCCTCGTCGCGTATGAGACCCAGGGTCCAGCCGACGGTGGTGGCGAAGACCTCGTCGTGCCGGCGGACCTGGGGTGCGAGATACGCGGCGTGGAGTTCGCCGCCGAGCAGCCGGTGGACCGGCCCGTCCGTGCGGGTGAGGTCCGCGAAGAACTTCGCCACGGAGGTCGCGCTGGCATGCAGGTTGGCGGCGCCGAAGGCCGACTGCCGCCACGCGGTGGAGTTCATCCGCGCCATGTCCAGCACGCCCGCCGGAATGGTCAACCACGGTGCTGGCGGCAGCTGTTCGGGCCAGTCGGGAGACGCGTACTCAAGGTCGGCGACCCGGTGGAGTTCACCGTCGGGTACGCCGAACCAGCCGTCCAGACCCAGCGCGGGCCGTACGACGTCGGCGAACATCCGCTCCAGTGAGACGCCCGCCCCGGCCCGCAGGATCCCGTCGATCAGATGCCCGTAGGTCAGCGCGTGCTCGCCCAGCGACGTACCTGGTACGTACTCCGGAGCCGATACGGCCAGCAGCTCCCGCAGCCGGGCGTCGTCCAGCAGGTCCGTGTCCACGGCGGCCACCGGGAAGCGGGCCTGCCCCGCCTGGTGCGTGAGGACGTGCCGCAGCGTGGTCCGCTCCTTGCCGGCGACGGCGTACGCGGGCCAGTACCGCCCGATCGGCTCGTCCAGCGTCAGCGCGCCGTCCCGGACCGCGACCAGGGCCGCGAGCGCGGCGAACGGTTTCGACACCGAGTATGGCTGCACCAGCGTGTCGGGACGCCAGGGCCGGCGCCGCGCGGTGTCGGCCCAGCCGCCGCTGAGCCGGACGACCTCGACGCCGTCCCGCCACACCGACAGGCCGGCCCCGGTCTCCCGGCCGTCGTCCACCATGCGGCTGAAGACCTGACGGACCGTCTCGTAGCCCTCGGCCACGTGCCCTTCCACGTTCATCGTGATCCCCCTGTGTGATGCGGCGGACGTGCCCGACGCACCGGAAGTCTATACGGGCGGGGGGTATGTGGAACCGGTCGTGCGGACCGTCGTGCGGGACGTCGTACGGACCGGCGTACGCACGGAGGCCCGGTCCACGGGGCTGGCGTGTCAGGCCGGGGGATGCGCGGCGTACGACCGTACGCTGAGCCGGTTCGCGGCCCCGCCCCGCCGCACGCTCGCTCACTCCCCCCCCACTTCACCGTGCCTTCCCCGCTACCCCACGCCGGCCCCGGAGGCGTTCTTGCCGTCCCGCTCACTTTCGCCGAGTCTGTTCACCCGGATTCCGCTGGCCGGGAACTACCCGGCGGCCGTCACCCTGGCGCTGCTCGCGCTGAGCCCGTATCTGATCCTCACCACCGCCACCGCACTGATGGAGCCGCAGATCACGCGGAGCATCGGCGCCACGACGTACGAACTCCAGCTCACCAGCGGCATGTCGAACGCCGGGTACGCCTTCGGCGCCGTCGCGTGTGCCGACCTCGTGCAGCGGGTGGCACGGCGCCGCGTCTATCTCGTCTGCGAGTGCGGATTCGTGCTGAGTTCGGTGCTGGCGCTCAGCGCGCAGAACATCGGCATGTTCGCGACCGGGGTGGTGCTCCAGGGGCTGTTCACCGGCATGCTGCTGGTCGCGGCGCTGCCACCACTGATCACCGGCCAGCCCATCGTCAAGCTCCAGACCACCGCCGTCGTCGTCAGTCTCGGGCTCTTCGGCATGGTGGCCTTCGGCCCGCTGGTGGGCGGGCTCGTCGGCTCATTCGGCGGCTGGCGGCCCCTGTTCGCGGGCATCGGCACACTGGCGCTGATCGGACTGGTCGTCGGCTCACTGACCTTCGAGGGCAACGAGCCGCCGGACCGCCGCGCGAAGTTCGACTGGACGGCGGTCCCGCTCGCGCTCGGCACCACGGCGCTGCCGTTCTTCGGAGTCTCGTGGCTGACGCGCGGCGATTTCAGCGACCCCGAGTTCTACGTACCGGTGGCCGCCGGACTGGTGTGCGGCGTCTTCCTGGTGGGCGGCCAGTACCGGAAGGAGCGTCCGCTGATGCCGGTGCGGCCCATCAGCAACACCCTGCCGGTCGTCGGCACGCTCAACGCGATGCTCGTGGGGGCCGGCTTCACCACCCTGCTGGAGCTGATCGAGGTCTTTCTGACCAGGGAGGCCGGGTTCTCCCCGGTACGGATCGGGGCGCTCGTCACGCCTCAGATCCTCGGTGTCCTCATCGCCTCCGTGCTGTTCCGCCAACTGATGTCGACCCGCTGGACGCCGTATCTGGCCCTGTGCGGCACCGTCAGCGTGGCCATCGGCGCCGCTGTCCTGCTGGCCGCCTCCCCGTCGAGCGCGTCCGCGACCGTTCCCGTCGCCTCCTTCTTCCTCGGCTTCGGCGCGGGCGCGGGCGTGACGCCGGGACTCTTCCTGGCCGGCTTCTCCGTCCCCGCTGTCCAGATCGGCCCGACCTTCGCCCTCGTCGAGCTGCTGCGCTCTGAGGCGGCGTTCCTGGTCGGCCCCGTGCTGCTGCACTTCGCGCTCGTCCAGGGACTCGCCGACGGCTTCCACCAGGCGGTGGGGATCACGCTGGGAATCACGGTGCTCGGCGCGCTGAGTCTGGTGACCCTGTTCATGCTCGGTGGCGCCCGGCCGGAGGCGCCGGACCTCGTGTCCTGGCACTCGGGCGAGTCGACCGGCTACCACTCACCGGCCCTGCTGGCCGCGATCCGCAAGCCCGCAGATGCCTGACGGCCACCCCCTTCGACATGCGACGAGCCGGTGGTCACCCGATAGTGGACGGGTGGGGGTCGGCTCTCGGGGTGGAGGCGCATCCATGACCAGGCGCGGCACGACCTCCGACAGAACGTCCAGAACGTCCAGAACGTCCCGGGCCTCCCGCACGACCGCCCGGACCGCCCGGATCTCCCGTGCCGCCCACGCGGGTGGGTGGCGGCCACGGACGGTCCACCCGTCCCCCCAGGAGCGGGCCGAGCGGGGAAAGGCGGCGCGCAAGATCGCGCCGAGGTCCAGCCACGCGGAATTCGACCCCGGCCGTGACCGGCCCGACCCGGTGGCCGTCATCGACGCGCAGTCGCAGACACGGGTCCCGGATCTGGTGCCCCTCCGGTACGGGCGTATGACCGAGTCGCCCTTCCGCTTCTACCGGGGCGCTGCCGCGATCATGGCCGGCGATCTGGCGACCACCCCGGTCTCCGGCATCAGGGCGCAGCTCTGCGGGGACGCCCATCTGATGAACTTCCGGCTTCTCGGCTCGCCCGAGCGGCGGCTGGTCTTCGACATCAACGACTTCGACGAGACGCTGCCGGGCCCCTGGGAGTGGGACGTCAAACGGCTGGCCGCGAGCCTGGTGATCGCCGGACGCGAGAACGGCTTCTCCGCCAAGGAGCGGTCCATGATCGTACGGGCCGCCGTACGGTCGTACCGCGAGCGCATACGCGAGTTCGCCGGGATGGGCAATCTCGACGTCTGGTACACCCGCGCCGACATGGCGGAACTCCAGCCGCTGGCCGACCGGCGGCTCGGCGCGAGGGGGCGCAAGGGGCTGGCGAAGTCGATGGCGAAGGCGCGCGGTCGCGACAGCCTCCAGGCGTTCGAGAAACTGACCACCGCGCACGACGGGGAGCGCCGCTTCACGCCCGATCCGCCCCTCGTCGTGCCGCTCGACGACCTGCTGCGAGGCGGGCAGCGCGACACGTTCGTACGCGAACTCCACAAGCTGGTCGACCGTTACGGCAGGAGCCTTTCCACCGAGCGGAGGCAACTGCTGCGGCAGTACCGCGTGGTCGACATCGCCCGCAAGGTCGTCGGCGTGGGCAGCGTCGGCACGCGCTGCTGGATCATGCTCCTGCTGGGCAAGGACGACTCGGACCCGCTGATCCTCCAGGCGAAGGAGGCGGACCACTCGGTGCTGGCGGAGTACGTGGGCGCGAGCGAGTACAACAACCAGGGGCAGCGCGTCGTCGCCGGGCAGCGGCTCATGCAGGCGGTGGGCGACGTCTTCCTGGGATGGGACCGGGTGCGGGGGCTGGACGGCCATCAACGGGACTTCTACGTACGGCAGTTGCACGACTGGAAAGGCATCCTGGAACCCCAGGACATGATCCCCAACGGGATGCGGGTCTTCGCCGAACTCTGCGGCGCGACGCTCGCCCGCGCCCACTCACGCTCGGGGGACCGGATCGCCATCGCCGCGTATCTGGGCGGCGGCCCCGCGTTCGACAACGCGCTGGCCGACTTCGCGGAGATCTACGCGGACCAGAACGAGCGCGACCACGCGGCCCTGGTCGACGCGGTGAAGACGGGGCGGGTGACGGCCGAGGCGGAGTGAGCGCCCTCGGCCGCCCTCAGTCGCCCTCAGTCGCCCTCCGCCCGCCTGTTAGGCTGTTCGGCAGCGAAGGGGAGTAGTCCCGAGAACCGCTGGTCGACACACTGGACGCCGCGAGGCGCCCCGGCCACCGGGCCACCGCGTACTCTGCGGGGCGGACGAGACCTTCGACCAAGGCATGATTCGGCCCGCACTCTCGTGGGTCGTCCATCGTGCCGGGTCGAGTGGTTCTTCCCGTCGCCCGCTGGGTGCCGTACGAGCTGACGGCCCGGCCCCGGCAGAGAGCAAGAGAATGACCTTCGACCCCCTGGCGATGCTCACCGCCTTCGGGCTGATCTTCCTCGCGGAACTCCCCGACAAGACCATGTTCGCCTCACTGGCCATGGGCACCCGGATGCGCCCGCTGTACGTCTGGTTCGGCACCTCCACCGCCTTCATCGTGCACGTCGCCATCGCCGTCGGCGCCGGCAGCCTGCTCGGGATGCTCCCGGAGATGGCCGTCAAGCTGGTCTCCGCCGCCCTGTTCGCGTTCGGCGCCTTCGTCCTGCTCCGCAGCGGAGACGATGACGACGAAGACGGCGCGGGCAAGACCGTGACCGGCTTCTGGCCGGTCTACACGACCGCCTTCATGGCCGTCTTCATCAGCGAATGGGGCGACCTCACCCAGATCACCACCGCCAACCTGGCCGCCGGCAACGGCTGGTTGCCCACCGCGATCGGCTCCGCCCTCGCCCTGATGTCGGTCTCCGCCCTCGCCCTGCTGGCGGGCCGCTTCATCGCCCAGCGCGTTCCGCTCAAGACCGTTCAGCGTATCGGCGCGGCGTGCATGGCCGGACTCGCCATCTGGACCCTGATCGAAGCCTTCACCGTCTGACAACGGGGCCGGTGCGGCCATTAGAGTGAAAGGGTGACCACCCTCAGCGAAGACGACCGCGACACCGCAGTGCAGCGCCTCCAGGAGGCGTACGCCGCCGGGCACCTCTCGCACGAGGAGATGGAGGCACGCCTCCACCAGGCGCTCACCGCCAGGACGCACGGCGAACTCGCCCCGGTGCTGGACTCGCTCCCGGAGGTCGACGCGGGCACCACGTCCACGATCGCCGCCGCCGGTGGGCGGATCCGCCGGGGCGGCGCCTGGCGGGTGCCTCGGACCCTCAAGGTCGAGTCCGCGTTCGGGAAGGTGCACCTGGACCTGTCCCGAGCGGTGTTCGAGCATCCGGCGGTCGACATCGAGCTGCAACTCGGCACCGGCAGGGCCAAGATCACAGTGCCTCGCGACGCGATCGTCGACGCCGATGCTCTGCACACCGGATGGAAGGACACGCTCTACAAGCCCCCGCGGCACACCGGCCCCGGCGGACCGAGGATCCGGATCTCCGGCACCATGGGCTTCGGCCGCCTGAAGATCCGCCACGCCCGCCGCTGAGCCCCCGTCCGAACCCGAAACACCGGAGTGGTGCTGATCGTCCTCAGGCCCTGTCAGGCCCTGTCAGGTTCTTCGGGCTTGCGGGCCAGGAGGCAGGCGTGCGGTCTGTTCGCCATTCCGCCGGGCTCCTGCTCCAGCCTCGCGGTGACGACGAGTCCGGCCTGCTCCAGCAGGCCGGCCACGCGGTCCAGGGGCAGGAGATACGACTCGTAGGACACCGGACGGCCATAGCCCTGGGTCGGCCGCAGCCGTTCATCGCCGACATAGTCTCCCCAGAGCAGGTAGCCGCCGGGCGCGAGCGTGCGGTGGAACTCGGCGAACACCGCCGGCAGCCACTGCGGCGGCGTGTGATGGGTGGAATACCAGGCCAGAATGCCGCCGAGCTCGTCGTCCCCCATCTCCAGCGCGGTCATCGAACCCGCGGTGAACCGCAGGTTCGGATAGGCGTGCCGAGCCAGCCCGATCATCTTCGGCGACAGATCGACGCCGAAGGCGGGCACCCCCAGCCCGGCCAGGTGCGCCGTCACGCGGCCGGGGCCGCATCCCAGGTCCGCGACCGGCCCCAGACCGGCCGTCCGCACGAGTTCGGCGAACCCCGCCAGCATCGCGCGTGACAGCGGGTCCATCGCGGCCGGAGGCGGGACGCGTTCGACGTAAGCGGCGGCGACTGTGTCGTACGACTCGCGGACGGCGGTCAGAAAGGAAGGCTCGGCCATTCCGGCGACACTAGACCAGAGAACTGACAGACCGTGCTACGACCTTGAGTTGACCTGCGCGACATCCACCGCCGTAGACACTCGGCCATCGCACCCCCTAGTGTCCTGCGCCTGAAATCCTGTCGATATATTTCGCTAACGAGTTGAGGATTTCGTCGGCGCTCTTGGTCCATGTGAACGGCTTGGGGTTCTCGTTCCAGGTCTGGATCCAGGTGCGG